>CBIHRX010000179.1:0-13635 GCA_966212555.1 uncultured Massilia sp.
CGCGTGCGGCACGCTCCAGCAGACGGCTGTGCAGGTAGAACACGTCGCCCGGGTAAGCTTCGCGGCCCGGCGGGCGGCGCAGCAGCAGCGAGATCTGGCGATAGGCAACAGCCTGCTTCGACAGGTCGTCGTACACGATCAGCGCGTCTTCGCCGCGGTCGCGGAAGTATTCGCCCATCGCGCAGCCCGAGTAGGCCGAGATGTATTGCATTGCAGCCGATTCCGACGCCGAAGCGGCGACGACGATCGTGTATTCCATCGCGCCGTGCTCTTCCAGCGAGCGGACGATGTTCTTGATGGTCGAAGCCTTCTGGCCGATTGCGACGTACACGCAGGTGACGCCCTGGCCCTTCTGGTTGATGATCGCGTCGACAGCGACAGCCGATTTACCGGTCTGGCGGTCGCCAATGATCAGCTCACGCTGGCCACGGCCGATCGGCACCATCGCGTCGATCGACTTGATACCGGTCTGCAGCGGCTGCGACACGGATTCACGGGCGATCACGCCCGGGGCGATCTTTTCGATCGGCGAGGTCAGCTTGGCATCGACCGGACCCTTGCCGTCGATCGGCTGGCCCAGTGCGTTGACGACGCGGCCGCGCAGTTCCGGACCGACCGGCACTTCCAGGATGCGGCCCGTGGTCTTGACGGTGTCGCCTTCCGAGATGTTCTCGTAGGCACCCAGGATCACGGCGCCGACCGAGTCGCGCTCGAGGTTCATGGCGAGGCCGAAGGTGTTGCCCGGGAATTCCAGCATCTCGCCCTGCATCACGTCCGACAGACCATGGATGCGGCAGATACCGTCGGCGACGGAGATCACCGTGCCTTGGTTACGAACATCAGCCTGACCTTCGAGGCCCTGGATGCGGCTCTTGATCAGTTCGCTGATTTCAGACGAATTAAGTTGCATGAGTGCTAACTCCTAATAGTTTCTTGATGCGTAGGGCAAGTCCTGGACGCGGCGAGTGTGCGATCTCAGGCGACCAGCGCGTTGTGCATCTGCTGCAGCTTCGCGCGGACCGAGGTATCGAGCACTTCATCGCCGACGACCACGCGCACGCCACCGATCAGCGACGGATCGACCACGACCGTGGGGTTCAGCTTGCGGCCAAATTTCTTTTCCAGCGTGGCGACCAGCGGGTTGAGCTGGTCGGCCGAAAGTTCGAACGCGCTGTGGATCGTCGCGTCGGCGGCGCCTTCCTGTGCATTCTTGAGCACAGCGAACTGGGCACCGATTTCCGGCAGCAGGGCAACGCGGCCGTTCTCGGCCAGCATCGCAATAAAGTTCTTCGCTTCAGCGTTCAGCGGCGACTTGACCAGGGACGCAATCGTATCGGCCAGCTGTGCTTGCTTGACGTTCGGATTGGCAGCAAATGCCTGCACATCCGGGTTGGCACCGATCAGCGCCAGTTCCGCGACGGTGGCCGACCAGGCGGCCAGGTCGCCCTGCTGGGCGACGCGGAACAGGGCTTCGGCGTAAGGGCGGGCGACGGTTGCGAGTTCAGCCATGATCAGAGCTCGGTCGACAGGCGGTTCAGCAGGTCGGCGTGGGCCGCTGCGTTGACTTCGCGCTTCAGGATCTGCTCGGCACCGGCGACGGCCAGGGTAGCCACCTGGGCACGCAGTTCTTCGCGCGCGCGGGTAACCTGCTGTTCGGCGTCGGCCTTCGCACCTTCGAGAATGCGTGCGGCTTCGGCGCTTGCCTGCTGCTTGGCTTCTTCGATGATCGCTGCGGCGCGCTTTTCGGCGTCGGCGATACGCTTGGTGCTTTCGTCACGGGTCGCGGCCAGTTCGGCGGCGATACGCTTTTCAGCGGCGGCCATTTCGGCCTTGCCGCGGTCGGCGGCTGCCAGACCATTCGCGATCCTCTCGGCGCGCTCGTCGAGCGCTTTCATCAGCGGCGGCCACACGAATTTCATCGTGAAGATCGCCAGGATGAAGAAGACCACGAACTGGGCAAACAAAGTTGCATTCAAGTTCACGGTATATTCCTTCTCACAAAAACGGATGCCGAACCTGGGGGGTTCGGCTCTTCAGAATCGAATGATGATTCGATTAGCCGTGGAACGGATTTGCGAAAGCGAACAGCATGGCGATACCGACGCCGATCAGGAATGCCGCGTCGATCAGACCAGCCAGCAGGAACATCTTGGTCTGCAGGGTGTTCATCAGTTCAGGCTGACGTGCCGAGGCTTCCAGGTACTTGCCACCCATGATCGCGATACCGATACATGCGCCGATAGCACCCAGGCCGATGATCAGACCGCAAGCCAGTGCAACGAAAGAAACGTCAGTCATGAGAATTACTCCAAAAGTTAATTTAAAAAATTGAAAAATTACAACTTCTTTACTACCACTATCTTGGTCGTTCTTGCGATCGTGCCGATCAGTGGCCTTCGTGGGCCTGACCGATATACACCAGCGTCAGCATCATGAAGATGAATGCTTGCAGGACAACGATCAGGATGTGGAAGATTGCCCAGATCGAGCCTGCGATGACGTGGCCGATGAAACCGAACACGGTTGCCGTGGAGCCGAGCAGTGCAATCAACAGGAACAGCAGCTCACCGGCGTACATGTTGCCGAACAGTCGCATACCGAGCGACACGGTTTTTGCTGCGTATTCGATGATGTTCAGGAGCAGGTTGAACGGCGCCATGTAGATGCCGAACGGTGCTGCGAACAGTTCGTGGATCCAGCCGCCCAGGCCCTTGATCTTGACGCTGTAGTAGAGCATCAGGGCCAGCACGCCCAGGGACATGCCCAGGGTGCCGTTCAGGTCGGCGGTCGGGACGATACGGAAATGCGGCTCGCCCATGCCCGTGAAGCGGAAGATGGCGGCGAACAGGTCAACCGGCAGGAAGTCCAGTGCGTTCATCAGCACGACCCAGATGAAAACGGTCAGTGCCAGCGGCGCGATGAAGGCGCGGTTACCGTGGACAATGGCTTTCGACTGGTCTTCGACCATCTCGACGACCATTTCGACGGCAGCCTGGAAGCGGCCCGGCACACCGGCGGTGGCGCGGCGCGCTGCCAGCCACATGAGCAGGCAGCCGATGACACCCATCGTCACGGACCACAGGATCGTATCGACGTTCCACACGCTGAAGTCGACCACGAAAGATTGATGGCCTTTGGTGAAGTGGCCCAGGTGGTGCTGGATATATTCGCCTGCGGTTGGCGCATGCTCCGCCGCGGTTTCTGCCGTGTTCGTCATTGTTTATGCCCAAATAATAAAATGATGTAACTTTTCAGCGCCACGATGAACCCGCCCAGCAGGGCCAGCCAGTTCAGGCCGTGGTACAGCCGCGCCGTTGCGAACAGCAGCGCGAGCGTTAAAGCAATCTTTACAAATTCCCAGATGAAAAATGTGGCAGGGTTTGCACCGCCCATTTTTTGTGAACTGGCGAACAGGCGAAACGCCATGATGCCATTGGGCACGACACAACACATCCCGCCAAGTACCGCCGAAAACATCGCAGCCCACCCCCCAAGCAGTCCGGCGATCACGCCGGCCACAAGTGTTGCCAGGATTTGCAGGGAGACCAAGCGCAGCATTTTTCTGTTCTTTTCGCGCCAGCCGTAGTGGAACCGTGTAACGGTATGGTAATTACATGAATCAGCGGGATTATAAGGTGTTATCGGAGCCATAGTCAAACTCTTCCGTCCTTGCGCTTGCTTATATCGGGTGTAAAAACGACAAAATAAATTACTTGAAAACTGTTAAATTTCCAACGAAATGTTGTGTATTTGCGACTGTCGAGCGAGGTAAACCGATAGTTTCGGCCATGCATATACCGGCCGGCGCAGCCTGGTAGCGCGACCAAGGGCATGCTCACGTGCCTGCTCGTTTTGCACCGCGGCAGTGAAGACGTTGTGCGGTGGAAGTGCGTGGGCGCGTCGCGGTGGTGCATCCGGTGTGGATAAAAAAAATGCCGGGCGCGCGGCCCGGCATCGGTGCGGGAGTGTCCGCGTCAGGCGCGCAGGCGTGCAAGCACGGTGTCGAGGACGTCGAGGTCGGCGAAGTCGATGATCATCTGTCCCCTGCCCTTCGGCCCCATCTTGAACGCCACGGGCGTCGCCAGGCGATCCGACAATTCTTCCTCGAGGCGCACGATGTCGCCCGATTTTTCCTTCTGGCGCGCCGCGGCCGGCGGTGCGTTCTGTTCTTCCAGCGCGCGCGCGACCAGCTTTTCCGTCTCGCGCACGGACAGGCGCTTGGCGATCACCTGGTTCGCCAGCGCGATCTGGCTGGCGGCATCGACAGCCAGCAGCGCCCGGGCGTGGCCCATGTCGATGTCGCCCGCCATCAGCATCGTCTGCACGGGCTGGGCGAGGTTCACGAGGCGCAGCAGGTTCGACACGGCGCTGCGCGAGCGGCCCACGGCCTGCGCGGCCTGCTCGTGGGTGAAACTGAATTCCGAGATCAGGCGCGCGATGCCCTGCGCTTCTTCCAGCGGGTTCAGGTCTTCGCGCTGGATGTTTTCGATCAACGCCATCGCGGCGGCATTCTGGTCATCCACTTCGCGCACGAGCACGGGGATCTCGTCCAGGCCCGCCAGCTGGGCCGCGCGGAAGCGGCGTTCGCCGGCGATGATCTCGTAGCGCGCGCCGGAAGGCGACGCGTCGATCGGCCGCACCAGCACCGGCTGCATGATGCCCTGGGATTTGATCGACGCCGCCAGCTCGGCCAGCGAACCGTCGTCCATGCGCGTGCGCGGCTGGTACTTGCCGGCCTGGATCTGGCCGACGGGCAGTACCGACGGCGCACCGGATGGCGCGGCCGGCGTCTCGGGTGCGTCTCCACCCAGCAGCGCATCGAGGCCGCGGCCGAGTCCTTTGAGTTTTTTGGTTGCCATGAATTTGTATGTTCCGGTTACATTGTCTTGATGCGCTCGACCATCTCGGCACCGAAGGCGATGTAGGCCTGCGCGCCCTTCGAGGACGGATCGAACGTGACGCCCGGGATGCCGTACGACGGCGCTTCCGCCAGACGCACGTTGCGCGGGATGATCGTCTTGAACACCTTGTCGCCGAAATGCTGCTCGAGCTGCGCCGACACCTGCTGCGACAACGTCATGCGCGGATCGAACATCACGCGCAGCAGGCCGATGATGCGCAGATCATGGTTCAGGTTCGCATGCACCTTCTTGATCGTGTTCACGAGATCGGACAGGCCCTCCAGTGCGTAGTACTCGCACTGCATCGGGATGATGACGCCGTGCGCGGACACGAGGCCGTTCAGGGTCAGCATCGACAGCGCGGGCGGGCAGTCGATCAGGATGAAGTCGTAGTCGGCGTCCACCTTGGCCAGCGCTTCCTTCAGGCGGCGCTCGCGGTTTTCCAGCTCGACCATCTCCACCTCGGCGCCCGCCAGCTCACGGTTGGCGGGCAAGACGTCGAAGCGCCCCGCTTCGCTGCGCAGGCGCGCCGCGGTCACGTCGGCCTCGCCCAGCAGCACCTCGTAGATCGACGAGGTCAGCCCGGCCTTGTTGATGCCCGCGCCCATGGTGGCATTGCCTTGCGGGTCGAGGTCGACCAGCAGCACGCGCTGGTCGAGCTTGGCGAGACCGGCGGACAGGTTCACGCTGGTCGTGGTCTTGCCGACCCCGCCCTTCTGGTTTGCTACGCAAAAAATTTTCGCCATGTATGCCTTTATCAGTCATACGGTTAATACCATTAAAACGGTTTATACGATTTATATGGTAATAACGGTATAAACTGTTTATACAGTTTATATGCTTGTGTTTCGATGGGATTGTTTCACGTGGAACGTTCGATGAATACCAGGTGACGTTCCGCGCCCAGGCTGGGTACGTCCAGCGGTTCCACCTTGTCGACCTTCCACTCTGCCGGCAGCCGTTCCTGCTCATCTTTCGGCGCCACCCCTTTCAGGGCGATATAGCGTCCGCCGTCGGCCAGCAGGTGCGAAGACCAGTTGACGAAATCCGACAGGTCGGCAAAAGCACGTGACGTGATGACGTCGAATTTGTCGCTCACCTGCAGTTGCTCCACCCGCGCCGTGTACACCGTGACGTTGGCCAGGCCCAGTTCCGCTTTCACCTGCGTGAGGAACGCCGTTTTTTTATGGACCGTGTCGATCATCGACACTTTCATGTCCGGACGCACGATCGCCAGCACGATGCCCGGCAAACCACCGCCGGAACCTACATCCAGCACATTCCGCGCGCCCGCAAACGCCGGCACGGCCGCGAGCGAGTCGAGCAGGTGGTGCGTGACCATCTGCATCGGGTCGCGCAACGACGTCAGGTTGTACACCGCATTCCACTTGAACATCAACGCCAGGTAGTCCATCAGCTTGTCCTGCTGGGCCGGGCTCACGTCGAGACGCATCGCATCGATACCCTCGCCCAGCACAGCGGACAAGGCCGCTCGGTCGAAATTCTTCATGCGGCCGATTCCTCGTTGGGGACATTGGTGAAACCCTTCGCGCCGCGTTTTTTCAAGTGCACGAGCAGCAGGGAGATCGCCGCAGGCGTCACGCCGGAAATGCGCGAGGCCTGGCCCAGCGTCTCCGGACGCTGCTTATCCAGCTTCTGGCGCACTTCGATCGACAATGCCGTGATCTCGAGGTAGTTCAGGTTTTCCGGCAGTTTCAGGTTTTCGTAGTAATCGTGGCGCTCGACTTCGCGCGCCTGGCGGTTGATATAGCCCGAATACTTCAGCTGGATCTCGACCTGCTCCTTCACGGCCGGATCTTCCACACCGGGGCCGCCCAGCGCCTGGCCGTCGACACCCTGCAGGGTCACCAGCTTGTCGTACTCGACACCCGGACGGCGCAGCAGGTCCGCCAGGTTGTACTCGCGCTCGATGGCCTGGCCGATCACGCGTTCCGATTCGGCCGCGGCGAGGATGCGCGGGTTGACCCACGTCGCGCGCAGGCGTTCCAGTTCGCGCGCGACCGCTTCGCGCTTGCGCTCGAACGCTTCCCACTGCGCGTCGCCGACGACGCCCAGCCGGCGGCCAATCTCCGTCAGCCGCATGTCCGCATTGTCTTCGCGCAGCGACAGACGGTATTCCGCACGGCTCGTGAACATGCGGTACGGTTCCGCCACGCCCTGCGTCGTGAGGTCGTCGACGAGCACGCCGAGATAGGCTTCGGAACGGGACGGCGTCCAGGCGTCACGGCCTTGCGTCTGCAGCGCCGCATTGATACCGGCCAGCATGCCCTGTGCCGCGGCTTCTTCGTAGCCGGTCGTGCCGTTGATCTGGCCGGCGAAGAACAGGCCCTGGACTGCCTTCGTCTCCAGCGACGCCTTCAGGCCGCGCGGGTCGAAATAATCGTATTCGATCGCGTAGCCGGGACGCAGGATGAACGCGTTTTCCAGGCCGCGCATCGAGCGCACCAGGGCCAGCTGCACGTCGAACGGGAGGCTCGTCGAAATACCGTTCGGGTAGAACTCGTTCGTGGTGAGACCTTCCGGCTCGAGGAAGATCTGATGCGATTCCTTCGACGCGAAGCGGTGGATCTTGTCTTCGATCGACGGGCAGTAACGTGGGCCCACGCCCTCGATCACGCCCGTGTACATCGGGCTGCGGTCGAGGCCGTTGCGGATGATGTCGTGCGTCTGCGCATTCGTGTGCGTGACCCAGCAAGGCAACTGCTTCGGGTGCATCGCGGCATTGCCCATGTACGAAAACACGGGAACCGGATCGAGGTCGCCCGGCTGTTCCGTCATCACGGAGAAGTCGATGCTGCGGCCGTCGATACGCGGCGGCGTGCCCGTTTTCAAGCGGCCTTGCGGCAGCTTGAGTTCTTTCAGGCGCGACGACAGCGAGACCGCCGGCGGGTCGCCTGCGCGGCCGGCCGAGTAATTCTGCAGGCCGACGTGGATCTTACCGTCGAGGAAAGTACCAGCCGTCAGCACGACGGCGCGCGCGCGGAAGCGCAGACCGATCTGCGTGACGGCGCCGACAACGCGGTCGCCTTCGACCATCAGGTCGTCGACGGCCTGCTGGAACAGCCACAAGTTCGGCTGGTTTTCCAGGCGCGAACGGATCGCCTGCTTGTACAGCATGCGGTCAGCCTGGGCACGGGTGGCGCGCACAGCCGGGCCCTTGGAAGAGTTCAGGATGCGGAACTGGATACCGGCTTCGTCGGTCGCGATGGCCATCGCGCCGCCCATGGCGTCCACTTCCTTGACGAGATGGCCCTTGCCGATACCGCCAATGGACGGGTTGCAGGACATCGCGCCCAGGGTTTCAATGTTATGCGTGAGCAACAGGGTCTTCTGGCCCATGCGCGCAGACGCCAGCGCCGCTTCGCTGCCGGCATGGCCGCCGCCAACGACGATCACGTCGAATTCTGTCGGAAATAGCATGATGGAGTGTGTTGCGAGGAGGATTAAGAAGGGATTATAGATTCTTTTTTCCCTGCGGCTTCGGCTCGGGCCCGAAAACGACGATTTGTTTCACGTGAAACAGTGCTGTGTTAGGCTTTTTGCCACAGTCACTCCATACCAGGTTTGGGAGCTCGTTCGCGATTTACGAACCTACGAAAGCCGCGTCGACTGTTCCACGTGAAACAATCACCAGCCCAAGCGTCTGAACGAATCGAAGGCTGTCTTTACGATCAGCAGCCCGACGACGACGAGGAATAACTTGCGTACGAAGCCGCTGCCATGCTTCAGCGCCAACCGCGTCCCGACCAGCGACCCGGCGATCTGGCACACAGCCATCAGCAGGCCCAGCTGCCACAGCAGATGGCCGCTGTAGCCGAACCAGATCAGCGCCGAGATATTGCAGGCGACGTTGACGATCTTCGCCGCCGCCGACGCGCTAAGAAAATCGAAACCGAAGAAGCGGACAAACAGGAAGATCAAGAAGCTGCCGGTGCCGGGACCAAAGAAGCCGTCATAGAAACCGATCGCGGCACCCACGCCCATCGCCAGCAACCGTTCCGTCATCCCGCTGTGGGCCGGCGCGTGCACGGCGCCCAAATCCTTCTTCTTGTATGTGTACACCGCCACCGCCACGAGGATCAGCGGCAGCAAACTCCTGACGAAATCGCCCGGCACGCGGGTCACGGTCCAAGCACCGATGAACGACAGCGCGAATGCCGCCACGGCCGCCGGCGCCGCGGTGCTCCAGGCAACCGTCACACGGCGCGAGTACTTGACGGCGGCCACCGCCGTACCGAACATGGCCGCCAGCTTGTTCGTACCCAGCAGGGTTGCCGGCACTTCCCTCGGGAACATGGCGAACATCGCCGGAATCTGGATCAATCCACCCCCGCCGACAACAGCATCCACGAGACCGGCAACGAAGGCCGCGACGGCCAGCAGGGCAAAATCGAACATGGTAGATAACGCGTAAAAGCGCTATTGTAGTCCGACACCCTTGTTGCGACGCAACAAACTCAGACAGCCGCCGCGCGTCCCTCTTCGAGGAATTGCAGCAGCAAACGGTTGACCTCGTCGGCCGCCGTCAGTTGCAGCCAGTGGTCCGCGCCGCGGATGCGCTCGAAACGGAACTCGCCTTCGACGTAGTGGGCAGAGTCGCGCATCTGCTTTTCGCCCAGCGCCGGGTCGCGGTCGCTCCACAAGCCCATCACGGGCACTTTGACCTGCCGGTGTCCGCGCGGCAGCGCCAGGCTCAGGTTCGCGCGGTAATAGTTCAAGGCCGCCGTCAGGCGGCCCGGCGGGGACAGGTCGCGCTTCCAGTGGTCGGCCTGGCCAGGCTCGTCCGTGAACTGGCGCATGATGAACCAGTCGCCGGCGCGCAGCGTGTGCTCCGCAATGCCAGGCAGGATGAAGCCGAGGATATAGCTCATACGCACATGCTGCAGGATGCCGGCGCGCGCGACGGCGTACGGGTGCCCGGTGGACAGCGCCACGTAGCGGTGCACGCGTTCCGGCGCCAGGGTCGCCACTTGCCAGCCGATGGTCGCGCCCCAGTCGTGGCCGACGAGGAAGACCTTGTCGATGTGCAGGGCATCGAGCAGGCCCAGCACGTCGCCGCGCAGCTTGTCCATCGTGTAGTCGAAGACGCCGCCCGGCGCGTCGCTGCGGCCATAGCCGCGCAGGTCCGGTGCCAGCACGCGGAAGCCCGCGGCGGCCAGCACCGGCACCTGCTTGCGCCAGACGATGTGCGTATCGGGAAAGCCGTGCAGCAGCAGCACGGCCGGTCCCTGCCCCGTCGTCGTCGTGTGGATGCGGATGCCGTTCACGTCCAGCATGAGGGATTCGTCGATCACGTTCGCCTCCTTGAAACCGGAGAGTGGAATACCGCCGCGATCTCGCCGACGATACCCCGGCGGAACAACAACACGCAGGCAACAAAGATGAGGCCGGTGACGATGCCGACGGATTCTCCGAGTGATGCGAACCATTCTACATGCGTCGTCTCGGCCAGGAAGTTTCCCAGGTCGCCCAGCTTGTTTTCCAGCGCGACGATGAGGAACGCACCCAGGATCGGGCCCGCCAGGGTACCCATGCCGCCGACCAGGGTCATCAGGATGACGAGGCCGGACATCGTCCAGTGCACGTCCGTCAGCGTCTCGAAGCCGAGCACGACGGTCTTCGTCGCGCCTGCCAGGCCGGCCAGCGCAGCCGACAGCACGAAGGCCACGAGTTTATAACGGTCCACATCGTAACCCAGAGAAATGGCGCGCGCCTCGTTTTCCTTGATCGCCTTCAGGACTTGCCCGAACGGCGAATGCACCGTGCGCACGATCAGCGCGAAGCCGGCGGTGCAGATCGCCAGCACGACGTAGTACAAGGTCAGGTCGTTGCCCAGGTCGATGCTGCCCAGCAGCCGGCCGCGCGGGACGCCCTGCAACCCATCCTCGCCATGCGTGAACGGCGCACGCAGCGCGGCGAAATACACCATCTGCGCGAGCGCCAGCGTGATCATCGAAAAATAAATGCCCTGGCGCCGGATGGCCAGCAGCCCCATGACGACACCCAGCGCCGCGGCCGCCAGCACGCCCAGCACGAGCGACACCTCGAACGGCAAGCCGAGCACCGCCAGCGCGTGTCCCGTGACATAGCCGGCGCCGCCGAAGAAGGCGGCGTGGCCGAACGACAGCAAGCCGGTGTAGCCGATCAGGAGGTTGAAGGCGCAGGCGAACAGGCCGAAGCACAGCAGCTTCATCAGGAAGACCGGGTAGCCCACGAACGGGGCCGCCAGCGCCACCAGCAATGCGAGGCCGTAGCCAAGTTTTCTGTTCATGATCCTGGCCTCACTTTTCTTTGCCGAACAGGCCGGCGGGACGCAGCAGCAGCACGATCACCATCACGACGAACACGACGACTTCCGACGCTTCCGGGTAATACACGCGCGTCAGCCCCTCGATGACGCCCAGCGCCAGGCCCGTGACGATCGAGCCGAGGATGGACCCCATGCCGCCGATCACGACAACGGCGAACACGACGATGATCAGGTTGGAACCCATCAGCGGCGTGACGTTGATGACGGGCGCCGCCAGCACGCCCGCAAAGCCCGCCAGCGCGACGCCGAAGCCGTAGGTCAATGTCACCATCAACGGGACGTTGACGCCGAACGCTTCGACCAGCTTCGGGTTTTCCGTGCCCGCGCGCAGGTAGGCGCCCAGCCGGGTCTTTTCGATCGTGAACCACGTCGCCAGGCACACGACGAGCGAGGCGGCCACGACCCAGGCGCGGTAGTTCGGCAGGATCATGAAGCCGAGGTCGGTGGCGCCGGACAGCGCTTCCGGCACATCGAGGGTCTGGCCGGACACGCCGAAGAACGAACGGAACACGCCTTCCAGCAGCAGGGTGATGCCGAAGGTCAGCAGCAGGCCGTACAGATGGTCGAACTTGTAGAGCCAGCGCAGCATCGTCTTTTCGATCAGGATGCCGAACGCGCCGACGATGAGGGGCGCCAGCACGAGCATCGTCCAGTAGTTCAGCCCGAACGACGTGACGCCGATGTACGCGGCGAACGCGCCCATCATGTACAGCGCGCCGTGCGAGAAATTGATCACGTTGAGCAGGCCGAAGATCACGGCCAGGCCCAGCGACAGCATCGCGTAGAACGAACCGTTCACCAGGCCCAGCAGCAGCTGGCTCATCATCGCCTGCAGGGGGACGCCGAAGATTTCCATGCGCGCTTACGTCACATCACTTCCAGGCCGCGCACTTGGTCTCTGCCTTGGTCGTGTACGCCTGGGCGCCCGGAATCGTGGCCACGACCTTGTAGTAATCCCATGGCGCTTTCGATTCGGCCGGCGTCTTGACCTGCATCAGGTACATGTCGTGGACCATGCGGCCGTCCGGACGGATCTCGCCATTCTTCGTGAACATGTCGTTGATCTTGGTCTTTTTCAGCTGAGCCATGACCTTGTCGCCATCGTCCGTGCCGATCGCTTTCACCGCGTTCAGGTAGTTCATTGCCGCGGAATAATCTGCCGCTTGCAGCGACGACGGCTCCTTCTTCATCTTCGCGAAGTATTTTTTTGCCCACGCGCGGGTGTCGGCGTTCATGTCCCAGTACCAGGCGTCCGTCAGGTACAGACCTTGCGTCGTCTGCAGGCCGAGGGTGTGGATATCGTTGATGAACACGAGCAGGCCCGCGATCTTCATCTTGCTCGTCAGGCCGAATTCCTTCGCAGCTTTCACCGAATTGATGAAGTCGCCACCGGCGTTCGCCAGCCCCAGCACTTGCGCTTTCGACGACTGCGCCTGCAGCAGGAACGATGAAAAGTCGGACGCGCCCAGCGGGTGCTTGACGCTCCCCAACACGTTGCCGCCATTCGCCTTGACGACGTCCGTCGTGTCCTTTTCCAGCGACTGGCCGAACGCATAGTCGGCCGTGAGGAAATACCAGCTCTTGCCGCCCTGCTTGACCATCGTGGCGCCCGTGCCGCGGGCGAGCGCGACCGTGTCGTAAGCGTAGTGCACGGTGTACGGCGAGCACTGTTCGTTGGTCAGCTGCGCGCTGCCGGAACCGATGGCGATGAAGACTATTTTCTTTTCCGCCGCCACCTTGGCCATGGCCAGCGCGGCGCCGGAATTCGTGCCGCCGATCAGCATGTCGACGCCCTGCTGGTCGAACCACTCCCGCGCCTTGCTGGCGGCGATATCCGGCTTGTTTTGGTGGTCGGCGACGATGAACTGGATCTTCTTGCCGTTGATGGCGCCGCCCGCATCGGCGATCGCCATGCGCACGGCTTCGGCGCCGCCATTGCCGTCGATGTCGGAATACACGCCCGATAAATCCGTGATCATGCCGATCTTGATGGTGTCGCCCGAGATCTGGGCCTGCGCCGGCATGGACAAACCGGCCGCGAAGGCGGCGGCGGCAAAGGCAATCGCTGTTTTCATGTGGTCTCCGTTGTCGATGATCAAACGCCCAGCAGTTCGGTCAATGCCGGCATGCTGGCTTGCAGTTCCGCGGCCGCGATCGTCGTGACGATGCTGCCGTGTTCCATGACATAAAACCGGTCCGCCAGCGGCGCCGCGAACCGGAAATTCTGCTCCACCATGACGATCGTGTAGCCCTTCGCCTTGAGGGTCGTGATCATCCTCGCCAATGCCTGCATGATCACGGGGGCGAGCCCGTCCGAGATCTCGTCCAGCAGCAACAGGCGCGCGCCCGTGCGCAGGATGCGCGCGACCGCCAGCATCTGCTGTTCGCCGCCGGACAGCCGCG
>CBIHRX010000180.1:0-13561 GCA_966212555.1 uncultured Massilia sp.
CGATGATGGGCCACCACCCGTCGATCAACATGGAGACGTTCAAGGACGAGAACGTGGGCCTGGCGTACGGCATGGGCCTGACCGCCGAGAAGGTCGCCGCCCAGTGGAAGGTGAGCCGCGAAGACCAGGACGCCTTCGGCCTGGAATCGCACCGCAAGGCCATCGCCGCCCAGCAGGCCGGCCTGTTCAAGGACGAGATCACCCCGGTGGAAATCGTCACCCGCACGCCGGACCTGGCGACGGGCGAGATCAAGGTCAAGCGCCGCACCGTCGACCTGGACGAAGGCCCGCGCGCCGACGCCAGCATGGAAGGCATGGCGAAGCTGAAGCCCGTCTTCGCCGCCAAGGGCAGCGTGACGGCCGCTACGTCGTCGCAGATGTCGGACGGCGCCGGTGCGCTGATCGTCGTCAGCGAGAAGATCCTGAAGGAACACAACCTGACCCCGCTGGCCAAGTTCTCCTCGTTCGCCGTGCGCGGCGTGCCGCCGGAGATCATGGGCATCGGTCCGAAGGTCGCGATCCCGGCAGCGCTGGCCGCCGCAGGCATCACCCAGGACCAGCTGGACTGGATCGAACTGAACGAAGCCTTCGCGGCACAGGCACTGGCCGTCATCCGCGACCTGAACCTGGACACCAGCAAGGTCAACCCGATGGGTGGCGCGATCGCCCTGGGCCACCCGCTGGGCGCAACCGGTGCGATCCGCGCCGCGACCGTCGTCCACGCCCTGCGCCGCAACAACCTGAAGTACGGCATGGTCACCATGTGCGTCGGCGCCGGCATGGGCGCGGCGGGCATCATCGAACGCGTGTAATCCACACGACGTGAACGGAAGGGGCGCTGTGGCACAACCGCAGCGCCCTTTTTTCATACGATAAACCCAAGACCGTCGTCCCCGCGCAGGCGGAGACCCAAGCTGAGTTACCGGAGTCGATCACTCAGCGTTGAACACGGCGTCAAACGGATAACGAATAATGGACATCGAAACCAGCATCGCCAACGGCATCCTCACCCTCGAATTCAACCGCCCTGAACGCAAGAACGCCATCACGGGCGCCATGTACACGATCCTGGCCGACGCGCTGCGCGCGGCCGACGCCGACCCCGCCATCCGCGCCATCCTCATCACGGGCAAGCCCGAGATCTTCACGGCCGGTAACGACCTGGAAGACTTCTTGCACAACGTGGGCGAAGGCGCGATGACGGAATCGCGTCCCGTGTTCCAGTTCATGCGCGCGCTGGAAGGGAGCTCGAAGCCGGTGGTCGCGGCCGTCGCCGGCGCCGCCGTCGGCATCGGCACCACCTTGCTGATGCACTGCGACCTCGTCTACTGCGCCGACAATGCGAAATTCTCGATGCCGTTCTCGCAGTTGGGCCTGTGCCCGGAATTCGCGTCGTCGCTGCTCGTCGCGCAATCGGCCGGCTACACGCGCGCCGCCGAAAAGCTGATGCTGGGCGAACCGTTCGGCGCGCAGGAAGCGTTCGAGATGGGCATCGTGGCCAAGGTGCTGCCGGCCGCCGAGCTGCTTGCGTTCGCGCAGGGGCAGGCCGCCAAGCTGGTGAAACTGCCGGCCGCGTCGATCCGCACGACTAAGGCGCTCATGAAGCGCTCGCGCGCGGCACTGGTGAAAGACACCATCGCGGCCGAGAACGAGCGGTTCAGCGCGATGCTGACCGGCGCCGAGGCCAAGGAAGCCTTTACGGCGTTCTTCGAGAAGCGCAAGCCGGACTTCAGCAAGTTCGACTGACGTTGTCTCAGCCGCTGTGCGTCAAGATGAGATGAATGAGAATATTGAGAATCTCGAGAAAGTGGGGTAGTATCGAAGTCATTGATGCAGACCGGACGTATATTGGGATGCCTGCATCTCCAGATTCACGTTCACGTTTATTGGTGAGGGTACTCAACAAAGCGTTTGATCGGGAAAAAGCTTCGATTGTCCGGAAGCTCTAACATGCTTGAGGAGTTGTCATGACACAGGCTGCAAAGTACCGTGAATCCGATGCCCATGAGCCACTCAATAAAGTGCGCATGCGTGCCGTCGATCAATTCGCTCAACTGGTCACGAAACGAATCGAAGCGCTGGCCCCGGCAGACGAGCGCTCCCGGATCGTCGCGTTGACCGAGCAGGCTTTGCGGGAAGCACATGCATTGCTCGACAATGCGCCCCCGGTCACGCCGGGGAAGCTTCCGGTGTCAAGACTCAAAGCCTCGGATGTCATTTCGCAAGGTTGGGTGGATCTGTCGCCGGCCACGCTCTACCGGGCCGTCGATGCAGGCCGTTTCTACTGCATCACGCCCAGAGGGCGCAGTATCGGCAAGGAATTTCCTGTTTGGCAATTTGTCGAACCGGTGCCCGAGCTGATCGCGCCGATCCTGTCTCGCCTTGCGGAGCGCCCGAGTAGCCAGATTCATGCTTTCTGGGTCACTGCGGTCGATGAGTTGAACGAGCTGTCCCCGGCCGAAGTACTGGCTGGCCTGCCTTTCGAGACACGTACGGATCTGCATCACAGCCAGCGTGCCATGCTGGCATTGCCGACGAACGGAAGAGTGCGCAGGGTGGAAGCTGTGGCAACATACCCGGGGAGCATGGCCGACATGATAGGCTGAGCATGCCGCAACGACGAGACCCGCAATCGCTTTTTCCACCGCCGTACATTGCTGCAAGACTTCCAGACACGGCACAACTACGCAGTGCCTTGCTGGACCACATCACGGAAGTCCAGGCTGGCCACACCTTCATCCGGGCCGCCTGGAATGACTTGTCCGTTTGGCCGAGGCAGGTTTCGAGAACGTACCGATTCGGACCGCCGAATGCACTCATGGATATCCACGGCCGATATCCCTACCACTGGATTTATGTCGCCGAGCACGTCATCACGGCAGCATGGGAGGCACAGCTGTGTGCCAACGACGACCTGCGCAGCCCGGATTACGACTGGTGCCAGTGGTTCGGCCACCAACTGGACCACATCGTTCGCTCGCAGGACGGCCAGGTCCATGGATTCCGGTACCCGTCGCGACGTCACCCCGGCTTCCTTGCCTACGCCATGTCCTCCCGTGTGATGGAAGGTCTGGCCTGCCATCTGAAGTGTTCCACCACGAGGTTCGGCGATACCGATGCGTTAAAGTCGATGGAACAGGATCCTTGCTGCGTGCAGTATCCTTGACTATCATGAACCTGCACCGCCTCGACCTCGTTTCCCTCTCCCTGTTCAGCCACGTCGTCCGCTCCGGCAGCATCAGCAAGGGCGCGCTGCTGGCCAACCTGGCCGTCGGCGCGGCGAGCAAGCGCATTTCCGACCTGGAGGCCGCCGTCGGCGCCGCGCTGTTCGAGCGCCATTCGCGCGGCATCACGCCCACCGCGGCCGGGCTGGCGCTCGCCCGGCACGCGCAGCGCATCCTCGGCGACGTCAACCTGCTCGCGGCCGAGCTGCACGACCACGCCAGCGGCATCGTCGGCGTGGCACGCCTGTGGGCCAATACCTCCGCCATCACCCAGTTCCTGCCGGCCGACATCGCCGCCTTCGCCAAGGCCAATCCGGCGATCCGGATCGAGCTCGCTGAACTCAACAGCAACGAGATCGTACTGGGTGTGCTCGAAGGCCGCGCCGACATCGGCATCTTTGCCGACCGCACCCCGGCCCTCGGCCTGCACCTGATGCCTTACCGCGAAGACCGCCTCGTGCTCGTGGTCCCGGCCGGCCATGCGCTCGCGCGCCGGCGCAGCCTGCGCTTCGAGGAGGCGGCGGATTTCGACGTCGTCAGCCTGTCGCAGGGCACGTCGCTGGCGCAGCGCCTGCAGGCCGAGACGGAAGCGATGGGCCGGCGCCTGCGCGTGCGCATCCAGGTGCGCAGCTTCGACGCGATGTGCCAGATGGTGGCGGCGGGTCTCGGTGTCGCGGTGCTGCCCGCCGACGCCGTGCGCGCGCTCGTGCGCTCGCTGAACCTGCGCCAGATCGCGCTGACGGATGCCTGGGCGCGGCGCCAGCTCCTGATCGGCGTGCGCGACCTGGAGACGTTGCCGCGTCACGCGCGCCTGCTCGTCGATCACCTCGCCGCCGGGGTCTAGCCCGGACGAGCTTTCGCGAAACGCGAAAGCGGGGTTCACATCTCTGTCATTCCGCGGCGTGGGAAGTGCTGCCAGAATCGCACCATCACGCCATCAAGAGCGTGCGGGTCATTCGACGACTTCCCAATCCGGAGACATCACAATGAGCAAGATTCTTTCCGCCCCGGCCAGCGCGGCCGACGCCGCCGTGCCGGACATGGCGCGGATCGTGGCGAAGGTGGCATGGCGCATCATGCCCCTCATCATGGTCTGCTACCTGTTCGCCTTTTTCGACCGCATCAACATCAGCTTCGCGAAGTTCGCGCTGCAGAGCAGCCTGTCGCTGTCCGACACGGCGTACGGCCTCGGCGCCGGCCTGTTCTCGGTCGGCTATGTCCTGTTCGAAGTTCCCAGCAACATGATGCTGTACAAGGTCGGCGCGCGGCGCTGGATCGCGCGCATCATGGTCTCGTGGGGCATTGCCACCGCGCTGATGGCGCTCGTGCAGAACGAATGGCAGTTCTACGCGCTGCGCTTCCTGATCGGCGCGATGGAAGCCGGCTTCGCGCCCGGCGTGCTGTATTTCCTCACGCTGTGGTTCCCGACCGCCTACCGCGGCCGCATCACGTCGATGCTGTTCCTGGCCTCGGCGTTTTCCGGCCTCGTCGGCGCGCCGGCCGCCGGCCTCGTGCTGGCCCACCTGGACGGCGTGCTCGGCATGTCCGGCTGGCACTGGCTGTTCCTCGTGGGCGGCTTGCCGTGCGTGCTGCTGGGCGCCGTCGTGTTCCTCGTGCTGAAGGACCGCGTCGAGGATGCCTCCTGGCTCGCTCCCGAGGAACGCTCGGTGCTGGCCGCGCGCATCGCCGAACAGAACCGCCAGATCGGCAGCCACTCGCTGGTCGGCGCGCTCAAGACGCCGGGTTTCTTCACGCTGGGCCTCGTCTACTTCCTGATCCAGGTGAGCTCCTACGGCCTGAACTTCTGGGCGCCGCACATGATCCGCAGCGCCGGCACGACGAGCCCGACGGCCATCGGCCTGCTGACGGCGGTGCCCTACCTGTGCGGCGCGATCGCGATGGTCGCCGTGGGCCGCCTGTCGGATGCCAGCGGCGAACGCACGAAGTTCGTGATCGGCCTCGTGCTGCTGGGGGCGCTGGGCTTTTGCGGCGCCGGCCTGTTCGACCACCAGCCCGGTCTGCTGGTCGCGGCACTGGCCGTGATGGGCGCGGGTGTGGTAGCGTCGATCCCCGCGTTCTGGGCGCTGCCGCCGAAACTGGTGACGGGCGCCGGCGCGGCGGGCGGCATCGCGCTGATCAATACGCTGGGGCAGCTGGGCGGCATCGTCAGCCCGGTGATGGTGGGACGCATCAAGGACGTCACCGGCAGCACGACGCCCGCGCTGTACGTGATCGCGGCATCGAGCGTGGTCTGCGCCGGTGTGCTGGCCTTCGGTCTGCCGGAACGGCTGCGCCGGCGCGAACAAACTGGAAACTGACGAGGACAAGATGATGGCTTCAGGCACGATATCCGCGAACGCCCTGCAAGGCGTGCGCGTGATCGAGATGGGACAATTGATCGCCGGCCCGTTCGCCGGCAAGACGCTGGGCGATTTCGGCGCCGACGTGATCAAGATCGAGGCACCGGGCACCGGCGACCCGCTGCGCAACTGGCGCATGATGAAGGACGGCACGTCGGTCTGGTGGCAGGTCCAGTCGCGCAACAAGCGCTCGCTCGCCCTCGACCTGAGAAGCGAAGAAGGACAGGACATCGCGCGCAAGCTGATCGCCGAAGCCGACGTGCTCGTCGAGAATTTCCGTCCCGGCACGCTGGAAAGCTGGGGCATGGGGTGGGACGTCCTGTCCGAACTGAACCCAGGCCTCGTGATGTTGCGCATTTCCGGCTATGGCCAGACGGGACCCTACCGCGACCTGCCGGGCTTCGGCGCGATCGGCGAAGCGATGGGCGGCCTGCGCCACCTGACCGGCGAACCGGGCCGCGTGCCGGTGCGCTGCGGCATCTCGATCGGCGACACCCTGGCCGCGCTGCACGGCACCATCGGCGTGCTCACCGCGCTGTACCACCGCAAGGTCAACGGCGGCAAAGGGCAGGTCATCGACGTCGCGCTGCACGAAGCCGTGTTCAACGTGATGGAAAGCCTGATCCCCGAATACAGCGCGTTCGGCGCCGTGCGCGAGGCCGCCGGCAGCGCGCTGCCGGGCATCGCCCCGTCCAACGCCTACCGCTGCATCGACGGCTATGTCCTCGTCGCCGGCAACGGCGACAGCATCTTCAAGCGCCTGATGCAGGCGATCGGCCGGCCCGACCTGGGCGAGGCGCCGGACCTCGGGAACAACGCGGGCCGCGTCGCGCGCGTGGACGAGATCGACGCCGCCATCGGCGCGTGGACGGCGGACCGTACCGTGGCGGACGTCCTGGACGTGCTCGGCGCGGCGAAAGTTCCGGCTGGCAAGGTCTACACGGCCAAGGACATCGCGGAAGACCCGCACTACCGCGCGCGCGACATGATCCTGACGCAGCAGACGCGCGAAGGCTACGAGGTGGAAGTGCCGGGTATCGTGCCGAAGCTGATGGGCACGCCGGGCAGCGTGCGCTCGGCGGCGCCACGGCTGGGCGAGGACACGGACGCCGTGCTGCGCGAGATCGGCCTCACCGAAGACCAGATCGCGGCGCTGCGCGCGCGCAAGGTGGTCGCGTGAACGCCTGGAGCGGCGCCGGCCGCCGCATCCACATCCAGGAAGTCGGCCTGCGCGACGGCCTGCAAGCCGAATGCCGCTTCGTGCCGACGGACGACAAGATCGCCCTCGCCGATATGTTGTCGGGTGCCGGTCCGGCCAAGATCGAAGTCAGCTCCTTCGTGTCGCCGAAGGCCGTGCCCGTGCTCGCGGATGCGGCCGACGTATTCGCCGGCATCGCGCGCGCGCGCGGCGTCGTCTACAGCGCCCTCGTGCCGAACGTGCGCGGGGCGGAGCGCGCCGTCGCGGCCGGCGTCGGCGAGATGAACCTCGTCATGTCGGCCAGCGAAAGCCACAACCTCTCGAACCTGCGCATGACGCGCGCGCAATCCTTCGCGGGACTGGCCGACGTCGCGGCACTGGCGCGGCACCACGGCATCGCCGTCAACGTGTCGCTGTCGTGCAGCTTCGGCTGCCCGATGGAAGGCGACGTGCCGCAGCAGGACGTGCTGGACTGGTGCGCCCGCTTCGTCGACGAGCTGGACGTGCACGGCATCACGCTGTGCGACACCACCGGCATGGCCTATCCGACCCAGGTGCGGGCGCTCACGGAAGCCGTGCGCGCCCGCTGGCCGGGCATCGAGCTCACGCTGCACTTCCACAACACGCGCGGCATGGGCCTCGCGAACGTGCTGGCCGCCATCGACGCGGGCGCCGACCGCTTCGACGCTTCCCTCGGCGGCATCGGCGGCTGCCCGTATGCGCCCGGCGCCACCGGCAACGTGTGCACGGAAGAAGTCGTGCACGCGCTCGCGCTGATGGGCTATGACACCGGCGTCGACCTGGCCTTGCTGCTGCAGGCCGCGGGCCGTCTGCAGGAACTGGTCGGCCATGAGGTGCCGAGCCAGATCGTCAAGGCCGGCCGCAGGCTCGACCTGCATCCGCGGCCGGCCGCCCACGCCTGAACGCACGGATCAGCGCATCACCGGTTCGCAGCGCGCAATCTCCGTCCGCCCGTGCCCGGCCACGATCCCGCCGCCATACACGGGCAGCTCGAGATAGGCCCGTTCCGTCGCGCGCACGGCCAGCACATAGGCCTGGCGCACCGTCTTGTGGCGCAGGACGACCTGCGCGACGTAGCCGGGCGCCAGCACGCGCTGCGTCTTGCGCTTGCCCAGGTCGAGGTAGCCGAACTGCAGTGCCGCCGATTCCACCAGGTCGCCCGGCACCTCTTTCTGGCCGAGCAGCGTGGCGAGCTGCGCGACGATCTGGCGCGCGCCCGCCTGCGGCTCGATGACGGCCGCACGGTCCAGCACTTCGCCGTTGGCGGGCCGCACCTGCACGGACAGGGCGTCCAGCCGGCCATTGCCCGCGAGCCGCAGCGCGACGGAGGCGGCGCCCAGTACCGGGATGCCGCCTGCGACCTGGCGCCACGCGCCGAGCGCGCGGAACAGCGTGGTGGCGGAGGTCTTGCCGGCCGGGTCGGCGCCCTGGCCCAGCGTGCGGAACAGGCGTTCGAAACGCAGTTCGCCGTTCGGGCCGGCCCAGTCGGACAGGGTCAGCTTGCGCGCACGCTCTTCGACGAGGCGCTGCAGGACGGCACGCTCGGCGTCATGCTCGAATGGCGCCTCCGCCGGGCCGAGGCCGGAGACGTAGCGCAGGGCGCCCGACGCGTGGTAGACCATGGCGCGCGCGCCGTCCGCCAGGTGGATCACCGTGTGGTCGTCGCGTTGTTGCCAGGCGCCCCCGTTGTCGTGCGGGCAGTCGCCGTGTTCCTCCAGCAGCGCGACGAAGCGGCGGGCGCGCGCTTGCACTTGTTCGCGCGTGGGTGTTTGCAGCAGCAGGATGTCGGCCTGCCCGGGGATGCGCGCGTCGGCGCAGGTGCCAGCCAGCTTGTGCAGCAGGGTGTGGTCGCTCATCGTTCAGCCCTCCGTCCAGTACCACAGCAGGCAGGCCTGCTGCGCAGGCGCCAGGTCCGCGGTCACGGTGCCGTGGCCCCACAGGTGATCGCGGTTGATGGCGCTGAGATTCCACCGGATCGCGCCATTGTTCCAGGTGGCGGCGTCGCCCACGCACACGGTGATCGGGTGGTTGTCGACCCACCAGTCCGAGACGCCGTCGTGCCAGGCGTGCGCCACCGTGTCGCCGTGCACGAGGTTGTCGCCCACGTCCTCGCCGCATTCGTCCGTCGTGATGCCGTCCCACATCAGGTCCCAGGCGCCGCAATAGATGTGCATGCGCGCGAAGATGTTCCACAGGCCCGTGACGGTGGGCAGCGCCGCCGTGTCGCACGAATAGGCCATCACCCATTCGTTGTTCCAGTCCTCGCCCAGTTGCCAGCGCGCCGAATTGGCGAGCCATTCCGTGACGGGCGTGTCGTACAACAGCACGACGTGGCCGGCGTCGTCGTGGTTGCCGTGGGTTTCGATCCAGAACAGGTCGACGTCGTCGACCCAGTGGCGGTCGTCGCCGCCCTGGTCGCTGTCGCGGATGTCGGTCTCCCAGACATCCGTGTTCGCCCAGTAGAACGCGCGCGTGTGGCCGGCGCCGCGCAGTTTATTGTCCAGGCCATTACTTCGATTGAACGTGTAGGTGAGGTCGCCCGCCGTGTCCACGTGCGCCGCGCGCGCGTGGCTGAAGTAGCGGATCGCCTCGACACCGAACCGTGCCATATCTGTCTCCTTGGAAATGCGGCCTGCATGAATGCCCGGGCAGCCCCCGTACGGTAGCGGTGCGTGGCCGGCCTCGGCGTGTCCTGCATCAGGCGTGCTTGCGCCCAGGGTTGATCCAACGCGGGTACGTGAGCGCCGATTCGTGTGTCGACCTCAAAGGCGATGCGCTACAGTAAGAGGATGGGATGACAGGAGACATCATGGAGTGCGAAATCAAACTGGCCGTGGACGCGACGAGCGCCGCGCAGTTGAAAAAATCCGCCGTGCTGCGCGAACACGCGGTGTCGAAGCCGCGCGACCAGGAACACGTCGACCGCTATTTCGACACCGGCGGCTTCGACTTGTGGAAGCATGGCTTCGCCCTGCGCGTGCGCAGCGCCGGCGCGCGTCACGTGCAGACCTTGAAGGGCGGCGGCAGCGCCGTGGCCGGCCTGCACCGGCGAACCGAACTGGAAGCCGAGATCCCGTCCGAGGTGCCCGACCAGGAATTGTTCGGCAAGCAGCTGCGCGAAGCGTTGCCCGACCTGGCCCACAGCCTAGACGGCCGGCAGCTCGCTCCCGAGCCGGTCTTCGTCAACCGCACGAAGCGCACGACGTGGATGCTGGCCCTGCCGGACGGCACGCACGTCGAATGCGCGCTGGACGTGGGCGAGTTGCAGCACGGCGAGCGCAAGACGCAAGTGCGCGAGCTGGAGCTCGAAGTGAAGGATGGCGATCCGGCCTGCCTGTACGAGCTGGCGCAGCGGGTGCACGAGGCGACGCCCGTGCGCATCGAGAACATCAGCAAGGCCGAGCGGGGCTATGCGCTGGCGACCGAGGACAAGGCGCACGCCGTCAAGGCCGCGCCGGTGACGCTCAAGCGCAAGGCCACGCTGGGCGAGGCGCTGGGCAGCATCCTGCAGAACTGCCTGCAGCAGATGCAGGCCAACGAGCGGGGCGTGCTGGCGGGCGACGTCGAGAGCCTGCACCAGATGCGCGTGGGCCTGCGCCGGCTGCGGGCGGCCCAGGACATGGTCGACGGGCTCGTGACGCTGCCGGAACCGCTGGCGGCCGACATCGAATGGCTCGCCGGCGAACTGGGCGACGCGCGCAACTGGGACGTGTTCCTCGAATCCGTCCTGCCCGGCCTGCCGCTGACGGAGGACCAGAAGCCGTCGCTGGCGCGTGTCGAGGCCGCGGCGCGCGAGGAAGCGGAGCGCCATCGTGCGCGCGTGCGTTCGGCCGTCGGCAGCCCGCGCTACACGACCCTGATGCTGGCGCTGGGCGGCTGGATCGCGGGCAAGGGCTGGCAGCACACGTCCTTGCCGGCCGACCCGCTCGACCAGAAGATCGCGAAGGCGGCACCGAAGCTGGTGCAGCATGCGGCCGCGCGCGTGCGCAAGCGCGCCCGCGGCTACGACCTCAAACGGCCGGAGTGCCTGCACAAGGTGCGCATCGCGGCCAAGAAGGAACGCTATGCGCGCGAGTTCTTCGCCGCGTTGTCGCACGACCGCAAGGCGACGCGGCGGCACGCTCTCTTGAGCGGCATGCAGGACGAGCTGGGCGGGATCAACGATGCCTTCGTCGCGCGCGAGCTGGTCGCGCAACTGCGCGACCGCGTGCCGCAGGAGGCGGGCCTGCTCGGCTTCATCGAAGGCGTGCTGGCCGCGCGTGCCCTGGATGCGATGCCGCGCGCGCGCCGGCACGTCAAGGACCGGCTGCGCGACAAGGCGGGCTTCTAGTGCGTCGGTACATCGGACGCTTCGTCGTGCATCCGCCGCACCGGTTTGTGTGACGCAGCTTGGGTTCCCGCCTGCGCGGGAACGACGGTGTTTGGTGCCGGTATGTTTCCCGACCGCCGGCGCCGGTAGGGCGGCCGCGCCGCCATGTGCTCTCTTCCCTGGGAGCGATGCGTATTCTGACGCCGGATTGTGACGTCACCGTTACGGCGCAGCCGTCGCCGCCAGCGGCGCTCCGCTCCAGCGGCGCAACAGGGCCGCGAGCGTGGACGAGCGCTTGTCCTCCGGGGTGAGGACGGCCACCGCGGTCTGCAAGGCTTTGTCGTCGCGCGTGCCGAACGTGCGCGTGGATTCCGGCGGTTCGCGTTTCGCTTCCAGCGTCGCGTCCAGCGGCTGCGTGGCGGGCAGGTGCCTGGCCAGGTCGGCTTCGCGCAGCAGCAGGTCGTCGTCGGCGGCCACCGCCGGCGTCACGACGATGTCGGGCGTGACGCCCCGTGCCTGGATCTCGTGGCCGTTCGGCGTGAAGTAGCGCGCCACGGTGAACTTGATGCCGCTGTCCTCGTCCAGTCCGATGACCGACTGGATCGAACCCTTGCCGAACGTGCGCGTGCCGATCACGGTGGCGCGGTGCTGGTCCTGCAGGGCGCCAGTGACCAGTTCCGCGGCCGATGCGGATGCGCCGTTCACGAGCACCGTCAGCGGCACGGTGCGGGTCCATGCGGGCAGGCCGGCCAGCACGTCGGGCTGGCCCGGGGCGCGATAGTAGCGCTCGTCGACGGTGACGGTGGCGTTGGCGTGCGGTTCGCGCCCGCGCGCCGAGAACAGCACGGTGCCCGGCTGCAGGAACGCGCCGGCGACGGCGACGCCCGTCGCCACGAGGCCACCCGGATCGTTGCGCAGGTCCAGGATCAGGCCGCGCGGCGTGTCCAGTGTCTTCAGCGCCGCCGCGAGGTCGGCCGCCGTCGCGCCGCCGAATTCCGAGATGCGGATCCACGCGAGGCCCGGCGCCGCCATCTTCACGTGCACCGTGTCGTTGTGCAGGTCGGCGCGCGTGATGCGCAGGGTCTCGACCTTGTTGCGGCGCGCGATGCCGACGGCGACGACCGACCCCGGCGCGCCGTGCATGCGCCGTGCGACGTCGTCGTTCGCCATGCCGGCGACAGGCACGCCGTCGACGGAGACGATCACGTCGCCCGACCGGATGCCGGCGCGTTCGGCCGGCGAGCCTTCGGTGGCGGACACCACGCGCAGTGCCTTGCGGTCGCCTTCGACCTCGATGCCGATGCCCACGTACTCGCCGCTGTTCTCGCGTCCGACGTCGCGCATGGCGTCCTTGTCCAGGTAGCGCGAGTGCGCATCGAGCGCGGCGAGCATGCCGGACAGGGCGCCGTCGAACAACGCCTTGTCGTCGGTCTCGCCGACGTAGTTCTGCTTGATCATGGCGTAGGCCCCGAGCAGCCGCTCGACCTGGGCCTGCGGCAGCTCGAGCGTGGGCGTGGGCGTGGCCGTGTCCTCGGCGCGGACAAGGGGCGCGCAGGCCAGGAAGAGGGCGCCGATGGCGGCGAGCGCGGTGCGTTTCATGGTGGTCCTTTCGTCGATTCGTTCCATGGAATTCTGGCCCGCCGGGGTGTTAAGCGCGGTTAAACAGGGGTAAATCGGCGTTAAGGCGTTGTAAGCGATTGCTGTCGTTTTTGCCCGTATTGACGGGTGCTTTTCTTCTTTTCCTAATGGCAAAAAGAACAGATAATCGATGCTTTGCCGCCCCAGGAGAACGCCATGCAGGACCATGACGACGACCAGCCTTCCAGCCCCGCGCGCCGCCGCATCTTCCAGGCCGCCGCCGCCGTGGGCCTGTCGGCATCGATCGCGCCTGCCGCCGACGCGAAGCCCGCCAAGGCCGTGAAGCCGGTCGCGGGCTCGCTGGATGCCAAGCTGAAGGCGCACGTCAAGAACGTCGTCGTGATCTACCTGGAGAACCGCAGCTTCAACAACCTGTTCGCGGATTTTCCGGGTCTCGCGCAACCGCTGCCGGCGAACGCCGTCCCGCAGAAGGACCGCGACGGCAGCGTCCTGCCGGAACTGCCTAAGATCTGGGGCGGCATGGTGCCGGCGCGCCAGAACATCGGCGGCAAGGATTACCTGATCAGGGAAGACGACATCCAGCATCTTCCCAATGCGCCTTTCAGGTTGACGGATGCTGCCGGCAAGCCGCTGCCGGAAGCGATCATCACGCGCGACCTGTGGCATTTGTTCTACCAGAACCAGATGCAGATCAACGGCGGCAGGAACGACGGCTTCGTGGCGTGGGGCGACAACGGCGCGCTGACGATGGGGCATTACGGCGAGACGTCGAAGAACCTGGGCCTGTGGCAGATCGCGCGCGAGTTCACGCTGTGCGACAACTTCTTCATGGCGGCGTTCGGCGGTTCCT
>CBIHRX010000181.1:0-13520 GCA_966212555.1 uncultured Massilia sp.
CAAGGATGTCCTGCCACCACAGCGCCAGCTGGCGCGGCTGCGCGATCGCATGGCGGTGCCAGTCGCCCACGCCCAGCCAGGCGATGCGGCCGTCTTTCCAATCGCGCGTCCACAAGCCGTCTTGACCTGTCCACTCGCCGGCACGGTCGCCGTTCGGATGCAAGCCACTGGACGCCATCGGCAGCACCGTCCCGACAGTCTTGTTGGCCGGCTGCGGCGCCAGCGGCAACTGCACGCTGCTCGCCCACGTGCCGGCATCGCGCGCGTTCGCGCCCAGCACGAGCAGCCGCGCGCCGCCAGCCACGCGGGCCAGCAGCGCATCGCGGGTGCCTGCTCCCGCGCGCTCGAACCAGGCCGCGTCGACGACCTCCAGGTCCGGCGCGTCCATTTGCGTGCGCGCCGTCTCGGCGCGTTCCAGTCCTTTGCCCAGTTCGACCTGCCAGTCGATGACGGCGCCGCTGGCCGCGAGCAGGTCGTCCAGCACGCGCAGGTCGAACGACGGCGCGCCGAACCGGCCCCGCACCTGCAACGGCGCAGGGGGCGTCACGGTGAACGGCACGGGGCCCTCGTCGACGACCTTGCCGGCGGCGTCCAGCAGGCGCGCTCGCAAGACCAGCCGCTCCGCGACGGGCGGCAGCCATTGCACGGCGAGGTCGCCCTCGCCCTTCGCTTCGGCCAGCACCTGGCCGTTCTCCGCCAGCAGCTGCAGGCGGCCGGGCGCGGACCACGAACGGTGCACGGCCAGCGTGAACACGCGGCCCAGCGCGATCGTGCGCGGGAAGTCGAGATCGATTGCCGGTGTGTCGGGTCGTTGCCAGTCGAGCGGACGGGCCGGCAAATCGTCCCATTCGGCCGCGCGCAAGCCGTCGCCGGACAGGCGCAACGTGCGCACGCCGGCCAGGGTGCGCGGCGGGTCGGCCGCGTCGACCGTCAGCGTGGTCCCCGCCTCGCCCGGCAAGGTAAAGTCGCCGACGGTGCCCGCCAGCGCCACGCCCGAGACCAGGGCCAGCACGGCGTCGATCCAGTGCCGGCGCGCCGCATACGCCAGCGCGGCCAACACGCCGATGACGACGGCAACGATGGCGATCATCGCGAGCCTCCCCGCAGCGCCTTCGCGAACGGCGTCTCGACGACGGGCCGCGCCTGCAGCAGTACCGGCGCATCCGTCACGCCGCCGCGCAGCCACGCGGCCAGTTGCGCGCGCGCGGCCGGCTTGCCGTCGGCCACGTCCTGGATCGCCCGCTGCGCCGCCAGCCGCTGCTCGTCGTCCGCGATGCGCTCGCGCACCCAGTCGTGCGCCGTGCGCGTCCACAGCGCGGGCAGCGGACCGTCGCCGCCGAGCGCCTGCACGAGGTCGCGCAGGTTCGCCGGCACGATCTCCGCGGCATCCGCTTGCGCGCGCTTGTAGCTGGCCGCACCGGCCAGGTCGCCGCTCATCCGTTTGTCCTCCTTGATGGCCGGCGGCGCGAACGCCGTCTTGTGCAGATAGATGCGTTCCGACTGCTGCAATTCCTTGATCGCTTCCAGCGCCTTGTACTCGGGCGGCAGCGCCGTCTTCGGGGTGATGGCGCGCAGCGCCTTTTCCGCATCCCACATCGCGGACAGCGCGCGCCGCAGCAGTTTTTTCGTCGCGTCGTCGAACAAGGTCGCGTTCTCGACCGAGTCGTGCGCGTGGCCGAATTCGTGCAGCACATCGAGTTTTGCGCCCGCGCCGTGGCCATGATCATCGTCGTGGTCGTCGTCCTTGCCAAACAAGGTGGATTCCTCGCCGAGGAACTGGCCGTAGCGGCGGCGCAGCGCGGCCTGGTCGGCGGCGATGCCTTCGCTGCGCTCGCGCACCTCTTCGTCGCGCATTTTTTTGGCGCGCATGTCGGCCACCAGCTGCTCGGTATCGATGATCACCTGGCGCTGGCTACGCAGGCTTTCCGGCTTGACGAGCGTGGGCAGCGCCGTCGTCTCTTCATCCTGTTCGGACGGCGGCGCGGGCAGGCGCAGCGTGACCGTGGGCGATTGCACCGTGTGGGGCCGCGCCGCGTTGTCGACCGCCCGGACGAAGAAGTACAACTCGTCGCCCGGCTCCATGCCGAGGTCCGTCAGCAGCCAGTCCTTCGTCCAGCTGCGCCGGCGCGGGTCGGTCGATGCGGGCAGCGGCAGTTCGCGGTCGCTGAAACGGATGTTCTCGCCGCTGCCGCGCGCCAGGGTCAGGTGCAAGGTCGCCTGCTGGACGCGGTAGTCGTCCGTGACGGTGACGGTGATGACGGCGTTCTTCGCATCGCGCGGCAAGTCCTTCGCCATGTCGTTCGGCTGCGTGATCGCGATTTCCGGCGGCTGGTCCGGGATCACCTTCAACGTGTAGCGCGTGCCGCGCCAGCGCCAGAAGATGGATTCCGTCGCCGTCCAGCGCGCGCATTGCGTGCCCGCGTGCAGGGTCTGGCCATCGCTCAGTTCGATCGCTTCGGCCGCTTCCTGCGGGTCGTCCAGGCACCACTCGACGGCAGTCTGTTCCGGCACCTGCGCGTCCTTGGGTGCGGACGACGACGGCGCGACGCCCGTGTACGACGGCGGCGCCAGCTTCACGACCAGCCCCGCGTGCGTTGCGGGCGCGGCAGCCGGACGGCCCGCCGCATCGGTGGCAGTCTGCGGACCGGCCGCATGCGGCAGCAGGGCCGCCCCCCACGCCAGGCCCGCGAGCGCAAGATTCGCGAGCAGCCACGCCCAGCCGAACGGCACGTGCGCCGCCACGATCGCGCGCAGGCGGCGCGGCGGCAGCGCGGCGTCGATCCGCTTCAGCAGGCGCTCGCGCTGCAGGCGCGCGACGGGCGTTTCCGGTTCCTGCGCCAGCAGCGCGGCGCTGTCTTCCATCTCGGGCACGGCACCGTCGATCCAGTGCGCCCAGCCGTGCGCGACGCGGCGCTGCAGGTGCAGGCCATCCCACGCGCAGAATGCGGACCAGGCCAGCAGGCCCGGGCCGGACCGCAACAGCAGCCAGGGCACGGCGCCCAGCGCCCACAGGCCGGCCCGGCGCAGCCGCGCGGCGCGCCACAAGCGCCGCGCAAGATCAACGGCGCCGGACATGGGTGACGATCCTTTCAAGTGCGAACAGTACGACGAGCGCGAGACCCAGCCAGTAGCGCAGCGCGCCGGAAGCCGGTCCGGCCGGCGCGGCGGCATCCGGCACGAGTGCCTGCGCGGGTGAGGTGTACGGCTGCGCGCCCAGGTGCTGGCGCTGCCACGCGGCGAACAGGGCACGCGCGCCATCGGGGTCGTGCGGCGGCCCTGCATGCCACAGGCGGCCACGCGGACTGTCGGCGTGGGCGGCCTTGGCCAGTTCGGGAAACGCGGTCGTGTCGGCGACCCACCACAGCGGCGCGCGCAGGCCGGCAGGCGGGGCATCGGACCGGTCCCACACGACGAGTTCCGTGCGCGGACCGGGCGCGGCATCGACGACGATATGCCACGCCCCCTCGGCCGCCGCGAACAGCCGGCGCCACGCATCCGCACGGTCGCTGAACACGGCGACATGGCGCCCGGCCGGCGTAACGGGTGCCGGCGCCGTGCGCAACTCGACGGCGTGACGGAAGCGCGGCAGCACGGCCGGCATGACGGCATCGCCGACAACGGCCAGGCGCGCGCCCGGCTCGAATTCGCGTTCGTGCGCGTGCAGCCACGTCACGGCATCGCGATCGGGCAGCGTGACTCGCTGCCCGGCCTCCTTGTCGACGGCCGCCGGCGGCGTCCCCGGCACGACCAGCACCGTGTCGCCGCGCCACGCCAGCACGAGGTCCGCCAGCAGCGCGACCAGGGTCGCGAGCAGCAGGCAGCGCAGCAGCATCAGGACGACATCGTGCCAGCGCCACACACGCTGCAGCTTCGGTTCCGCCGCCGGCAGGAAACGCGCGGACGCGAGCAGCGACGTCTTCGTCTGCGCACGCTTTTGCCGGTGCCACAAGATGGGCAGCAGCACGACCGGCAGCGCCCACCACCACAAGCTCATTCCATTCATGCGGCGCGCACTCCCCGTAACCAGGCGCGCAGGACCTCACCAGGCGCCTGCTCGATGCGGGCCTGGACCAGCGGCACGTCGTTCTTGCGGCACGCGCGTACGACCTCGTCGAAGTGCGCCGCGCGGTTGCGGATGTACGCCTCCCGCACGTCGCGGCCGAAGCGGTAGACGGCACCGTCGTGCTCGGGGTCGCGGTAGGCGGGTGCCGTGTCGAACGCGGCATCCGCCTCGGCCTGCGTGTGCAGGCACAGGGCGCGCACGTCGTGGCGCATGCGGCGCAGGCGCAGCAGCGCGTCGGACAGCGGCGACGGCCAGTCGAGGAAATCGCTGGCCACGCACACGACGCCGGGTGCACGGCTGAAATGCAGGCTGGCGCGCAGCGTGTCGGCACCGGGCAGCGCGCCGTCCGCCTCGACGCCGTTCAGGCGCGCCAGCACGCGCTGCAGCTGGCGCGGCCCGCGCGCGGCAGGCAGGAAATCGGCGCGCTCGCCCTTGCATACGACGACGCCGAACGCGTCGCCCTGGCGCTGGGCGATGGCGGCCACGCAGGCGAGCAGCACGCGCGCGTACTGCAGCTTCGTGAGCCCTTCCACGTTGCGGCTGGGTTCCGCCATCGACGCCGTCGCATCCAGCACGAGCCAGACCGCGACGTGGCTGTCGCGCTCCGCCTCGCGCACGTAGTACCTGTCGGCGCGCGCCAGCAGTTTCCAGTCGACGCGGCGCCACTCGTCGCCGGGCGCATAGGCCCGGTATTCCGAGAACTCGACACCGGCGCCCCGCTCGCGCCCGGCGTGGATGCCGTGGCCGAGCCCCGCCAGCACGTGGCGCACCACGAGGTCGAGGTTGGTCGTGTGCGCGACGAGCGCCGATGAAGCCAGCACGTTTACTCGGCCCGGATACCGGCATGCAGCGCGGCGAGGATGTCCGCGATGGCGACGCCGTCCGCCTCGGCCTCGAAGTTGCGCAGCACGCGGTGCGCCAGCACGGGCAGCAGCATCGCGCCGATATCGTCGCGCGTGACGGCCAGGCGGCCGTGCATCAACGCGCGGGCCTTCGCTGCCAGCACGAGCGCCTGGCCGGCGCGCGGGCCGGCGCCCCAGCCGATGTGCTTGCGGATCGCGTCCACCGGCGAATCGGCCGGGCGCGTCGCGCGCACGAGGCGCGTCGCGTAGCGCAGCATGGCATCCGAGATCTCGATGTCGCGCACGAGCAGCTGCAGGCGCAGCAGCGTCTCGAGGTCCATGGCGGGCTCCGCGTCGCGCAGGCCGGCGTGCGTCGTCGCGCCGACCATCACCATTTCTTCATCCTCGGTCGGGTAGCCGACGTCGATGCGCAGCAGGAAGCGGTCGAGCTGCGCCTCCGGCAGCGGATACGTGCCGGCCTGCTCGATCGGGTTCTGCGTCGCGAGCACGAAGAAAGGCTTCGGCAGTTTATGGGTATGGCCGGCGAACGTCACGCTGCGTTCCTGCATCGCTTCCAGCAGGGCGGATTGCGTCTTGGGCGGCGCGCGGTTGATCTCGTCCGCGAGCAGCACCTGCGTGAACACGGGCCCGGGCTGGAAGCGGAACACGCGCTGGCGCGTGGCCTGGTCTTCTTCCAGGATCTCGGTGCCGACGATATCGGACGGCATCAGGTCGGGCGTGAACTGCACGCGCCGGAACTGCATGTCCGTCGCCTGCGCCAGCGATTTCACGAGCAGCGTCTTGCCGAGGCCCGGCACGCCCTCGACGAGCGCATGGCCGCCGCCCAGCAGGCACGTCACCAGCAGGTCGATCACGTCGCGCTGGCCGATGATCACGCGGCCCATGCTCGCCTTGAGCGCGTCCACCTTCGCCGCCAGGTCGGCGATCTCGTTCTCAGTCCATGCCGTTTCTGCCACTGTAGTCATGCTCCTAACGCGTATTGAATGATGTTGACTGCAAAGCGCGTGTTGTCGACCGCGAGCCAGCGCTTGTTGCGGAAGTCGTAGTCCCACTCGCAGCCGTAGTCCTTGTTCGAGTACAGCACGCCAATGCGGCCATTGACTTCGATGGCGCGCAGGTATTCGTGCACGAGATCGTCGCCCCAGCCGTTCAGTTCCACCGCCGTGTTGGGTGGGCCGTCGAAGTGGAAGAAGCTGGAATACAGGCGGTGATTATTCGGGATCTTGTGCAGCGCCTTGGGGCCGAAGATGCGCGCCATCTCGGCCTCGAACGATTTGGCGAACAGCCCGTCGATATCGTGGTTGCAGTCGTCCACGAACACGAAGCCGCCGCCCTTCACGTAGCGCTCGAAGTTGCGCCGCTCGCTAGGGGTGAACTGCACGAGCTTGTGGCCGGCCAGGTAGCAGAACGGCGCTTCCAGCATCTTGGGGTCGGCCAGTGCGACGATGCGCTCGGCGGTATCGACCCGCAACGTCGTGTACTCGACGAGCGAGTTCAGGACGTTGCTGGGCATGCGCTGGTCCACGTCCCAGTCGCCCGACTCGTACGTCAGCCGCGTGAAGTAGAAGTCGTACGTCGCCATGCTCTTCAGCCGATCTTGCGGCCCGTGTTGATCACGTTGATGCCGTTGAAGCGCGTGGTCGACGTGCCGTGCGACACGGCGCTCACCTGGCTCGGCTGGCCCTTGCCGTCGAAGAAGGAGCCGCTCATGCGCCAGTCGCGCTCGTCGCAAATCGCCGTGCACGCATTCCAGAAGTCCTGCGTGTTCGACTGGTACGCCACGTCTTCCAGCATCTGGCCGATCTTGCCGTCCTTGATCTCGAAGTACAGCTGGCCGCCGAACTGGAAGTTGTAGCGCTGCTGGTCGATGGAGTAGGAGCCGCGGCCGAGGATGTAGATGCCCTTCCTGACGTCCTTGACCATCTCGTCCGGCGTCAGTTTCTGCCTACCGGGGACGAGCGACACGTTCGGCATGCGCTGGAACTGCACCTTGCTCCAGCTGTCCGCGTACGAGCAGCCGTGCGATTCCTTTTCGCCGATGATGTGCGCCTGGTCGCGCGTGGCCTGGTAGTTGACGAGGATGCCGTCACGGATGATGTCCCAGCGCTTCGCCGGCACGCCCTCGTCGTCGTAGGCGACGGCGCCCAGCGATCCCGGCGCCGTCTTGTCGCCCGTGAAGTTGACGATCTTCGAGCCGAAGTTGAACTTACGCGATTCCCATTTATCCAGCGTGCAGAAGCTCGTGCCGGCGTAATTGGCTTCGTAGCCCAGCACGCGGTCCAGCTCCGTCGGGTGGCCGACGGATTCGTGGATCGTCAGGAACAGGTTTTCCGGCGCCAGCACGAGGTCGTACTTGCCCGGATCCACGCTTTTCGCCGTGAGCTTCTCGCGTGCCTGGCGGCCCGCGTTCTTCGCTTCCTCGACGATGTCGTAGCCACCGTTGTATAGCGTGGCCACGCCGCCGGCCGCGCGCACCTTGTGCGCCGGCTTCGCGTCGAAGTATTCGTAGCCCATGCCGACCGGCGGCGCCAGGCCCGCGCGCGAGCGGAATTTGCCGGTCGCCTTGTCGACGGCGGTCGCGTTGATCGGGGCCCACAGGCGGTGGATGTCCTGGTCGATGTACGAGCCGTCGGTCGAGGCGAAGTACTTCTGCTGGTTCACCTGGAACAGGTTCGCCGTCATGAAGCTGGCGCCGGCCGCGAGGCCCGCCTTGTTCGCGGCGATCAGCATGTCGGCCTTGTCCTTGACGGGCACGCTGCGCCAATCCTTCCTGATCGGCGTGGCCCACGCGACTTCGCCCACGCCTTTCACGGGCGCGAGCTGCACGGGTTCCGTCTGCAGCTTCGCATTGGCCTTCGCGATGGCGACGGCCTGGCGCGCGGCGCCGGCGACGGCGTCCGGGGTCAGCGAGTTCGTCGCGGCGAAGCCGTAGGCGCCGGCGGCGATGACGCGCACGCCGACACCGGTCGATTCGGTATTCGTCACGCTCTCGACGTTCAGGTCGCGCGTGGTGATGTACTGGTTCAGGTAGCGGCCGATGCGCACGTCGCAGTACGAGGCGCCCGCCTTTTTCGCGGCGTCCATCGCGGTGTCGGCCAGCGATTTCTTGAAGCTCAGTGCGAGGGGATTGAGCAGTTCCTCGGCGGCGATCGCGTTGCCGAACACGGGGACCAGCAGGGTGCCGGCCGTGCCGGCTCCGATTTTGAGGAAGGTACGGCGTTCCATTGTTTCTCCATGTGCCGTTCATGCAATGGTGGGCTCGTTTCATTTGAGGCCCGCGGCCTCAAATGCCCACCCTACCGGATCGGACGTAGGGTGGGCACCCCGTGCCCACCATGATTCATCACACGGCGTCCGACAGCGACGTGAAGTTGAAGTCGCGTACCTTCATCGGCGGAATCAGCATCTGGAACGGCACCTCGTCGCCACCGATGACGACCGGCTTGCCGATCTCCTCGATGTTGTTGAGCATCGTGACGGGGCTCTCGTTGAAGCGGAAGTTCTTGATCGGGTACTTGATCTTGCCGTTCTCGATGTAGAACGTGCCGTCGCGGGTCAGGCCCGTCAGCAGCACCGATTGCGGGTCGACCATGCGGATGTACCACGTGCGGGTCACGAGCACGCCCTTCTTCGTGTTGGCGATCAGCTCCGCCGTCGACTTGTCGGTGCCGGCCATGATGATGTTGCCCGGCGTGGCCGTCGCCGGCACGCCCTTCTTCTTGGCCCAGTACTGCGAGTAGTTCAGCGCGTTGACCTTGCCGTCCTTGATCAGGTCCATGCGCTTGCGCGCGATGAGGTTCTCGGTGTCCCACGGCAGCACCGGCACGTCCGGGTTCCACGGGTCGGCCCAGATGTTGACCTGCTGGTCGAACAGCTTGTCGCCCAGGCGCGAGGCGCCGCCCTTCTTCGACAGGAAGCTGCGGCCTTCGTCGGTCTGGCGCGCGTCGAAGCCGAACAGCATGTAGCCGAGCAGTTCGGACGTGGCGGCCGGTTCCAGGATCACGGTGTAGCGGCCCGGTTCCAGCGCCTTCGCGTCGACGGAACGCAGCGCCTTTTCGATCGCGACGTCGGCCGCTTCGCGCGCGTCGAACTTGTTCGCGTCGGTGGCCGAGCGCTTGACCCAGCCGGAGCCGCGGCCGTCTTCCGTGCGCACGGTGCAGGTGAAATCGAGGCTCGTCTGCTGCTGGTGGCCGTACACGCCGTTGGAGTTGGCCACGCTGGAGAACTGGTTACCGTCCGTGAAGAAGCCGGCGGCCACGAGCTTGTTCTTCTTGCAGGCCTCGATCGCGTACGCTGCGGTCTGGGCGCGGAATTCCGGGTCGATGGCGGCCGTCTTCGCGCTGAAGGTCTGCGAGGCCTTGTAGTCCTGCTTCGAGACGGCCGGCATGAATTCCGGATTCTCCGGCGCGAGCCGCGCGAGATCCTCGGCGCGGCGCACGACTTTTTCCAGCGACTTGTCGTCGAACTCGTTGATGGTGGCGGTACCCTGGCGCTTGCCGAAAGCGACCGTCACCGCGATGTTGGTGTCGTCCGCGAGGCCGGCGGTGGAGACCTGGTTGCGCGCGAAGCGGATGTTGCCGTTGCGGCTGCCGCTCACGGTGACGATGCATTCGTCGGCCTTCGAGAACGAGAGGACGCGGTCGCTGATATGTTTGGTTTGTTCCTGGGTCAGGATGGTCATGATCTCGGGTCCCCTTAGCCGATCTTGCGGGCGGTGTTGATGACGTTGATGCCGTTGAAGCGCGTGGTCGACGACCCGTGCGACACGATGCTGATCTGCGGAGGCTGGCCCTTGCCGTCGAAGAAGGAGCCGCCCATGCGCCAGTCACGCTCGTCGCAGATCGCCGTGCACGCATTCCAGAAGTCCTGCGTGTTCGACTGGTACGCCACGTCTTCCAGCATCTGGCCGATCTTGCCGTTGTTGATCTCGTAGAACAGCTGGCCGCCGAACTGGAAGTTGTAGCGCTGCTGGTCGATCGAGAACGAACCCTCGCCCACGATGTAGATGCCCTTCTTGATGTCCTTGACCATCTCGTCCGGCGTCAGTTTCTTCTGGCCGGCCTGCAGCGAGACGTTCGGCATGCGCTGGAACTGGACATTGCTCCAGCTGTCCGCGTACGAGCAGCCGTCCGATTCTTCCTTGCCGATGATGTGCGCCTGGTCGCGCGTGGCCTGGTAGCTGACGAGGACACCATCCTTGATCAGGTCCCAGCGCTTGGTCTTGACGCCTTCGTCGTCGAAACCGACGTTGCCCAGCGAGCCCGGCGTGGTCTTGTCGGCAACGATGTTCACCAGGGGCGAGCCGTACTTGAACGACTTCGACTCCCATTTATCCAGCGTGGCGAAGCTGGTGCCGGCGTAGTTCGCCTCGTAGCCCAGCACGCGATCGAGCTCGGTCGGGTGGCCGACGGATTCGTGGATCGTCAGGTACAGGTGCTCGGGCGACAGCATCAGGTCGTACTTGCCCGGCGTGACCGATTTCGCCGTCAGCTTGCGCTTGGCGTCGCGGCCCGCGGCCCGCGCGTCCGCGACGATGTCGTACGATTTCGTGTACAGCGTGGCGACGCCGCCCGCCGCCTTGATCCTGTGCTCCGGCTTCGCATCCAGGTATTCGTAGCCCATGCCCACCGGCGCCGACAGGCCGTTCCGCGAGCGGAACTTGCCGCTGGCCTTGTCGACCGCGGTCGCGGAGAACGGCGCCCACAGGCGCTGCAGGTCCTGGTCGATGTACGAACCGTCGGTGGAGGCGAAATACTTTTGCTGCTGTACCTGGAACAGCATCGACTGCATGAAGCTCGCGCCGGCGTCCATGCCCGCCTTGTTCGCCGCGATCAGCAGCTCGGCCTTGTCCTTGATCGGCACCGCGCGCCAGTCCTTGACGATCGGCGTCGCCCACGACACCTCGCCCACGCCCTTGACCGCTGCGAGACGCACCGGCTCGGACTGCAGCTTCGCGTTCGCCTTGGCGATCGCCACCGCCTGGCGCGCCGCGCCCGCGATGCCGTCCGGCGTCATGTCGTTGGTGGCGGCGAAGCCGTACGCGCCGTTGCACACCACGCGCACGCCGACGCCGGCCGATTCCGTGTTCGTCACGTTCTCGACGTTCAGGTCGCGGGTGATGATGTACTGGTTGAGGTAGCGGCCGATGCGCACGTCGCAATAGCTCGCGCCGGCCTTGGTGGCGGCGTTCAGCGCGACGTCGGCCAGCGCCTTCTTGGCCGCGACGGGCATCGCGCTCAAGAGCTCCTCGGCGGCGATGGCGTTGCCGAAGACGGGCACCAGCATGGCACCGGCGGTCCCGGCACCGATTTTAAGGAAGGTACGGCGTTCCATGGGTTCTCCTGAAATCACACACTTCTTTTTGGTCAGCGGCCCGGATGGCGAGCCGCTCCTTTTTTTACTGCGGGGTGATGAAGCGGATGCACCTTAGCAGCAAGTTGACGTTTTGAATAGGCAATCTTCATGCCACGCGGCAGGCGGCGGATTTGCGCGCGTTGCGGCCGTTTGCGGTGTCCGCGACTGTCCGGACGGTGTCCGCGACGGGGAAGTCGGACACCTCGCGTATGCATGCGTCATTACGCCCGAATGCAACACGACATTACTGATTCGTTACGCGTGAGAATTCGCGCATTTTTACACTTAAGCACCGTGTATATTGCGACGGCAACGCTTGCATGTCACATTTGTTCACCAAAACAGGGAATTCATGAAGATCGTCCGCCTTGCGGCGGCCGCCGCGATCGCGCTGGCCAGCTGCACGCTCCAGGCCCAGGAAGCCAGCCTGGCCACCGCCCCGCCGACAGCCGCGCCGGCCGTATCGCCGGCCGTCGAGAACTCGGTCGTGAAGATCTTCAGCACCCTGCGCCGGCCGGACCCGTTCAAGCCCTGGACCAAGGCGACGCCGCAGGACATCACGGGATCGGGCGTGGTCATCGAGGGCAAGCGGATCCTCACCAACGCCCACGTCGTCGGCTATGCGAGCCAGGTGCAGGTGCAGGCGAGCCAGGACGGCGACAAGGTCGGCGCCACCGTCGTCGCGATCGCGCGCGGCATGGACCTGGCCCTCCTGAAGCTGGACGACGAATCGTTCTTCGACAAGCACCACCCGGTCAAGCGCACGAGTGTCCTGCCGGACGTGCGCGAAGCCGTGATGGCCTACGGCTATCCGATGGGCGGCACGTCGCTGTCCGTCACCAAGGGCATCGTCTCGCGCGTCGAATTCGTCTCCTACGGCTACGGCAGCGCGGGCCTGCGCGTGCAGATCGACGCGCCCATCAACCCCGGCAACAGCGGCGGCCCGGTGATCGACGGCGACAAGATGGTGGGCCTCGCGTTCTCGGTGGCGGCGAACGCCCAGAACATCGGCTACGTGATCCCGAACGAGGAAGTGGAACTGTTCCTGCGCGACGTGGCCGACGGCCGCTACGACGGCAAGCCGCTGCTGCTGGACGACATCCAGACGCTGGAGAACCCGGTCCTGCGCCAGTACCTCAAGCTCGACAAGTCCGTCGACGGCGTCGTCGTGCACCGTCCATACCGCGGCGATGCCGCGTATCCGCTGAAGGAATGGGACGTCATCACGCGCATCGGCGACTACCCCATCGACGACCAGGGCATGGTCAGGCTCGGACCCAATCTGCGCGTGCGCTTCCAGTACCGCGTGCAGCAGGTCGCGAAGAACGGCAAGGTGCCGCTCACCATCGTCCGCGCCGGCAAGACCATGCAGGTGCAGGTGCCGGTGAACGGCCCGCGCGCCCTCCTGATCCCGCCGCTGGACGGCGACTACCCGTCGTACTTCGTGTACGGCCCGATCGTGTTCTCGCGCGCCACGGCCGAATACCTGTCCTTCATGAGCGCTAACGCGCAGGTGTTGAACGCGTACGGCTTCAACGCCAGCCCGCTCGTGACGCGCCGCGGCGACGAGCCGGACGCGCAGCGCGAGGAACTCGTCGTCGTCAGCTCGCCGTTCTTCCCGCACAAGCTCGTGACGGGCTACAGCAACCGCTTCGGCTCCGTCGTCGACTCCATCAACGGCGTGAAGGTAACCAGCCTGCGCCACCTGGTGGCCCTGCTGCGCGACCTGAAGGACGACCTCGTCGTGCTGCGCTTCGACCAGCGCCTGGGCGAGACGATGGTCCTGCCGCGCCAGGCGATGGTCGACGCCACCGAGGGCGTCCTGCAGGACAACGGCATCCGTTCGCAAGGTTCGCAAGACATGCTGGACGTCTGGAACGGCAAGAAGAATTGATGGCGTCGGTACTTTCGTTACGCCGCGCTGCCTTGGGCGCGGCCATGCTGTCGGCGTGCGCGCCTGGCCTCGGCGCGGGCGCACAACCGTTGCCCACCCCGGCCCAGCTGGCCGCGCTGGCCTTCCCCGGCTGGAGCGAGACCGCGGCCGGCCGCGTGCACAGCGCGGCCTTGCCGCCGCTTCCCGGCACCGGGCACGGCATCTACGCCGGCTGGAACGTGGGGCCGAACCGCGTACTCGTCGAACCGAAACTGGTGCTGCGCACGGACCCCTCGCACCTGACCCTCATCGCGGGCCTCGTACCGGCCGGGGACGACGGCCGCTCCAGCGCCGGCCACGAGACGCC
>CBIHRX010000182.1:0-13475 GCA_966212555.1 uncultured Massilia sp.
TACGTAAGACCTTTGCAACGAATTTCAGTTCACATAACTAGCGCGAACATAGCCAAAAAAAACGGGACGCCGCAGCGTCCCGTTTCATTAAACCGGAATCCGAAGGATTACAGCATCGCCTTCAGCAGACGAGCCATTTCCGACGGGTTCTTGGTGACCTTGATGCCGCAAGCTTCCATGATTTCCAGCTTGGCTTCGGCGGTATCGGCACCGCCCGAGATCAGCGCGCCGGCGTGGCCCATGCGCTTGCCCGGCGGCGCGGTGACGCCGGCGATGAAGCCGACGACCGGCTTCTTCATGTTGTCCTTGATCCAGTACGAAGCATTGGCTTCGTCCGGGCCGCCGATCTCGCCGATCATGATGACGGCGTCCGTGTCCGGATCGTCGTTGAACATCTTCATCACGTCGATGTGCTTCAGGCCGTTGATCGGGTCGCCACCGATGCCGACTGCCGACGACTGGCCCAGGCCCAGTGCGGTCAGCTGGCCGACGGCTTCATACGTCAGCGTGCCCGAACGGGACACGACGCCGATGCGGCCTTTCTTGTGGATGTGACCCGGCATGATGCCGATCTTGATCTCGTCCGGGGTGATCAGGCCCGGGCAGTTCGGGCCCAGCAGCAGGGTCTTCGAACCGGCCTTGGCCATGCGGTCCTTGACTTCCATCATGTCACGGACGGGGATGCCTTCGGTGATGCAGATTGCCAGGTCCAGCTCGGCTTCGACGGCTTCCCAGATGGCGGCGGCGGCGCCTGCCGGCGGAACGTAGATGACCGACACGGTCGCGCCCGTGTTCTGCTTGGCTTCCTTGACGCTCGCGAAGATGGGGATGCCCTCGAAGTCCTCACCGGCTTTCTTCGGGTTCACGCCTGCGACGAACGCTTCACGGCCGTTCGCGTAGTCGCGGCACATGCGGGTGTGGAATTGGCCGGTCTTGCCGGTGATACCTTGGGTGATGACTTTGGTGTCTTTGTTGATCAGAATCGACATGTTATTTCCTTTGCGAATTAGGCTTGGCCAGCTGCAGCGGCAACGACCTGCTTCGCTGCGTCTTCCATGGTGTCGGCCGAGATGATCGGCAGGCCGGAGTCGGCCAGCATCTTCTTGCCCAGGTCTTCGTTGGTGCCCTTCATGCGCACGACCAGCGGCACTTGCAGCGACACGGCCTTCGAAGCGGTGATCACGCCTTCGGCGATCACGTCGCAGCGCATGATGCCGCCGAAGATGTTGACCAGGATGGCTTTCAGGCCCGGGTTCTTCAGCATGATCTTGAAGGCTTCCGTGACCTTCTCGGCGGTTGCGCCGCCGCCGACGTCCAGGAAGTTGGCCGGCTCGCCGCCGAACAGCTTGATCGTGTCCATGGTGGCCATCGCCAGGCCGGCGCCGTTCACGAGGCAGCCGATGTTACCGTCCAGCGAGATGTAGGCCAGGTCGAATTTCGATGCTTCGACTTCGGCCGGATCTTCTTCGTCCAGGTCGCGGTAGGCGACGATTTCCGGGTGACGGAACAGGGCGTTCGAGTCGAAGTTGAACTTGGCGTCCAGGGCGATCACTTTACCGTCGCCGGTCAGGATCAGCGGGTTGATTTCAGCCAGCGACGCGTCGGTTTCCCAGTAGGCTTTGTACAGGCCTTGCAGGTTGGCGCGGGCAGCGGCGATCGAGCCTTCCGGCACGCCGATCTTGCGGGCGACGTCGTCGGCATCCGCGTCGGTCAGGCCGACTTTCGGATCGATCACGACGTTGTGGATCTTTTCCGGGTTGCTGTGTGCAACTTCTTCGATGTCCATGCCGCCTTCCGACGAGGCCATCAGCACGACCTTCTGGGTGACGCGGTCGGTGACCATCGACACGTACAGTTCTTTCTTGATGTCGGCGCCTTCTTCGATCAGCAGGCGGCGGACTTTCTGGCCTTCCGGACCGGTCTGGTGGGTCACCAGCTGCATGCCGAGGATCTGGTTCGCGTATTCGCGCACTTGTTCCAGCGACTTGGCGACTTTCACGCCGCCGCCCTTGCCGCGGCCGCCAGCATGGATCTGGGCCTTGACCACCCAGACCGGACCGCCCAGCTCTTCAGCTGCCTTGACAGCCTCGTCGACCGACAAGCACGGAATGCCGCGCGGAACGGTCACTCCGAATTTTCGGAGGATCTCTTTGCCCTGATACTCATGGATTTTCATGCTGGCTTCCCTTCTTCTGTTACTGATTTAGAAATGCGGTTGAATAAAAAAGCGACAAAACCGGAGTCTACTCCGGACGACACTACCCCGGCACCGCCTTGAGAGCCCAGCGCGGGTAATACGTTTCGACGGCGGGGCCGTCGAGGCGCAGCGCGTGGCAGCGGTCCAGTTCATAAGGCCGCTCGGCCGAACCTTCGGTCGGGCGGTTTGCCATCGCGTCATCGGCGAAGGCCTGGATTGCCGCAGTGGGCAGGACTTGCGCGAGTTCGGTCAGGTGGGTGCAGCCGAGTACCCCGGACAGGCGGTCCTTCAGATGCAATCGGAAATGTTTCAGCAGCGACAAGCCGATGAGCTTTTTATACGCAGGGGCGATGGTGTCGCAGAAACCGGGATAGGGTACGGCATCGGACGCGGCTTCGGCGTCGACGATGTTCATGTCGCGGTCGATAGTCACCCGCAATTTGAGTTCGTGCACCGGCAGGCCGGCCGGACGGGGGCCGGAAGGCAGGGCAATGTCATGCGTCTTGGTGTCGCGGATGCACGCGTCGAGGTCCCACAGGCCATCGTCGCGCGCGAACGCTTCGACGGTAATGGCGCGCGTGTGCCTTGGCTTACGCGGAGCGGGTGGAGACAGGGGCATAAACACCAATGCCGGTATGCGGCGAAAAAATTTGCAGCCGTTGTGCCTGATGCACGTTGCCGCAGCTTCTACGGCAACAACCGCTCTTGCGGCGCTGCTTAAACCATGAAAGTTTAGCACAGGGTAACGGGCTGTGCACCGTCTCCCCGGTTACAGAAGGGTTTTTGCAGGGAAGATAAGGGAAGATGTTGCGAAGTTGTGATGCCGAAAGCGCAAGCTTGTCGTCATAAACAAGACGACAGTCGGACATTCACAATGATGAGATCAGAGGTCGTCCTCGTCGTAGCCGCCCTTCAGCGCGGCACGCACCGCACTCTGGGAAAAGCCGCGTTGCAGCAGGAAGCGCATCTGTTTGCTGCGTTCCTCGGCATCCTGCGGAACCCTGCCGAACTTGCGGCGCCAGACCTCGCGGGCCCGTGCCGTTTCGGATTCCTTCAGTTCGGACTTGAGTTCATCGAACGCGTCGCCGTCGACGCCATGCTGCTGGAGTTCGGCGAGCACCCGGGCATTGCCGTAGCGGCCGGCACGCCGGTGGACCAGCGATTCGGCAAACCGCTCCTGCGACAGCCAGTTGTTCTTTTCGAGGAAATCGAGGAGGGCTTCGACGTCGTCGCCCTCCTCCGCATAGCGGGACAATTTACGCGCCAGTTCGAGCCGGCTGTGCTCGCGCGTCGACAAATACTTCAACGCGCGAGCCTTGAGGCTCAGCTGCTGGCGCACCATCGAGGACGATTACTCGTCGTCGCCGACGGATGCCAGCTGGGCGGCACCGTCACCGGCCGGAGCCGGCGGCAGTTCGCGCACGCCGAGGGCGGCGCGGACCTTGTTCTCGATCTCGCGTGCCAGTGCCGGACGCTCCCTCAGGAAGATACGCGCATTGTCCTTGCCCTGGCCGATGCGCTCGCCGTTATAGCTGTACCACGAACCCGACTTCTCGACGATCTTGTTGTCCACGCCCAGGTCGATGATCTCGCCTTCGCGCGACGTGCCTTCGCCGTACAGGATGTCGAAGTGCGCTTCCTTGAACGGGGGCGCGATCTTGTTCTTGACAACCTTGACCTTGGTTTCGTTACCGATCACCTCGTCGCCGGTCTTGATCGAGCCGGTACGGCGGATGTCCAGGCGCACGGAGGCGTAGAACTTCAGCGCGTTACCGCCGGTCGTCGTTTCCGGGCTGCCGAACATGACGCCGATCTTCATGCGGATCTGGTTAATGAAGATCACCAGGGTGTTCGTACGGTTGATCGATGCGGTCAGCTTGCGCAGCGCCTGCGACATCAGGCGGGCTTGCAGGCCCGGCAGGGAGTCGCCCATGTCGCCTTCGATCTCGGCGCGCGGCGTCAGGGCTGCCACCGAGTCGATGACCACCATGTCGACGCTGCCCGAACGCACGAGGGCGTCCGTGATTTCCAGCGCCTGTTCACCCGTGTCCGGCTGCGAGATCAGCAGCTCGTCCAGTTTGATGCCCAGCTTTTGCGCATAGGTCACGTCCAGCGCGTGCTCGGCGTCGATGAACGCGCAGGTGCCACCCAGCTTTTGCATCTGGGCGATGGTCTGCAGGGTCAACGTCGTTTTACCCGACGATTCCGGACCGTAGATCTCGACGATACGGCCACGCGGCAGGCCGCCGACGCCGAGTGCGATGTCCAGGCCCAGCGAGCCGGTCGAAACGGTTTGCACTTCCTCGACGGGCGCATTGGCATCCATGCGCATCACCGAGCCTTTACCGAATTGCTTTTCGATCTGCGCGAGGGCTGCTGCCAGCGCCTTGCCCTTCTCGGCTGCATTTACTGCGGATTTTTTGTCGTCCATAACTTTCTTTCTGTCCTAGAGTGAACCAAGGTGTGGGCCGCTCGCGCGATTTCAATAGGAAGTACTGTATAAAATCCCAGTGGTTTTGGCAAGCGATATTTACCGTCGCTTGACCGATTCGACATGTTGCGAAACTTCACACACAATAAGCAAACGAACAAGGTCGAACAACGAAAGCCGGGAGAAGAGATGCGTATTTTACTAGCCGAAGATGATAGCGTACTGGCCGATGGGCTGACGCGCTCCTTGCGACAGTCCGGCTATGCCATCGATTGCGTCAAGAACGGCCAGGACGCGGACACGGCGCTGTCGACCCAGGAGTTCGATCTCCTGATCCTCGACCTCGGCCTGCCCAAGCTGTCCGGCCTCGACGTGCTGCGCCGCCTGCGCGCGCGCGGCTCGCTGCTGCCGGTGCTGATCCTCACGGCCGCCGATTCCATCGAGCAGCGCGTGGGCGGCCTCGACGCCGGCGCCGACGACTACATGCCCAAGCCGTTCGCGCTGTCGGAACTGGAAGCGCGCGTGCGCGCCCTCACCCGGCGCGGCCAGGGCGGCGGCTCGACCGTCATCCGCCACGGCCCGCTCGTGTACGACCAGGTCGGCCGCAGCGCCTACATCAACGACCAGATGCTGGACCTGTCCGCGCGCGAGCTGGGCCTGCTGGAAATCCTGCTGGCGCGCACGGGCCGCCTCGTGTCGAAGGAACAGCTCGTCGACCACCTGTGCGAATGGGGCGAAGAGGTGTCGAACAACGCCATCGAGGTCTACGTGCACCGCCTGCGCAAGAAGATCGAGACGGGCGGCATCCGCATCGCCACCGTGCGCGGACTGGGCTACTGCCTGGAACGTTACGCCGACAGCGCCCGCAAGAGCGCCGAAGCGACCAGCGGCCACAAGTGAAACGGTTCAAGCGGCGCGCGGCCGGACCGGATCCGCTCGCCGTCACGGAACCGGTCGACGAACTCTACGTCCCGCCCAGGCCCGAGCCGGAAGAGAGCATCCAGCACTCGCTGTTCGGCGAAATCCTCGACTGGATGCTGGCCCCGCTGCTGCTGTTATGGCCGATGAGCATCGCGATCACGTACCTGGTCGCGAAGTCGATCGCGAACCAGCCGTTCGACCACGCGCTGGAAGACAGCGTCACGGTGCTCGCCCAGCAGGTCAAGGAAGTCGACGGTAAAGTCGTCGCGCGCCTGCCCGGCACCGCGCGCGACATCCTGCGCGCGGACGACGTCGACAGCGTGTATTTCCAGATCAGCGGCCCGCGCGGCGAGATCGTCGACGGCGACCGCGACGTCCCGCTGCCGAACCCCGACGACGCCGAACGCAGCGGCCGCGTGCACTTCCGCACCGAGACCCTGCACGGCACGCCCGTGCGCATCGCCTATGCCTGGGTCAATTTGCAGCCGCTGCTGGACGCCACCCAGGAACCGCGCCTCGCGCTCGTGCAGGTGGCGGAAACGCTCGACAAGCGCGCGCAGCTGGCCAACGAGATCATCAAGGGCGTGATCCTGCCCCAGTTCATCATCCTGCCCGTGATCCTGGCCCTGGTCTGGTTCGCCTTGTCGCGCGGCCTGTCGCCGCTCGCGCAGCTGCAGGAACGCATCCGCGCGCGCCCGCCGGACGATCTGTCGCCGATCGATTCGCGCCAGGTGCCGGAAGAGATCTCGCCGCTCGTGGGCTCGCTGAACGACATGCTGGCGCGCCTCGCGCACACGATCGACGCGCAGAAGCGCTTCATCGCCGACGCCGCGCACCAGATGAAGACGCCGCTCGCCGGCATGCGCATGCAGTCGGAACTGGCGCTGCGCCAGGTCGATGCGAACGAGATCCACCGCTCGCTCGAGCAGCTCGCCAAGAGCTCGGAATCGGCCACCCGCCTCGTGAACCAGCTGCTGGCGCTGGCGCGCGCGGAAAACCAGCCGCACGCGGGCCAGACGCTGGAACCGCTCGACCTGGCCGCCCTGGCGCGCGACGTCGTGCAGGACTGGGTGCAGGCCTCGTTCGCGCAAGAGATCGACCTCGGCTACGAAGTCATCGGCGACCCGCCGGAGATCGCCGGCAGCGCCATGATGCTGCGCGAGCTGCTGTCGAACCTGATCGACAATGCGCTGCGCTACACGCCGCCCGGCGGCAGCGTCACGGTGCGCGTGCGCGGGACAAATATTGGCAACAGCGTCGGCAACGGCAACCAGGCGTTGCTGGAAGTCGAGGACACGGGCCCCGGCATCGCGCCGTCCGAGCGCCACCGCGTGTTCGAACGCTTTTATCGCATCCTCGGTTCGAGCGCGTCCGGTTCAGGCCTCGGTCTCGCCATCGTGCGCGAGATCGCGCAGCAGCACGGCGCCGACATCGAGATCTTCAACAACCCGCGCAGCACGCACAAGAAATTCCCGGGCAGCCTGTTCCGGCTGACCTTCCCGCCCACCGTCACGCTTGACCCCGATGCCGACCGAGACCGCCTCTTCCTCTGACCCCGACCGCGAACGACAAGCCATCGTCGCCGCGCGCGCCGCGCACTGGGCGCGCGCGCGCCGCCTGATCGCGCTGCTGCTGGCGCTGTGGCTGGCCACGAGCTTCTGCACCGTGTTCTTCGCACGCGACCTCGCGCACCTGTCCGTGTTCGGCTGGCCGCTGTCGTTCTACCTCGCGGCGCAGGGCGCGTCGCTCACCTACCTCGCCATCATCGGCGCGTACGCCTGGCGCATGCGCATCCTCGACCGCGACTTCGATCGCATGCTGCAGGAGCGTCCATGACCGGCACCGCCGCCAAGACCCGCTCCTACTTCCGCCGCCTGTCCCGCTACTACCTGTGGTTCACGCTGTGCTTCGCGCTGTTCCTGGGCGCGCTGGCGATCCTCGAACACGAGGGCATGCCGCGCCAGTGGATCGGCCACCTGTACATGTTCGCGACGATCGTCCTGTACGCGATCATCGGCGTCGTCAGCCGCACGTCGAACGTGTCCGAATACTACGTGGCGGGACGGAGAGTGCCGGCGCTGTTCAACGGCATGGCGACGGCGGCCGACTGGATCTCGGCCGCGAGCTTCATCAGCCTCGCGGGCACCTTGTACCTGCACGGCTTCGACGCCCTTGCCTACGTGATGGGCTGGACGGGCGGCTACTGCCTCGTCGCCCTGCTGATCGCGCCCTACCTGCGCCGCTTCGCCCAGTACACGATCCCCGATTTCCTCGCGGCCCGCTACGGCGGCGAGAGCGGCACGCGCCGGGGCAGTATCGTACGCGCGCTGGCGGTCGGCGCCACGATCGTCGTCTCGTTCACGTACGTCGTCGCGCAGATCTACGCGGTGGGCCTGATCGCGTCGCGCTTCACGGGCGTCGATTTCTCGGTCGGCATCTTCCTCGGCCTCGCCAGCATCCTCGTGTGCTCGTTCCTGGGCGGGATGCGCGCCATCACGTGGACGCAGGTCGCGCAGTACATCATCATCCTCGTCGCCTTCCTGATCCCGACGATCTGGCTGTCGATGAAATTCGCGGGCAACCCGGTGCCGCAGGTCGCGTACGGCTCCGTGCTGCCCAAGCTGGCGGCGCGCGAAGCCCAGCTGGCGGCGGACCCGCACGAGGCCGACGTCCGCGCCGTGTTTCGCGCCCGCGCCGACGACTACGAAAAACGCGTGGCCGCCCTGCCCCACTCTTGGGAAGCGGGCAAGATCGAGGCGCAGCGCCGGCTGGACAAGGCGCGTGGCCGCAACGCGCCGCTGACCGAGGTGCGCAGCGCGGAACGCGCGCTGCTCGACTATCCGCGCACGGCGGACGAAGCCGCGCGCGTGTGGACCGAACTGCGCGCCGCCAACCTGGCGCGCGCCCAGCCGCCGGAACCGCACGCGGAACCGTTCCCCGGCAAGACGCGGGAAGAATCCGACATCCGCCGCAACAATTTTCTATCCCTCGTGTTCTGCCTGATGTTCGGCACGGCGGCGCTGCCGCACATCCTGATGCGCTCCTACACGACGCCGTCCGTGCACGAGACGCGCGTGTCCGTGTTCTGGACGCTGTTCTTCATCCTGCTGATCTACCTGACGATGCCCGCGCTGGCCGTGCTGGCCAAGTACGACATCTACACGGCGCTCGTCGGCACGGGCTTCGATTCCCTGCCGACCTGGGTTTCGTACTGGGCCAACGTCGACAAGTCGAATCCCCTGATCAGCATCGTCGACGTCAACGGCGACGGCATCGTGCAGCTGGCCGAGATCGCGATCGACGGCGACGTCCTCACCCTCGCCACGCCGGAGATCGGCGGCCTGCCGTACGTAATCTCGGGCCTCGTCGCCGCGGGCGGCCTGGCGGCGGCGCTGTCCACGGCGGACGGCCTGCTGCTGGCGATCTCGAACGCGCTGTCGCACGACATCTACTTCAAGATCGTCGACCCGGGCGCCTCCACGCAGAAGCGCGTGACGATCTCCAAGCTGCTGCTGCTCGCGGTCGCGTTCATCGCGGCGTACGTCGCGTCGCAAAAGCCGGCCGATATCCTGTCGCTCGTCGGCGCCGCGTTCTCGCTCGCGGGGTCGACCATGTTCCCGGCGCTCGTCGCGGGCGTGTTCTGGAAACGGGCCAATTTCGCGGGCGCGATCGCGGGCATGGCGACGGGATTCATCGTCTGCATTTACTACATGCTGCACACGAATCCGATGCTGGGCGGGAGCCTCGACGCCGTCTGGTTCCACATCGCGCCCATCTCCGCGGGCGTGTTCGGCGTGCCGGCGGGGGCGCTGGCGCTGGTCGTGGTGAGCCTGGTGACCAGGGCACCGCCGCGCGAGAGCGGGGGGCTGGTGGCGCATATCCGGGCGCCGGAATAGAAACGGGGCGCCGCGGCGCCCCGTTGTCATGGCAAGCAGAACCGCTTATTCGACGATCGTCTGCGCCTGGCCTTCGCCGCGCGCACGGATCTCGCCGATGCGGTACACGGTCTCGCCGGCCGCTTTCAGCTGGGCTTCGGCCGCGTCGGCATTCTCTTTCGAGACGATGACGGTCATGCCGATGCCGCAGTTGAACACGCGGTGCATCTCGGCGTCGGCCACGCCGCCGTGCTGCTGCAGCCACTGGAACAGCGGCGGCAGGGTCCACGACTTGCTGTCCAGGACGGCCGTCAGGTTATCCTGCAGCACGCGCGGGATGTTCTCGACGAGGCCGCCGCCCGTGATGTGCACGAGGCCCTTCACTTCCATCGCCTGCATCAGCGCCAGCAGCGGTTTCACGTAGATGCGGGTCGGCTGCATCAGCGCGTCGGACAGCTTGCGGCCGTGGAAGTCGGCTTCCAGGTCCGGCTTCGACACTTCGATGATCTTGCGCACCAGCGAATAGCCGTTCGAGTGGATGCCCGACGAGGCCAGGCCCAGCACGACGTCGCCCGGGGCGATCTTGGTGCCGTCGATGATCTGCGATTTTTCCACGGCGCCGACGGCGAAGCCCGCCAGGTCGTATTCGCCGTCCGGGTACATGCTCGGCATTTCGGCCGTTTCGCCGCCGATCAGGGCGCAGCCGGCCTGTTCGCAGCCGGTGGCGATGCCTTTGACGACGGCGGTCGCGGTCGGCACGTCCAGCTTGCCGCAGGCGAAGTAATCCAGGAAGAACAGCGGCTCGGCGCCCTGCACGAGGATGTCGTTGACGCTCATGGCGACGAGGTCGATGCCGACCGTGTCGTGGCGGTTCAGTTCGAACGCCAGTTTCAGCTTGGTGCCGACGCCGTCGGTGCCGGACACGAGGACCGGTTCCTTGTACTTCTTGCTGATTTCGAACAGCGCACCGAAACCGCCGATGCCGCCGAGCACGCCTTCGCGCATGGTGCGCTTGGCAAAAGGTTTGATCGCTTCGACCAGGGCGTCGCCGGCATCGATATCGACACCAGCGTCGCGGTAGGAGAGAGAAACATTAGATGGTTGGCTCATGGTATTTGGCAGCGGAGGCGGTAAAATAGTAGGCGGTTGACAACTGGTCCCAGGACAGCATGGGCCGGCGGCGGCCAGTCGGTCAATCCATTATTTTATCAAAACGGCCTGCCGCGGCACCGTTTTAACGGTCAGAACAACAACAACATGCCTTTTTCCCTCAGCCCGGAGCAAAAACAGTCAGCGTTTTGGTTGGCACTCTGGCTCGCTTGCGGTCTGCTGCTGTACGCCCTCGGGCCCATCCTCACCCCGTTCATCGCCGCCGCCATCCTCGCCTATGCCCTGAACGGCGCCGTCGACCGGCTCGAACGCACGCGCCTGGGCAGATTCCACCTGCCCCGCTCGCTCGCCGTCGCCGTCGTGATCCTGGCGTTCCTGGCGGCCGTCATCGCCCTCGTGCTGATCGTCGTACCGGTGCTGCGCACGGAATTGCCGCTGTTGCAGGCCCAGATCCCGGATGCGCTGGCCCGCGTCGACACCATCCTGTCGCCCCGGCTGGCGCAGCTGGGCATCCACATCAAGCTGGACGGCAGCAGCCTGCGCACCATCCTCACGCAGCAGATCATGACGTCCAGCGACGAGATCTGGACGACGGTGCTCGCGTCCGCGCGCGTGGGCGGCAGCGCCCTGCTCGGCTGGCTGGCCACGGCGATCCTGATCCCCGTCGTGCTGTTCTACCTGCTGCTGGACTGGCACCGCCTGCTGCTGCAACTGGAACACGCCGTGCCGCGCCGCTGGGTGCGCCAGACGGTGGGCATGGCCCTGGAAGTCAACGCCCTGCTGGCCCAATACCTGCGCGGCCAGCTCCTCGTGATGCTCGTACTGGCCCTGTACTACTCGGCGGCGCTGGCGCTGGCCGGGTTCGAGGTGGCGCTGCCGGTCGGCATATTGACGGGGCTGCTCGTCTTCATCCCCTATCTCGGCTACGGCCTGGGGCTGGTGCTGGCGCTGACGGCCGCCATCCTGCAGTTTTCCGACTGGAGCGGCGTGATCGCCGTGGCCGTCATCTATGGTGCGGGTCAGGTGATCGAAGGCTTTTTCCTCACGCCGCGCCTCGTGGGCGAGCGCATCGGGCTGAATCCGCTGGCGGTGATCTTCGCCCTGCTCGCCTTCGGCCAGCTGTTCGGCTTCGTGGGCGTGCTGCTGGCGTTGCCGGCCTCGGCCGTGCTGATGGTGGCATTCCGTCACTTGAAACGCCACTATCTGCGCAGCAGCTTTTATAATGCCTAGTTCATACGCACACGACAGGATGAGAACCGAGCCATGAAACAGCTGGTGCTCGATTTGGGCGCCGAGCCGGCGCAAAGTCTCGACACCTTCCAGATAGGGGAAAATGCCGAAATGGCGCATTTGATGCACCAGTTCGCCCAGCGCGCATCGCGCGAGCATTTCTGCTACCTGTGGGGAGAGACGGGCGCCGGCAAGACGCATTTGCTGCAGGGCCTCGCCGCCACCGATGGCGCGCGCTACATCGCGGCCAACGGCGGTGCGGATGAATTCGTATTGACGCCGGACGTCTCCCTGTACCTCGTCGACGACATCGACCAGCTCTCGCCGCAACGCCAGATCGACGCCTTCGCCCTGTTCAACCAGGTGCGCGAACATGGCGCCTACATGGTCTGCACGGGCCCCGTGCCGCCGGCCGTGCTGCCCGTGCGCGAAGACCTGCGTACCCGCATGGGCTGGGGTCTCGTGTACCAGATCCACGGCCTGTCCGACGACCAGAAGATCGCCGCCCTCACGCAGGCCGCCGAGGCCCGCGGTTTGACGCTGTCCGCCAGCGTGTTACCCTATCTGCTGTCCCATTTCAAGCGCGACATGCGCTCCCTGTCGACCATGCTGGATGCGCTCGACCAGTATTCGCTCGAGACACAGCGTCCCGTCACGGTGCCGCTGCTGCGCGATCTCTTGCTTCAGGGCAATCCAGGCAGTCCACACTCCGAACCAAAAGAATGAACGACCTCGCGCTGTTTGACCTCGACCACACCCTCCTGCCGATCGATTCCGACTACGAATGGGGCCAGTTCCTCGTGCGTGAGAAAGTCGTCGACGCCACCGAACACCAGCGCCGCAACGACGCTTTTTTCGCGCAGTACAACGCCGGCACGCTGGATCCGGTCGAGTACCTCGAATTCGCCCTCGGCACGCTGGCGGCCTTCGATCCGGCCCATTTGAAGGACCTGCAGGCGCAGTACATGCGCGACGTGGTCAAGCCGGCGATCCGCCCGAAGGCCCTCGACCTCGTGCGCAAGCACCAGGACGCGGGCGACCTCGTGGCGATCATCACGGCGACCAACGCCTTCGTCACGGCGCCGATCGCACAGGAATTCGGCGTCGAGCACCTGATCGCCGCGCGCCCCGAACTGGACGAGCGCGGCCACCCCACCGGCAAGCTGGCCGGCACGCCCACGCAGGGCCACGGCAAAGTGACGCACATGCACGCGTGGCTGGACGGCCTGGGCCGCCCGTTCGACAGTTTCAAACGCAGCTGGTTCTACAGCGATTCGCACAATGACATCCCGCTGCTGTCGGTCGTCTCGCACCCTGTGGCGACCAACCCGAGCGAGAAACTGAACCAACACGCCAACGCCCTCGGCTGGACTTCACTGCACCTGTTCAATGATTAAAAAATTCATCCGCAAAATCCTGGGCGTCAAAGACGAGCGCGACCCGACCGAACCCGTCATCCTCGGGCCGGAGCAGCACGGCATCGATCCGAAGCTCGTGTCGAACAACGCGGTGCGCGTCACGCAGACCTTGCAGGAAGCCGGCTTCAAGGCCTTCGTCGTCGGCGGCGCCGTGCGCGACCTGCTGCTGGGCGTGAAGCCGAAGGACTTCGACATCGCCACCGACGCGACGCCCGAGGAAGTGAAAAAGCTGTTCCGGCGCGCCTTCATCATCGGCCGCCGCTTCCAGATCGTGCACGTGATGTTCGGCCAGG
>CBIHRX010000183.1:0-13359 GCA_966212555.1 uncultured Massilia sp.
ACCGTCATCTCCTGGTATTCCTTCTGCTTGGCCGCGATGTTCGGGTAGATCAGGATCGTGTTGCCGTCCATGACCTGGCGTTCCAGCTGGTTCGTCATCAGGAGGTAGTACACGGCCGCTTCCACCGTGCTGTTCTTCAGGAAGACGGACGCGCGCTGGTCCGTCTTGACGTCCTTGTCGAACAGGAAGTTCAGGCCCGAGTGGCGCGCGATGACCTCGAAGATCTGCTTGATGGGCGCGTCGCGGAATTCCAGGTTGATGGGCGTGCGGAACGCGGCCGCCAGCGCCGCCTCGGGCGAATTCGCCGCGATCTTCTCGTTCACCTCCGCCAGCAACTGCCGCGCGGGTTCGTAGGTCGGGCGCTCCGTCAGGATGGCGGTCAGCTTCGTCTTCGCCGTGTCGTAATCCTTCCGTTCCAGCGCGGCGCGCGCTTCGCCCAGCAGCACGGCGTGGCGCCGGTCGGCGTCGACCTGGCGCAGGCCCGCGCGGGCACGGTCGTTGAGGGGATCGATCGCCAGCACGCGCCGGTAGTCCGCGACGGCCAGGTCGACCTTGCCGTCGGCCAGTTCACGGTCGGCCTGCGGCAGCAGGCGGTTCGTGGCGGCGTCGCGCGCGCGCAGGAACGCGGTCTTGTACTGGACGTTGGACGGATCCGCGGCCAGCGCTTCCTGGTATTTCGTGAGTCCGGCCTCGACCTTGTCCTGGGCCACGAGCTCGTTCCCTTCGCGGTAGGCCATCTGGGCCGCGCAGCCGGACAGCAGGATGGCCAGGCACGCCGGGAGCAGGCGCCGGGCCAGAGTGGGGCAAGCGATCAATCGAATACTCCAATATTGAGCTGCTGAACCTGGTTCAGCGGCAGGTAGGTCAGGGTCAGGACCGGCGGCGCGATGGACTCGACGCGGTACGTCCCGTCGATCACGGCGCCCTTCTCGCGCACGACGTACGTGCGGTCGCCGCGCGCCAAATAGACTTCCCAGACGCCGTCGCCGACCGACTTGCCGATGAAGGTGAACGGCAGCGGCGGCGCGGTCGGCGGCGGCGGTGGCGGCGCGGGTTGCGGCGGCGGCGGTGGCGGGGGCGGCGGCGTCCAGTCCTGGTGCGCGAACGGACCGGCGCCATTCTGCCCCTGCCCGAACGCGGCGTCGCCGTCCCCGATCAGCACGTCGCGCGGCACCAGCGCGAGGATCTGCTGTCCCGCGGGCGCATCGCTTGCCTTCGCCGCGGCGACGACCGGCACGGGCGCCGAGGCGGGAGCAGAAGCGGCCGTGCGCACGAGCGCTGCCTTCGCGGCCGGGCGCTCGACCGGCTCGGCGATGTCCCCGGCCGGCGCCCGGTCGCCGAACGCGGCGAGCAGCGCGGCGCCGACGAGGGCCAGCGCGAGGATCGCGTGGCGCGGCTTGATATCGGCCTTGTTCATGACGGATCCGTCCCGTCGCGCAGGTACAAGGTCAGCTTCAGGCGCGCGTCCACCGTCGCGTCGCCGATGGCGTCGCGGTGGAAGGTGATCTCGTCCAGCGACGCGAACGGGATCGTGCGCAGCGCCGCCATCGCGAACTGCCAGATTGCCGCGTAGCTGCCTTTCACGGGCAGGTTCACCTGGTACGTGTAGACGTGCGCGTTGCGGTCGTAGCCCGGCTTGTACTCGCCCTGGCGCAGTACGAGGCCCGATTTCGCCGCGAGGCCGAACAGCGTTTTCACCTGCTGCTCGGCGCTGCCGCGCGCGCCCAGGGCGCCGTAGAACGCGGCCAGGTTGTCGGGGGCCTGCACGGGCGCGGGAGCGGGCGCCGGCGCGGGGCCCGGTGCGGCCGCCACCTGCGCTTTCTGCTTCGCCTGCGCGTCGCGGGCGGCCTGCGCCCGTTCCATCGTCCACACGGCATTCAGGGTCCACGCCAGCGCGCCCGCCATCACGAGGACGAGGATGCCGGCCGCCAGCACGAGCGGATTGGCGCGCAGCAGCATCAGGCGCAGGCGCAGCAGCGGCGACGTCAGGGGCGTCTTCATCGCGCGGACCTCCATTGCGCATCGATCTGGAAGCGGATCGGCCGGTTCGCGTCCTGTTCGTTGATCTCGTGGCGCGCCAGCAGGACGGTCGTGAACCACTCGACGCGCTGCAGCGTCTCGACGTAGGCGATCATGTCGTCGCTGTTCTTCGCTTCCGCCGTGATGCGCACGCTGCTCTTCCTCGCGTCCGGTTCCAGCGCCAGCAGCGCGATGTTCGCGGGCGTCGCCGCCTGGACGGCGTCGTGCAGGCCGCGCCACGGCAGGTTCAACTGCTGCACGGACGCGTTCACGGCGCCCGCCTGCGCGGGCGGCACCGAACGCACGGGCGCGGCGACCGGCGCGCGCGCGGCGGCGCGTGCCTGCGCCTGGACCACCTGCGCCGTCCGCTCCGCCTCCACGCGCTGCAGGCTGCGGTATTGCGCGACGCCGCTCGCCAGCGGCCCCGCCAGCGCGAGGGCGGCGATCGCCAGGCTCCACGTCCCGCGCGGCGCGCGGTGCCACGTGCGCGCGAGGCTGGGCGGCGCGAAATCGATGCGGACCTTCTTCATGGCGCCCTCCCCGTCAGCGCGAGCCGCGCGCAGTCGGGCCACAGCGGATCGGTCTCGTCCTCGAACAGCGTGCAGGCGAATTTCAGCCGGCCCGCGCTGCTCGCCCAGCCCTTCGGCGCCGGGCCGCAGATCTGCAGGCGCTCCGGCCGCGACAGACCCACCCGCAGCGCCTCGCGCGCCACGTGGCCCTCGAGCCAGTCGCGGTCCGCGCCCGGCGGGATCGGCGCGGTGCGCACGGCCGCGAGCAGGTCGCCGTCGAACGCGGCGACGGACAGTACACCGCCGTGCACGACGCCGAACCACGCGCCCGCACGGCGCACGCGGCGGTGCTGGTTCAGCGCGGCGACGAATTGCGGCACGATCTCGACCAGTTTGAATCTCTGGCTGGAGGCGGCCGTCGTCAGTTGTTCGAGCAGGGACAGCGGCAGCGCGGCCGCGAGGAACGGACGCGCCGCATCCCAGTCCGCGCTGATGGTCCATCCGGCGGCACTCCCCCCGAACAGCGCCTGGTACCGCAGCATGGCCGCCGCTTCCAGGTCGGCCAGGCGCGTCGCGCCTTCGGGCGGCGTCACCTGCCACAGGCGCGCGAGGTCGTCGGCCAGCACCACCGTCACCGGCAGGCCGGCCACGTCGTGCTCGCCCAGCAGCATGCCGAGCGCCGCGCCGAGCGATACCGGATCGTTGCCGGTCGCGGCCACCTGGCCGAGCAGGCGCGCGCGCTCGTGCGGCCAGATGCTGGTGCGTACGAGCGCCAGCGCGTCCGGCGCGATGCCGATGCGCAGCGACTGCCCGAAGCTCGACTTGAAACCATTAAGCATGCAGCGTGCCCCTCCGGATTTCCTCGATCGTCGTGGCCCCGCGCTTCACGAGGTCCAGCGCGGCCAGGCGCAGGCTGCGCGTGCCGTTGGCGGCGGCCGCCGCCTTGATGCGGCGGATCGGTTGCTTGTCGACGATCAGTTCGCGGATCTCGTCGTTCAAGGTCAGGATCTCGGCGATCGAGCGGCGGCCCTTGTAGCCGGTGCCGCGGCAATCGCCGCAGCCGAGGCCGCGCATGAACTGATAGTCGTGCACGTCCGCGCGCGTCAGGTGCGCGGACGCCAGCTCGGCATCGTCCGGCGTGTACGGCACGGCACAGCGCGGGCAGTTCATGCGGATCAGGCGCTGGGCCCAGATGCCGTTCAGCGCCGACACGAACGCGTACGGGTCGATGCCCATGTGCGTGAAGCGGCCGAACACGTCGAACACGTTGTTGGCGTGGACGGTCGTCAGCACGAGGTGGCCCGTCAGCGCCGACTGCACCGCGATCTCCGCCGTCTCGCGGTCGCGGATCTCGCCGACCATGATCTTGTCCGGGTCGTGGCGCAGGATCGAACGCAGGCCCTTCGCGAACGACAGGCCCTTCTTTTCGTTGACGGGAATCTGCAGGATGCCCGGCAGCTGGTATTCGACGGGGTCCTCGATCGTGATGATTTTTTCGCGGCCGTTGTGGATCTCGGTCAGCGCCGCGTACAAGGTGGTCGTCTTGCCGGAGCCCGTCGGCCCCGTCACGAGCAGCATGCCGTATGCCTCCTGCGCGAGCATCCTGAGCGTCGCCAGCGACGGCGCGTCGAAGCCCAGCGCCTCCAGCGTGAGCGAGCCGTAGGCTTCGATCATCGCGCGCTTGTCGAGGATACGGATGACGGCATCCTCGCCATGGATGCTGGGCATGATCGACACGCGCAGGTCGATCTCGCGCCCGGCCGATTCGACGCGGAAGCTGCCGTCCTGCGGGACGCGGCGCTCGGCGATGTCCAGCTCCGCCAGCACCTTCAGGCGCGAGACGATGTGCTCCGCCAGCTCGATGCCGCCGACGGACGCGGCGTGATCCAGCACGCCGTCCACGCGGTACTTGACGGCGAGGCCGCCCGCGGTGCTCTCCAGGTGGATGTCGGAAGCGCCGGCCTTCAACGCGTCGTACAAGGTCGAGTTCACGAGCTTGACGGCGGGGCTCGCGGCTTCCGACACGGACGCGAACGACAGCACCGTCGCGCTCTTGCCGTCGCGCCGATCTTGCAAATTCGCGCCGCTGTCGCCGGCGAGCGTGTCGACGGCGCGCGCGGATTCCTCGTGCTTGCCGAGGTACGCCTGGATGTCGGATTGCAGCGCGAGCCGCAGGTGCAGCGGAGCAGCCGCCGTCGTGCCGGCCTGCGCCTGCAGCCACGTCTGCAGGTCGAGGTCGAACGGGTCGGCGATCACGCCCGTCAGTCGCTTGTCGTCGGCGCGCAGCAGCACGCAGTGGCGCGCCAGCGCCTGCGCCAGCGGCAGCAGGTCGAACGCGGGCTGCTGGCCGAACATCTCGGGCGTTTCCATCGTGGACAGGCCGAACGGCTCGGCCAGCAGGCGCACGATCTCGCGCGGCTCCAGGCCCGACAGGCCCTGCAGCTCCTCGACGAGCGAGCGGCGCGACTGGCGGCTCTGGGCGCGGGCGCGCGCCAGCAATGCGGCATCCAGCATCGCTCCCGGCGCGTTCACGACATGTCTCCGGCAAGGTCGAAAATGGGCATGTACAACAGCACGACGATGGCGCCGACGACGAGGCCGATGGCCGCCATCAGCAGGGGTTCGAAGGTACGCGTGAAGCGGTCGATCCAGCGGCCGATCTCGCCGTCGTAGAACGCGGCCGAGCGCGTGAGCATCGTGCCCATCGCGCCCGTGCGCTCGCCCACGCGCAGCATGCGCAGCGAGATCGGCGTGGTGAGGCCGTTCGCCTCGAACGCGTCGGACAGCGGCCGCCCCGCCTCGATCGCGGCGCGCGCCGCCTTCAGGCCGCCGGCCACGCCGGGCGAGACCATGCCCTGCACGGTGTCGATCGCGCTCACGAGCGTGATGCCGCCTTCGTTGAGCATGCCCAGGGTGAGGTACAGGCGCGAGAGTTCATAAATGCGGGCGCGCTCGCCGATGCCGGGCAGCTTCGCCAGCAGGCGCGCGGCGCCGCCCCGCTTCAGCGCGCGCCGGATGGCCCAGGCGGCCAGCGCCACGAAGCCCGCGAAGCCGATCAGAAGTCCGCCCGCATGCCGGCCCGCGAACTGGCCCCAGTCGAGCATCAGGCGCGACATCCACGGCAGGTTGCGGCCCGCGCCCTGGTACACCTCGGCGAAGCGCGGCACGACGTACGACATCAGAAAAATGCTCACGCCGCCGCCCACGAGCAGCAGGATCGCCGGATAGATCGATGCGCTGACGACCTTGGCGCGCACGGTGTCGATGCGCTGCTGGTATTCGATGTAACGTTCGAGCGCGCGCGGCAGGTCGCTCGTGCCTTCGGCCGCGCGCACGATGCCCACGTACAGCGGCGGGAACAGCGCGGGCTGCGCGGCCATCACCGTGGACAGGCGCTTGCCTTCGCGCAGGCCGGCCAGCAGCCGTTCCAGCACGCCGCGCGTGGCGGGACTGGTTTCCTTTTCCAGCAGCGCTTCCAACCCTTCGACGATGCCCAGGCCCGCCGTCAGCAGCGCCAGCAACTCCTGGCTGAACAGCACGAGCGACAGCTTGCCGCCGCGCTGGCGGCGCAGCAGCGGCGCCTGCACGGGTTCGATCGCGCTGACGAACAGCCCGCGCGCCTCGACCTGGCGGCGCGCGTCCGCCTCGTCGAGGGCGTCGACGAGCACGCTGGCGATGCGCATGTCGGGCGCAAGGGTGCGAACCGCGAACTGCATGGGAGCGACGGGCGGGAAGCGTTATTGGGAGCTGATGTCGGCGTTCTCGCCTTCGCCGCCCGGCTGGCCATCCTTGCCGAGCGAGACGACTTCATACTCGCCCTTGGTGCCGGGCGCGCGGTACTGGTAGGCGTGGCCCCACGGATCGAGCGGGACACCCTTCTTCAGGTACGGGCCGTTCCACTTGCCGGACGCGGTCGACGGCGCCGTCAGCAGCGCGTTCAGGCCCTCTTCCGTCGTCGGGTAACGGCCGACGTCGAGGCGGTAGGTGTCCAGCGATTTTTCGAACGCTTCGATCTGGGCCTTGGCCACGGTGACCTCGGATTTGCCCAGTTGCGAAAAATATTTGGGGCCGACGTAAGCCGCCAGCAAACCGATGATAACGATAACTACCAAGAGTTCAAGCAGGGTGAAACCAGCCTGGCGGACCCGCGCGGCGGTGTCCTGGTTCTGCACACGATACATCCAACCGACTCCTCTATTGCTTTAGTGTAAAGCCTTGCGTGAAGGCTACCATGGCCCCGTCATGGCGACAAATCATTTTCCCGCATCGATCGTCGGTGGAATTCGCAAACGGATTTCTTGTTCGCAAAATTCTAACCGGGTTCTGTTCGTCTGAACACTGTTACAGCAATCGTTCCCCCATCCCTGGGGTTGGGCATGCCGGAATGCCTAGCATACCCCGTTATCTGTGTGAAATCCTTTATGTTTTTTCATTAATGGCAGAAGGATTTATGTCGTTTTTGCGCGAATTTTTTCTCAAACGCATTTAAAGTTTCTTTGAGGATATTTCTGCGCATCATCGTTCATCTTCGTTTATTTCCACGCGAAAATCTTTCGAAATGATAATATTTGCACGAAATTAACAACAAAAATATTGAGTTGCGGAAAAACTGACGTTACAGTGACGCATCGATGAGTTTTGCGTTGCCTTGAATCATGAAAATCTCTGCTTTCCGTACCGTTATCGCCGTCAGCCTCGCTTCCCTGCTCGCCGCCTGCGGCAGTGGCGCCCAGATCGACCAGCCGGTCCAGACCGCCGCGATGACCGGCAGCGCCGCCCAGGTCGCGTCGGCCAATTCGCCCGCGCCGGATTGCGCGGCCGAAGGCTGCAACAGCCTGCGCATCATCGACGCGAACGCCGAAGCGTTCCGCTACGAAGCCATGCGCCGCGCCGCGGCCGACGCACCGCAGTCCTGATCGCCCTCCAGCAATCGTAAATCCATGCAGCGCGCCAGCGCATGCGCCCGGTTGTTGACGCCGAGCGTGCGGTAGATACGCTGCAAATGGTTCTTGACGGTCAGTGCGCTGATCCCCAGGAGCCTCCCCATCTCGTCATTGCTCTTTCCCGCCCGCAGCCAGCCGACGATCTCGGTCTCGCGCGCGGAGAGCGCACGTGCCGGCGCCCCGTCCATGGACGCCCGCGCCGGCAGCCGCCCGAGCGCCAGGTGCAGGTGCGGCAGCAGCAGTTCCAGGAAATACGCGTGCCGCGCGGTGGGCCGCACCGCCAGGCCGAACAGCAGGAACACGCTCGCGCCCGCGCTCGTCGGCCCCGTGCCGTGCACGAGCACGTTATCGAATCCCAGCCGCAGGATCTCGCCGCCCACGCCGTCCGGCGCCTCGTGCGCGTCGATCACGAGCGGTAGCCGTCCGCCCCGTGCGATGCGCAACGCCACGTCCGTCAACGCCTGCTGTGCTCCCCGCGCCAGCACGGTGCCATACAGGCATTCCAGCCGCGTCAGGGCGCCGCCGTGGCCGAATTGCAGGCACACGAGCACCCGGTGCGGCAACAGTGCCTGCACCTGCCCCTGGGTCCACAGGAAGAACTGGTGCGGGCCGGCCACGCGCAGGCCGGATTCGATGGCGCACAGCAGGTATTCCTGCTCCTGGCGGCCGAGGATGACGATGGGCTCCACGGTCATGCGACGAAGCGGTAGCCGGTGCCGCGCACCGTCTCGATATGCTCCTGGTGACCGCTCGGCTGCAGCGCGTGGCGCAGGCGGCCCACGTGGGCGTCGACCGTGCGCTCGTCCAGCACGGCGTGCCGGCCCCAGACCTTGTCCAGCAGTTGCGAGCGCGTGTGCACGCGCTCCGGATGGTGCATGAGGAAGTTTAGTAAACGGAATTCGACGGGCCCCAGCGCGACCGGGCGCACCCCGGCCACCACGCGCTGCGTGTACGGATCGAGGTGCAGGCCCGCCATCTGTACGGCATCGACGGACGCGTGCGGCACGCGCCGGCGCAGCACGGCCTGCATCCGGGCCAGCAGTTCGCGCGGGTTGAACGGTTTCGTCAGGTAGTCGTCGGCGCCGGCTTCCAGCGCGAGGATCTTGTCGTGCTCCCCTGCCCGCGCGGACACCATGATGATGGCGATCCCGCGCGTGCGCGCCTGCGCGTGCAGGCGCCGGATCAGCGCTTCGCCCGACTGGCCGGGCAGGTCCCATTCCAGCAACAGCATGTCGGGAACGGCGGCGTCGAGCAGGACGAGCGCCGACTCGGCGTCCGCGCACAGGCGGACGTCATGGCCCGCGCGGGTCAGGTTCAGTTCCAGCAGCTGGCGGACGGCCGGGTCGGGGTCGGCCACGAGGACATGTGCGCGCATATCGGATCCTTGTCTTGGCGACAACAGGATCGAATATGCACTAAGCAAAGTTCTCTGAACAATATGATTTCTATTTGGAATTCATATTTTTAAAGAATAAATACACAATTCCGTCGTTCCCTCGAAAGCGGGAACCCATACTGAAGTGACTTAGACGCTCAGTATGGATCCCCGCTTTCGCGGGGATGACGGTCAGGCGCGGCGCCGCTGCATCGCCCCCAGCAAGACCAGGCCGGTCGCGACGATCAGCCAATCCGCCGGCTCCGGCACCGGGTTCACGGCCGCGAACGCAGGATCGACCGCCACCACCGGCGCCTCGCCCGCCACCAGGCTGATCTGCACCGCCTGGAACGCCAGGTAATCGCCCACGCTGTCGAGCAGGCTGACGGACAGCCCCGTGCTGCCGCCGTCCGTCGGCACGCCGCCGAACGTCACGTCGAAGCCGAAGGTGCCGCCCAGCGTGATCGACTGGAAGAATTCCGAGAACGCGTCGCTCGAGAACGTGTACGTACCGCCCGACTGGACCACGTTGTCGAGGGCCGGCGTGCCCGTGAAGGCGCCGTCCAGGCCGCTGATCGTCGCCGTCAGCACGTCGCTCGTGGCGAACGGCAGGAAGTCGATCTGCATGTAGCCGTCGCCGCTCGTGCCGGTCGTGTCGAGGGCCACGTGGTAGACCGGGCTCGCGGTCGCGGCGCCGGCCAGCAGGGACAGCGCCAGCAGCGCCCGGGAGAACAGGGTTTTCAGGTTCATCATGTGCTATCTCTCAATCAAAAGGTGCCGGAATACAGTTTCGACGTGAACGTGATGTTCGTCTTGGACGGGTTCGTGAACGTCAGCGCCACGGTCACGGCCGCGCCCGGTGCCAGGGAGGAACTCGGCAAGGTCACGTACGGCGCGCCGTTGAAGTCGCCGCTCTTGTTGTCGAGCGTGACGCCGGCCGGCAGGCCTTGCAGTACGTATTGCAGCGGGCCGGACAGCGCCGCGCCGCTCGTGTTCGTGAACGTCACGTTGCCGCTGAATTTGCCGGTGACTCGGTTGTAGCCGAGCGTGCCCGGCACGATCTTCACGCTGGCCGTGACGTCGGCGTAGGCCGGCGCCAAGTTCAGGCTCACGACGACCGGATCGTGGTCGGACGCGCGGAACGGGTTGTTCACGTACGGGTCGTCCGCCGTGTCGCCCAGGTTGTAGTCGATGGCGTCCGGTTCGTCCGCATTGTTGTGCCACTCGGTCACGCCGGCCACCTGCGGATCCAGGGCGCTGCTGGCCAGCGCGTGGTCGAGGTAGCCGCTCTGGCCGTCGAACACGTACGAGTACGGGGTCCCGTTCGGCCGCACGAAACGCTCCAGCTCGTTGACCATGCCGTTGTCCGTCAGGTACGCGATCGGATCTTCGTGACCGTAGGCGTTGAAGTCGCCCACGGCCAGCACGTCCGGGTCGCCCGCGGCCGCGACGACGGTCGGGATGAAGACCGTGAACAGGCGCTTGGCCTGCAGGACGCGGGTCGCGGTCCAGCAGCCCTGGCCGTCGCCGCTGTCCGTGTCGCCGGCACCCGCGCCGCCGCAGCTGCCCTTCGATTTCAGGTGGTTGACGATCAGCGAGAACTTCGCGCCGTTCGCGTTGACCTTGAACGTCTGGGCCATCGGCGGGCGGTTGTTGACGGCGTCGCCATCCGACAGCGCGCCGCCCACCGGCGTCAGCACGGCCGGTTTGTAGATCATCGCCACGCGGATCGCGTCCGTGCCCGTCGCGGCGGGCTTCGCCACGTACGCGTACGTCGGCGTCGGCGCGCCGATCGCCTGGTTCAGCGCGTCGACGAGGTAGCTGACGGTAATGTCGCCGTTGTTCTGGATTTCCATCAGGCCGACGGCATCCGCGTTCATCGCTTTCAATTCGTTGACGATCTTGTCGCGCTGGCGGTTGAACTCGGTGATGTTGTCGGCGCCGCGGCAATTGCTCTTCGACGGCGCGGACGAGCCGATGGCGCAGCCCTGCCCCGTCCGGCCCCACGCGTCGGTGCCGTCGGTGAACGTCGTGAAGAAGTTCAGCACGTTGGCGCTGGCCACGCGCACATTGCCCGCCACGACGGTCGGCGCATCCTCGCGCGCGTTCGTGCGGCTGAACACGGGCGTCTCGGTCGGCTGCAGCTTGTACCAGCCGCCCCCGCCGCCGATGGCGCCGAAGTCGAGCACGCCGACGAGGTCCGTCACCGTGTCGCCCGCGCGCACGGTCTTGTCCGCGGCGAGATACGGGATGTGCGGCGGCACCGTGAAGATGCCGTCGTCCAGGATCACCATGTTCTGCGCGTTGGCGGCGATCAGCGCGTTCGCCTCCGCCGTGCCGGCGCGGTAGCGGTTCGTCGGCGTCTCGCGGCGGCCGTTGGCCAGCACCAGTTCGCCGCGGTCGCCCAGGTAGCTGTTGCCGTTGACGGTCAGCGGATTGGTGAAGCGCACGAGCATGCCTTCGTAGTGGCTCAGCTCGGTCGGCAGGTCGATGTTGACGGGGGTAATCGTGCTGCCGCTGCCGAGGACCGTGGCCGCGCTGACGTCCTTCAATTCCGTGTACGAGCGCTTCGAACCGTTCGGCGTGAACTCCGTCACGGTACCCGTCACGCGCACGAGATCGCCTTCTTTGACGCCGGCTGCCGCGGTGGCGCCGAACACGAAGATGGCGTCGGACGTGTCCGGGTCGCCGTCGCCCTGCGGATCCTGGATATAAAAGCCGCTGCCCAGCTTCTTCGTGACGACGCCGGTCGTCGACTGCACGGTGTTCGCGTACGGGCTCGTCAGCCCGCTGCCCTGGATCTGCGGGATCTTGACGAGGCCGCTGACGGCCACGTTGACGGTGCAGCTCGCGGTCTGGCTCGCGTCGTTGGCGAACGTGATCTCGACCGGATACGTGCCGGCCGGCAGGCTCGCGTCGACGACGAGGTTCGCGTTCGCCGTGCGATTGTCGGCGGTGGCCGCCGTGAAGCCCGCCAGGCTGATGCCGGACACGGCCCCCTTGCTGATGACGGCGCTGTTGACGAGGCTGTCGGCGTCGCTCGCCTGCAAAGGCGCGGTCGCGCCCGTGCCCACGTCGATGCCCACGCTGCCCGGGCACGCCAGCACGATCGGCTGCGGCAGCGGCGCGCCACTGCACGACACACGGTCGCTGGCCGTGTTGCGCGGGCTGGCCGCGCCCGTGACGAAGTCATTGCTGTTGTCGTTGGTGTCCAGGCAGCCATTACCTTTGCGCAGAACGGCCAGCGTGTTCGACGGCGCCGGCGTCGCGCCCGAGCCTTCGTAATAGCCGGCGGTGGTGCCGAAGCCGACGAGGTCGACGACGTTGTCGACCGGCTTGCCGCCCGCCAGGGCCGTCGCCGAGTTGACGAGCGCGACCTTGCCGGCCGTCGCGCTCATCGGGATGGTGCCGGCGGCGTCCGGCGTCAGCGCGTCCGTGCCGCCGCTGCCCAGCGCCTCGTGCACGAGGTAGTACTGGCCGGCCGCCAGGGTCACGCTCGCCGGCAGCTTCGTCACCTGCCAGGTCGTGCCCGTGGCCGATGCGTATTGCACGCTCCAGTTGGTCAAGGTGACGGCCGTGTCGCCCGTGTTCAGCAGCTCGATGTAATCGTTTTTATAGGTGGCGCCGGAATTGCCGCCGCCGCCATAGACCTGGCTGATGACGACGCCGCCCGGCGCGGCGAACACGGGTGCCGAGAGGCCGGCCAGCAGTGCGGCCAGCACCGTCATGCGTCCTGGAGAATGCAAATTTGTCATGGGGTATCCTGGAAATGATTTGTCAGCGCAACACTTAACAAATGTATATTAAATGCGCAAATTGACAACATCATGACCATGGATTAGTCCGAACGGACCAATCAGCGCTTGCGGTAGGGTGCGGCCAGGGGTTCGCCGATGAACAGGCCCTGCGTGGGCCAGGCGACGCTCTTCCAGTAGGCTTCGATCGCGCTGTTTCCCTGCACATAGTGCCTGAGCAGCACAGCCGGATTGGGGAATTTCTGCCAGTGATTGCAGGGCTCGCTTACCGTGCCATAGCTGGCCGTCGCGCCCGCTTCCAGCCAGCGCAGGCTGCTCATCTGCTCGCCGCCCAGCAGGTCGCCGCCCAGCGACGTCAGGTGGTCGGCCAGCGCGCCGGGCAGGAAGCGCAGTGTGTCCAGTTTGGTGACCTCGGCCATGCCCGTTTCGTAGATGATGACGTCCTGCGCACCGTCCAGCACGTCGGCCTGCATCGGCTTCGTCGTCAGCTTGCGCGCCGCGACCTTGCCGGCCGGCGGGAAGAACTGGGCGCGGGAATTGCGCGCCTTTTCCGACGTCGTCAGGAAGTAGGCCGTGGCCGGCGCGATCCGGAAACCCGCGCCGGCGCCGCGGTCGATGAGGGCTTTCGCCTGCTCCACGGATTCCGTCGGCAACAGCATCGAGATGCGGATGTTCAAGTCGGTATATGGACGCGCGGAACTGGAATTGAAGTAAGGGCTCGGCCGTCCCGGCAGGCACGTCTTGATGCACTGGTCCGG
>CBIHRX010000184.1:0-13341 GCA_966212555.1 uncultured Massilia sp.
GCACGCCCGCCTCCACCAGCTCCGGCGCGCGCAATGCGGCCTGCGCGTACGGGCGGAACGTCGGATCCGCGCGACCGCGCACGCGCGCCTGCACGCGGCCCAGCCACATGGGATCGAAGTAGAACATCACGTACGACCACGGTGCATCGTCGACCGGGTTGCAGCCGTGCACGTCGCCCGGATTGACGACGACGACGGCGCCCTGCTCCACCACTTCCGCATGGGCGCCGTTGACGTAGGTGCTGCGGCCGCCCGTGATGACGCCGACGGAATGCGTCTCGTGCCAGTGCCGACCATAGTGCAGGTCGCGCCCGTCCGTGACGTGGCGCGCTTCGATGAAGGGCAAGGCGGGATCGCGCCAGAAGACCTGGGCAGCGGGATGGCGGTCGGGTCGGGGCATGGTCGTGGGCACTGGAGATCGTGCATCCATTGGGCGCCTCACCCGCGCCAGGCCGCGGCGAACGCCCGCGCACGCGCGCCCAGGGCGTCCAGGGTCACGCCGGGCGTGAACAACTGGCTGCCGATGCCCGCACCCGTGGCGCCGGCCGCCTTCCACGCCGCGATCTGTTCCGGCGTGACGCCGCCCACGGGCCACAGCGGCGTGCCGGCCGGCAGGACCGATTTCATGGCCTTCAGCCCGGCGGGGCCGATCGATTCGGCCGGGAACAGTTTCAACGCGTGGGCGCCGGCGTCCAGCGCGGCGAAGGCTTCCGTGGGCGTCGCGACGCCGGGTGCGCACAGCATGCCGGCCGCGCGCGCGTGCGCGATGACGGCGGGATTGCAGTTCGGGGAGACGAACAAGCGGCCGCCCGCCTGCGCGACGGCGTCGACGTCGGCCGCGCTCAGCATCGTGCCGCCTCCGACGATGGCGTCCGGCGGGGCCATGTCGACGAGGATGCGGATGGCGTCCAGCGCGCCCGGCCGGTTCAGCGGCACTTCCAGCAGGCGCCAGCCGGCGTCGAACAGCACGCGGCCGACGGCACGCGCGTCGGCGGGATCGAGGCCGCGCAGGATGGCGACGAGGGGCAGGTCGGGCAAGGAAAACGTCATGAAGGCATCCGGTCGAGGAAGCGCGCCAGCGCGGCGCAATACACGCGGTCGGGATCGAGCCCGGCCAGCGTGATGCCGAAGTGGACGGCCGCGCGCGCGTAACGGGCCCGCAGCACGGGCGAGCCGATGCAGGTCGGCGGCACGGACCCACCCGCGAGCCCGACGGCCGCCACGAATTCGGTGCCGACGAGCAGGCCGCTGACGAACGAGCGCGCCTGCGCGGCCGGCATCGCGCCCGAGACGACGCGGGCGCGCACGCCGAACAGCGCGTTCGACAGCGGGGCCCCGCGCCGGGCCGCGTCCAGGCCGGCGACGAAGGCACCGTCGTCGTCATGGTCGCCCGCCATCAACGGCGCCAGCGTGCCGTGCGCGGAGACCATCGCGAACAACTCGCCCGTCATGAACGTGGCGATGCGGCGGATGACGCCGTCCGCAAGATGCACCCACTTGCTGTGCGTGCCGGGCAGGACGAACCAGCCGTCGCGCCGGCCCAGCGCCACGGCGCCCAGCAACTGCGTCTCTTCCCCGCGCATCACGTCCAGGTGCTCGCCGCGCTGGACGTAGCCGGGAACGTTGAAACAGGGACGGCCCGCGCGCGGGTCGTCGACGCGGACCACGTGGTCCGGGAGCGCTTCCAGTGGCACGCCGATGTCGAGATAAGGGACTTCGCGCCAGCCCTGGGCGCTGCCGACCATGCCGGAGGCGACGGCGGGAACGTCCGGCGCGACGCCCATGTCCGCCACCAGGGCCGCGAACGACCCGGCGAAATCGGGGCGCACGGCCAGCATGCCCTGGTCGTCGGCGCGCGTCGCGAGGCAGGCGCCGGCGGCGTCCACGAGGTAGGCGCGGCGGTTGCTCGAACCCCAGTCGATGCCGAGCAGGCGGTGTGCGGCAGAAGGAACCATCGCGCCAGTTTAAACCGATTTGATATAGGTGACGCGCGCGGTCGGCTTGGGACGCGTGGCCGTCTCGCGCAGCGCGCCGAGCATGGCTTCCGCCGCCGGCGACAGCTGGTGATGGCGGCGCGTGATGATGCCGTACACATCCATCCGCAGGTTCAGTTCGTACGGCAGCACGGCCAGGAGACCGCTGTCCAGGTAAGGCTTGACGAGTTCCACCGACATCGGCGCCACCATGTCGCTGCCCAGCAGCAGCGTCGTCACGACCGGCAGTTCGGCCGTCGACACGGTTTCCGCCGGCTGCTCCAGGCCCTGCGTGAGGAACAGCGACGCCATCCGGTCGCGCACCATGCTGCCGGCCGGCGGCACGATCCACGCCTGGCGCGCGAGGTCGGCCAGCTCGAGCCCGCGCGCCCCCAGCAGCGGGTGCCCGGCGCGCACCACCAGGCTGTGCGGCTCGTCGGTGATCGGTTCGAAGTGGAATTCATCGGCGATCGAGCCGTCGACGACGCGGCCGATGACGATGTCCAGCTCCCCCGCGCGCAGGCGTTCGACGAGCTGCTTGCTGCTGCCCACCTCGATCGACACGTTCAGGCGCGCATGCCGCGACTTGAGCAGGGTGACGGCGGCCGGCACCAGCGTCGTCGACGGCGTCAGGATCGCACCGACCGCGACGCGCCCGCGCAGGCCGGACATCAGTTCCATCACTTCCTGGTACGCGGCGTCCATCTCCGCCAGCGACGCGCCCGCGCGGCGGATGAGCACCTTCCCGTACCACGTGGGTTCGACACCGCGCGGCAGGCGTTCGAACAGGGTGACGCCCAGCGCATGTTCCAGTTCGCCCAGCAGTTTCGACGCCGCCGGCTGCGTGAGGTTCGCGGCCTGCGCGGCCTGCATGATCGATCCGTGCCGGCCGAGTTCGACCAGCAGGACGAGGTGGCGCGTCTTCAGGTAGGCGCGGACGAAGCGGTCGGAGCGGGGATCGGACATGGCAGTGCGGCGTAGGCCTCGAAAGTTTCCATAATGATAGTTGCCCATCCGTTCAGGGTCAAATTCCCCCCGCCCGTCGTTCCCGCGAAGGCGGGAACCCATACTGAGCCTCAGAATTCGCCATCTTGAAGGTGCAGTATTTTTTCTCGAAGTACGACTCCGGAATCGCCGCATGGATTCCCGCTTGCGCGGGAATGACGGCCGTGTCAATCGTGATACACCTGGCTCCTGCCCCCATCCACCAGCAAATCCGTCGCATTCACGAACCGCGCTTCGTCGCCGGCAAGGAATAGCGCCGCATTGGCGACGTCCTTCGGCTCCCCGATCCAGCCGCACGGCAGCAGCGCGGCCTGGCGGCGGCGTTCCGCTTCCGGGTCGGGACAGCCGGCGAGCCACGCTTCGATCCGTTCCGTCATGATCAGGCCGGGCGAAATGGAATTCACGCGGATGCCGCGCGCCGCGTACTCGATGCCGAGCGAACGCGTGAGGCCGATCAGCCCGTGCTTCGCGACGGGATACGGAAAACAGCCCTTGATGACCTTGTGGCCGTGCACGGACGCGATATTGACGATGCTGCCGCGGCCGGCCGCCAGCATGGACGGGAGCACGGCGCGGCACGCGTTCCACGCGCCTTCCAGGTCGAGCGCGAGACAGCGCCGCCAGCCTTCCGCGTCCAGTTCGAGCGGGTCGGCGAACACGTTCACGCCCGCGTTGTTGACGAGGATGTCGATCTGCCCGAAGCGTTCCAGCGCGCGCGCCGCCAGCCGCTCCATCGCGGCGGATTCGGTGATGTCGGCCTGGACGAACAGGCTGCGCGTCCCGCCCAGCTCCTCGCGCAGCGCCTGCGCGGCCGCGTCGTCGACGTGGCTGTTGATGACGACGCGCGCGCCTTCCTCCGCAAACCGGCGCGCGACGGCGGCGCCGATGCCCATGGTGGAACCGGTGACGATCGCCACCTTCCCTTCGAGTCTTCCGTTCATCTCTTCCTGCCGCTTCCCTGGCCCTGCATGTTTTTATATAACATGCATCCTACACCAGCGGCAGGCAGGTCTACCACTCCGCGATGCTGCCGTCGGCGTGGCGCCAGACCGGATTGCGCCAGTCCGGCGCCTGGCGGCTCGCCTCGATCACGCGTTCCTCGTCGATTTCCACGCCGAGGCCGGGCTTCGCCAGCGGCCGGATCCAGCCGGAGGACAGGCGGAAATCCTCCTTGTTCTTCACGTAGTCCAGCAGTTCGGCGCCCTGGTTGTAGTGGATGCCCATGCTCTGCTCCTGCAGCACCGCGTTGTGCGCGACGAAATCCACCTGCAGGCAGGACGCGAGCGCCACCGGCCCGAGCGGGCAGTGAGGCGCGAACGCAACGTCGTGCGCTTCCGCCATCGCGGCGATTTTCACGCACTCCGTGATCCCGCCCGCGTGCGACAGGTCGGGCTGCACGATGGCGAGACCGCCGCGCTCGAACACACGCTTGAAATCGAAGCGCGAATACATCCGTTCGCCGGCCGCCAGCGGAATCGACGTGGCGTCGGCCAGCGCGCGGTAATATTCGTCCTGCTCCGCCAGCACCGGTTCTTCGACGAACAGGGGGCGGTACGGTTCCAGCTCGCGCAGCAGCACTTTCGCCATCGGCGCGGACACGCGGCCGTGGAAATCGACGCCGAATTCGATGTCGAAGCCGAACTTGGCCCGCACCTCGGCCACGCGGGCGACGGCCTGGTCGACCTTGCGCGCGTTGTCGACGATGCCCAGTTCCTCGGTCCCGTTCATCTTGAACGTGTCGAAACCGGCCTCGCGCAGCGCGGCGATCCCCGCGATCAGCTCCGCCGGCCGGTCGCCGCCCACCCAGCTGTACGTCTTCATGCGGTCGCGCACGAGGCCACCCAGCAGCTCGTACACGGGCTGGCCCATTACCTTGCCCTTGATGTCCCACAGCGCCTGGTCGACGCCGGCGATGGCGCTCATCAGGATCGGACCGCCGCGGTAGAAGCCCGCGCGGTACATCGTCTGCCACAGGTCGTTGATGCGGCCGGGGTCCTTGCCGACGAGGTAGTCGGCCAGCTCGTGCACCGCCGCCTCGACGGTGCGCGCGCGCCCCTCGATGACGGGTTCGCCCCAGCCGGTGACGCCTTCGTCGGTCTCGATCTTCAGCAGCATCCAGCGCGGCGGGACGCGGTAAGTGGTGAGTCGGGTGATTTTCATGGCGGCCAGTGTAGCCGCGCCCGGCCCGCCGCATGCATGCGCAATCGCGGACGATCTATATGTTTGCGATATAGACGCCGGTCAGGCCAGTCCGTACTGCCGGAAAATGCGCTTCTGGGTGCCGTCGGCGACCAGTTCCGCCATCGCCGCGCGCCAGCGGGCGGCGTCCGCCTCGGCGATATCGCGCGAACCGGCCAGCCACGCGGTCGTCGACCGCACCGGCCGGCCGAGGTGGAAATTCTTTTCCTCGCCCCGCATGTCGAGCGAACGGTGGATGATCGCGCGCTCGCCGAAAGCGGCATCGGCCATGCCCGCCAACAGGAACCGGTGGACTTCGTCGATGGACGACGCCTCCACCAGCGTGTGGAATCCCAGCTCGCGCAGGATGGCCGATTGGGCGGCGCCGCGCAGCAGCGCGATGCGCTTGCCCGTCATGTCCTCGGGGCGGTGGACATCGAAGTCGCTGCCCTTCTGCGCCATGAAAATGTAGTTTTCTTCGTACAGGGGGGCGAGCCAGCGGTACCGCGGCTCGCGCTCCGGCAGCCGGGTCACGGGAAAGATGGCGGTATTGGGCGTCGTGGCCGCGACATACAGGGCGCGCCGCCACGGCATGAATTCGACGTCCGGCGCCACGCCGAGACGCCGGCACAGGGCATCCACGAGTTCGCGCAGGGCGCCCGGCTGCCTGTCGCCGCCCGGGCCCATCACGAGGGGCGGCAGGTGCGCGGTCACGATATGCAGCGCCGCCTGCTCCGCGCCGGCGCAGGTACCGCTCACGGCGCCCAGCGCCACCAGTAACACATCCCGTCGAGTGATCAACGCCGCTCCTGTTTTTTCAGCAGGCGACATCGTAACGCAGATAACGTGACGGTGGCGACTGCCATCCGTGACAATCCGCGCCTTTTCCCGCCATCCCGAAATGCTATGCTCCGCCCGCCTTGATCGCCAAGAACGGATCGCATTCATGAAATTACTGACCAAGCCCGCGCGCGCGGCGCTGGACGAGGTGACGGACGCCGTCTCCGATACCGCCGAACTCCTGCAGCAAAGCGGCCGCCTCGAACCCGGCTACGGACTGGCCAGCGGTGCGCTCGCGTTTTTCCTGGCCGTGCTGTGTTTTCTCGGCGTGCTGGCCTTTCATTTTCCGCAGTACCTGACGACGCCGGAGCTGCGCCAGAAATACGATCCCGACATCATCCGCTCGATCATGTTCGCGGCCATGGTGCTGTCCGGGTCGATCAGCCTGCTCAACGTGCTCTTCAAGCGGCGCCGCAGCATCAACGGCATGGCGGCGGCGCTCATCCTGTTGACGCTGGCGCTGGGCGGATCGCACGTTCCCGTCGACGATTTTCCCGACCACACGCCGTACATCGGCCTGGACTGGTTCATCCTCGATCTCCTCGGCTCGACCCTGATTTTCGCGGCGATCGAGAAGATCTTCCCGCTGTACAAGGGCCAACTGCTGTTCCGCCGCGAATGGCAGACCGATCTCGTGCACTTTGCCGTCAACCATTTCATCGTCGGCCTGGCGCTGCTCACCGTGAACTTTGCCATTCACCGCCTGTTCGGCTGGATGGCCAGCGACACGATCCAGCACACGGTGCAATCGATCCCGTTCCTGCCCCAACTGCTGCTCTGCATCCTGTGCGCGGACCTGGTGCAGTACTGCACCCACCGCGCCTACCACGAGATTCCGTTCCTCTGGCGCTTCCACGCCGTGCATCATTCGGCGAAAACGATGGATTGGCTGGCCGGCTCGCGCCAGCACATGGTGGAACTGATCATTACCCGGGTGGGCGTGCTGGGCGCCTTGTACGTGCTCGGCTTCGAAAAGAACGTCATGGACGTGTACATCGTCGTGGTCGGATTCCAGGCCGTCTTCAACCACGCCAACGTGCATTTGCCGTGGGGACCACTGAAATACGTGATCGTCACGCCGGATTTTCACCACTGGCACCATTCGTCGGACGATGTGGCCATCGACAAGAACTATGCCGCGCATTTCGCCTTCATCGACCATATCCTGCGTACGGCCATCAAAGGCCAGACGGGCTTTCCCGAGAAATACGGCGTGGTGGGCGATTATGTGCCGGACGGTTTCACCAGGCAGTTGATGTTTCCGTTCCGGTCCCGGAAGGACGACTGAACCATCAGTTGGCCGCGCCGGTCACCCGCGCGCGCCCACGTTGCCGCGCCGCCGCCCGTTTCCTTGCGAGCCTGTTCCGGACCCACATCCAGCCGCCGGAGAGCGAGATCAGCGCGAGCGACAGGCCGAACAGGACATTCAGCAGGCGCGTCGCCGCCCCGCCATAAAACCCGGTATGCAGCGGATAGAACCAGGCGTTGATGCGCGTGGCCAGGCTGGATTCGAGGGCGTTGTCCGCCCGCAGCAGCGTGCCGTCGTACTGGTCGAAGAAGACGAACGTGCGGCCCAGTTGATGGATTTCGCCGGGCAGCCGCATGCGGATCGTCACCGCGCCCTGCGGCTTCGCGGGCAGCATCAGGCGCGTGATCCGTCCCGCCGGGAACGTCGCCTCGGCGCGGTGGACCATGGCATCGAGCGACGCGGGCGGGCCTGCGAGCCGTGACGACGCCGGTGCCGACCGCGTCGGGCCTTGCCCGGTGAGAGCGGCGAGCAACGGGTCCGTCACGATGCCGGGCAGCGCCAGCGCGGCGCCGGTCGCGGCGATCACGACGAGGAACACGCCCGTCACGATACCCGCCACTTTATGGACGTCCAGCCAGACGCGCGCGGCGCCCGCATCCCATTTGACCGTCAACGCCTGCCGCCACCGGCCGCCCCTGGGCCACCACAGCCAGACGCCCAGGACGACGAGCAGCACGGCCGCCAGGCCGAACCAGCCGATCGCCGCCCTGCCCGTCTCCCCCGACAGCAGGTTCGTGTGCAGGTCGACGAGGATGCCCATCAGCGAGTCGCGCGTGTCGCGCAGGCCGATAACATGGCCGTCGTACGGATCCAGGTAGGCGCGCATGCCGCTGCCGCGGTACCAGACCTCGACCGCGTCCCCCGGCGACTCGGGCAGGACGAGCATGCGCACCGGGTCCCGCGGCCAGGCCTGGCGGGCGCCGGCCGCGAGGGTGTCCACGCCGGCGCCGCTTGGCCGCGGCTCGACCCGGCGCAGTTCGGGGTGCGTCGCCCGATCGATCTCGCCGTCGAAGGTAATGACGGCCCCCGTGAGGCCGCTCATGACGAGCACGACGACTGCCGCCAGCCCGACATACCGGTGCAACCATGAGATGAATCTGCGCATACCGTTCCGTTGCGTCAATGAGAATAATTCTCATTATAATTTACAGCCCAATTTATGTGGGGTAAGATCCAACTTTTCTTTCTATCAACAATCGATGATGTTTTTTCGTAAGAAGGTGGTTGTCGTCGCCATCGGCCTGTACTTCGGCCTGTCGGCCAACGCGCAGGAGGCTGCAGAGAACCCGGCAACGCCGGCGATGACGGTGGGCGTGGTCACGGTGGTCGGCAAGGCAACAGGCCCGCTGGCCACGCGCAATGTCCTGACATCCGTCGACCTCCTGGATGAAAGCAGGATCGCGACCCAGGCGGTCAGCCACAACTGGCAATTGTTCGGCCAACTCCCCGGCGTCATGCTGACGCAATACGGCCAGGGCACGACGTCCGGCAAGATTTCGATCCGCGGTTTTACGGGCGAAGGCGAGATCAACGCCGTCAAGCTGTTGCTCGACGGTATTCCAAGCAACAGCAACGACGGCATGATGCCCTACCTCGACCTGGTGCCGCTGCTGGACATCCGCACCGTCGAACTCGTGCGCGGCACGAACGACCCGCGCTATGGCTTGCATAACATCGCCGGCAACGCGAACGTCGTGACGAAGATCGGCGGCAATTACGGAGCGGTCCGCCTCGGCTACGGCAGCTTCGCCACGCGCGACGCGCAGGGGGCCCTTGGCGTCGACCGCAACGGGTTTTCCCAGAACTACGCCGCCAGTTATCAAAAGACGGACGGCTACCGCGCGCACTCGGATGCGGACAAGTCCAGTTTCTCGGGCAAATGGTTTTATTCGCCCGACAACGGCACGAGCCGCTACGGCCTGATCGTGCGGCACCATGAAGTGCGTGCCGACGAACCCGGGTTCCTGACGGCTGCGCAAGCCCGCGCGGACTGGGAACAGTCGATGCCGCACAACGCCACCGACCGCGGCACCCGCCGCATGGACCAGGTGGCGCTGCAAGCCGAAACCGCGCTCGGCAACCAGATGTTCTGGACCGCGCAGGTCTACCGCAACGCACTGGACGACCACCGCTACGTGACCTTCTCCGCCGACGCGCGCCAGCAGGAACGCACGATCGAGGAACGCCACACCGGCGCCGCCACGACGTTGACGTGGCGCCCGGCCGCCCAGCTGCGCGTCGTCGGCGGACTGGACACGGAGCGCCAGGACAACGCCAGCCGGCGCTGGTTCACCGCGAACGAGGTGCGGCAATCCCGGACGCGCGACCAGCAATTCGACCTGAACACCGCCGGCGGCTTCGTCCAGGCGATCTACAAGCCGGTGGCCGACCTGACCATCACCCCCGCGCTGCGCGTCGACCGCCTGACCGGCAGCTATACGAACCTGCTGGACGGCCGGGTCTACGGCATCAACGACTATGGCCTGATCCGCCAACCGAAACTGTCCGCGGTGTACCGCATCGACGACGCCTATTCCGTCTACGGGAACGTCGGCCGCACGTTCCAGATCGGCATCGGCACCGCCACCTACAAGGTGAACCAGACCAGCGACCTGGCGCCGTCGATCAACGATGGCTGGGAGGCCGGCGTGAAATTCCGCCCCGCGCAAGGGGTCGAAGGCCGGCTGGCGGTGTGGCAGCAATATGCGTCGAACGAAGCCCGACGCAAGATGAACGATCCGGCCAACGACGCCGAGAACATCGGCGAAACGCGGCGCCAAGGCGTCGACCTGCAATTGAACGTCCGGCCGACCTCGCGCCTCGGCTTCTGGCTGGGCGCCGCCGTGCAGCGCGCACGCATCGTCAAGGCCGACGCGGCATCGAGCGCCACGCAGGGCAACGAGATCGATCACACGCCGCACCTGCTCTACAACCTGGGGGCGGACTACGACGTGAGCGACGCGCTGCGCCTGTCCGGTTCGATCAACGGCCAGGGCAGCTATTACCTGGACCGGACCAATACGACCGGCAAGTTCGGGGCCTACGCGGTCGCGAACGTGTCGGCCGCGTACCGGATCGGTAACGACCTGGACGTGGAACTCCAGGTCCGCAACCTGGCGGACCGCTACTACGAGTACGTGTGGCACGACGGCACGCAATCGCTGCACGCCCCCGGCAGCCCCCGCAGCGTCACCCTGATGGTGACCCGCCGCTTCTAGCCGGTCACGCCTGCGGGGCCGTCCAAACGAGGTTCCACAGGTGCCCGTCGAGGTCCTCGAATCCCTGGTCGTACATGAAACCGTGATCCTCGGGCGGGTGCGGAATCCGCGCACCCGCCGCTTGCGCCCGGGCGATCAGGCTGTCGACCTCTTCCCGGCTTTCGCAGCTCAGGCAGATGATCACCTCGTTGCCGTCGCGCGCCCGCACGACCGGCTTGTTGATGAGGGATTCGAAAAACGCTTCCGTCATCAGCATGACGTGCAGGGTGTCGTCCACGACGTCCATGAACAACGCGTTCTCGTTGCTGAAGCGCGGATTGAGACTGAAACCGAGCGCGGAAAAGAAGGCCTTCGAACGTTCCAGGTCGTGCACCGGCAGGTTGAAGATGATTTGCTTGTTCATGATGTCCTCTTGTCATAATGTTGGTTGAAGAGCGGGCCTTGCACCCTGACGACGAACGGCACCCCACGACATCGACACTGCACATGCGAATTCTTTTGACCGGTTCCACCGGCTGGCTTGGCCGATTCCTGTCCCCCCTGCTGCGGCGGGCGGGCCACGCCCCCGTCGGCCTCGACGTGGCGCCCGGGCCGCACACCGGCGTGGTCGGCAGCGTCGCCGACGCGGCCCTGGTCCGGCGCCTGTTCGCCGATTACCGTTTCGACGGCGTGATCCACGCGGCCGCGCTGCACAAGCCCGATATCGCGCGCTATCCCCGCCAGGCGTTCGTCGACGTGAACGTCACCGGCACGCTCAACCTGCTGGAAGCCGCGGTGGAATACGGCGCGCGCCGGTTCGTGTTCACGTCGACCACCTCGCTGATGATCACGCAGGCCATCCGCGACGAGACCGCGCCCGCCGCCGTCTGGCTGGACGAAACGGGCGGACCGCTCCAGCCACGGAATATCTATGGCGTGACGAAGCGCGCGGCCGAGGAGTTGGCGCGCCTGTTTCACGCGGACCACGGCCTGCCCGTGATCGTGCTGCGGACCGCGCGCTTTTTCCCGGAAGAGGACGACACGCACGCCACGCTCGCGGGGGAAAACATGAAGGCCAACGAATTCCTGCACCGGCGCCTGACCGTCGAAGATTGCGCGCTGGCGCACCTGGCCGCGCTCGAGCGGGCGCCGGGCGTCGGCTTCGGCCTGTACGTCGTGTCCGCGCCGACGCCCTTCGACCGCGCCGACGCGGCCCTGCTCAGGACGGATGCGCCGGCCGTGATCGCCAGGCTGTTTCCCGACGCGGCCACGCTCTACGCGGCCCGGGGCTGGACGCTGCCGTCGGCCATCGGCCGGGTGTACGACGCGGCCGCCATCGAGCGCGACCTCGGTTTCCGCTGCCGGACCGACTTCGCGGCGGTCCTCGCCGCCCTGCGCGACGGGCGGCCGCTGCCCTTTGCCCACGATCCGGCTTACGTGTCGCCGATGCTCAGATCTTGAAATCGTCCAGCGACCGCCCGCTGGCCAGCGCCTCGGCGATCCAGCGCGGCTGGCGTCCGCGGCCCGTCCAGGTCTGGCCACTGTCGGCCGGGTTGCGGTAACGGGGCGTTGCGGTCTTGACGAGCGCGTCGAGCGGAATGCCCGCGTCGGCCGCCAGCGCGTGGATGCGCTCGCGCGCCCGGTCGCGCTCGTCGCGGGTGCGGCGCCGGATCTCCTGCTCGATATCGAAAAGCAAACCTTTCAGTTCGGCGAGGTCATAGCCGGTGAGATCGATAGGCGCCATGGTGGAGCATCCTTTGCCAGCGAGAGTTGTAACGGGTTCCACTTTAGCATGGCGGCGCCGGCGTCATATGTGAACTGCAACGTAGTCGCCGCGCCACATTCCACAAAAGTGAAACTTTCTGTGAGGAATTTAGTGTTACCATTCCTTCGGACTCTTGCCCCAACCTTCGGCGAGGTCCTCCCTTGCGGCCCCTGTCCCGCCGCCGTTCACCCACCCGGCCGGCCCATGTTGATGACCAAGACGATCTCGGAAACTTCTCGCCTCGCGGCATTGGCCGCGCTCGACCTGCTGGATACCCGGCCGGAGCCCCGCTTCGACCGTTTCACACGCCTGGCCGCGATGACCTTCGGCGTGCCCATCGCACTGATCACGCTGCTGGACGACAAGCGCCAGTGGTTCAAGTCGCGCTGTGGCCTGGACGTGGAACAGACGCCCCGCTCCGTCGCGTTCTGCAGCCATGCGGTGGCGCTGCGCGACATGTTCGTCGTCGAGGACGCGGCCGCGGATCCGCGCTTTGCCGCCAACCCGCTCGTCACGGGTGCGCCGCACGTCCGCTTCTATGCCGGGCAACCGGTCTTCTGCGACGGCCATGCCGTGGGCACGCTGTGCATTATCGACCGCAACCCGCGCCGCTTCGACGACGAGCAGCGCCAGTGCCTGCGCGACCTGGCGGACCTCGTCGAGGTGGAGCTGAACCAGGCCCGCGTCACGACGGCGCGCGTGATGGCCGAGCAGGCCCTGAAGTCGCTCAACGCGGAACTGGAACAGCGCGTGGCCCAGCGCACGGCGGAACTGGAAGCCCGCCTCGTGGAACTGTCCGCGGAAGCCGCACAGCGCAAGGCTGCCGAAACGTCGCTGCGCGATGCCGAAACCTGGAACCGCACGATCGTCGCGACGTCCTACAGCGCATTCGTCGGTGCCGATCCGGAGGGCAGGATCACGGAATGGAACCCGGCCGCCGAGCGGATCTTCGGCTGGTGCCGGAGCGACGCCATCGGACGTCCGCTGGCGGACCTGATCGTGCCGGAAGAACTGCGCGCCGCGCACGCCGCGGGCATGCGCCGCTTCACGCAGACGGGCTTCAGCACCGTCGTC
>CBIHRX010000185.1:0-13326 GCA_966212555.1 uncultured Massilia sp.
GGTATCGATGTCGGCGCCATCCCTGGCCAACAGGTCGCGGCCGGCCGCGGCCCGTTCGCCCGTGCCGCCGAAGTCGCTGTCGCCTTCGAAGTTCGGGTCGCCCATGTCGGCGCCGGCGCTGTCGTGGGCGTAGCTCGCCTCGTTGTCGGACGTCGTGCCGGTGTCCAGGTCGATCTTCTGATCGTCGTCCAGGTTCGCGGCAAAGCCGGGACCGCCGACGACGTCGCTGCCCGTGTCCGAAATATCGCTCGGGCCGAGCGAGTCGACGCCGTGACCCTTGCCCAGGCTGCGGTCGGGTGCTTCCGGAAAGTTATCCGGATCAAGTGTGCTCGTACCAGTCATGTTGCCTCCAAAATAATGCAAAAATCATGAGGACAGGCTACCCCGTTTTGTCGCGCGACGGCGCAACGCATGGGAGCCTCGTGGGAACGCTAGAACGCGTGGCGCATGCCGACGTTCACGGCCGAGCTGCCGCTCGGGCGGGCGGCGCCGCCGATCAGGATGCCGGTGCCGTTCGTGTTGACGGTGCGCGAGAACGCGGCGTAGAAGTCGGTGCTGCGCGAGACGACGTAGCTGGCGCCGACCGCGAACTGGTTCGCGTCGCGGTTGGCGAGATCGCGGTCGTTCTTGTGGATGAACGACGCGAGGAAGGTCGTCGAACGCGTCACCGGGACGGCGACGCCGACGAGGGTGTCGCGGCTGTCCGTCGACGACGTGCTCGCCACGCCCGCGCCATAGGGATTGTCGGGGTTGTACAGCGGCGAGCTGCCCCAGCCGCGGTTGGCGGAATACGCGGCATAGGCGGTGCCCCAGCGCGTGCGCAGGTTGGCCGCGATCAGGGAATTCTTGGCGTCCATGTTGCTGCCGGCCAGATCGTACAAATGAACCTGGGCCACGTGCCGGTTCTGGTGCGCCGCCCGCAGCGACAGCGCCCCGTAGTCGAAGCCGACCGTCATGCCCCAGGCGCGGTCGGCCATCGGGTCGCCGCCGAGCGTGTCGATGGTGTACGACGCGCCCGTGCTCAGGTGCTTGAACTGGGTGTTGTAGTAGCGCACGCCGCTGTCGACGGGCATGCCGCTCTGCGTGACGAGATTGCTGGCCTTGCCGGCCGTGCCGGCGTGGAACGGATCGCCGACATCCGGGCGCGCGAGGTATTCGAAGTTGTACTGGTGGCCCAGCGTGAAACCGCCGGTGCCGGGGCGTACGCCGATGTCGTCGAGCCGGCCGTAAGTGCGGCGCGGGGTCGAATGCCAGGCGGCGCCATTGCTGCTCCGGCTCGGCTGGCCCGTGAAGACGGCGATATCGTGGCCGCCCGGCGTTTCGCCGACGTAGTCCAGTCCCGAGCGCTTGCCGGCGGCGGCCGCGCTTCCCGAATCCTGTGCGCATGCGAGCGACGCACATCCGCCCAGCAATACGCACGCAACGAAACCCTTGTTCATGGCGTGTCCTCTCTACGCCCTAACAGTACCCGCTACATCGAGATCGTATCTGTCCAATATCGCACAAATCCGCTCTCATCTTCTCTCGCGTTGTTGTCAGCATATTCTGACATCTGCATGTCGGCAAGATGACAGGCCGAGAATTCCGATTTAGAATCGCACCGGCAGGATTTGTAACTAAACTACAGGAAAACGAGAACGATGAGACAGCTACGCCGTACCCTGACTACACTTTCCTTGGCATTATCGGCCTCCTTATGCGCCGCCCTGCCCGCCATCGCCGCCACGACGGCAGCGACGATGCCGCACGTGAGCTGGTCGCGCAGCGCCAACATCTATGAAGTGAACATTCGGCAATACACGCCCGAAGGAACGTTCAAGGCGTTTGCGCAACACCTGCCGCGCCTCAAGAAGATGGGCGTGGACATCCTGTGGCTGATGCCGATCCAGCCGATCGGCGAAAAGAACCGCAAGGGTACGCTGGGCAGCTATTACGCCGTGCGCGATTACACGGCCGTCAATCCGGAATTCGGCACGCTCGACGACCTCAAGGCGCTGGTGAAACAGACGCACGGGCTGGGCATGCACGTGATCATCGACTGGGTCGCCAACCACACCGCGTTCGACAACCCGTGGACACAGGAACACAGCGACTGGTATCTCAAGAATGAGAAAGGCGAGATCTACCCCGTCACCTACACGGACGGCGCCGAACCCGAGTACTGGACCGACGTGACGGGCCTCGACTGGAGCAAGCCCGGCTTGTGGAAGGGCATGACGGACGCGATGCTGTACTGGGTGCGCGAGGCCGACATCGACGGCTTCCGCTGCGACGTCGCCGGCAAGGTTCCGACGCCGTTCTGGAACCAGGCGCGCGCCGAACTCGACCGCGTCAAACCCGTGTTCATGCTGGCGGAGGCCGACAAGCCCGACCTGCACGAGCACGCCTTCGACATGACCTACGGCTGGGATACGAAGGATCTGTTCAAGGCCGTTGCCAAGGGCAAGGCCGACGCGCGCACCCTCGCGGACTTCGTCGAGCATCCGCCGAAAGCGTTCCCGCCGGGCGCGTATCGCATGCGCTTCACGAGCAACCACGACGAGAATTCCTGGGCCGGCAGCGACGTCGAATTGTACGGCCCCGCCTTCAAGGCGATGGCCGTGCTGGCCGCGACCTTGCCAGGCATGCCGCTGATCTATGGCGGCCAGGAAGCCGGGCTCGACAAGCGCATCGAATTCTTCGAAAAGGATCCGATCCAGTGGAAGGATTACGCGTACGCGCCTTTCTACACGAAGCTGCTCGCGCTCAAGCATGCGAATCCGGCGCTGTGGAACGGCCAGTACGGCGGTCCCGTGCAGGTACTGCAGACCGGTAACGACAAGGTATTTGCGTTCCGTCGTGCGCTGAAGGGCAACAGCGTGCAGGTGACGGTGAACGTGTCGAACGAGGCGCAGCACTTCAGCCTGCCGGGAGGCAAGCAGCAGACGCTGGCGGCATGGGATTACCGGATCGACGCGCGCGGCAAGTAACCCGCGACTCAGCGGCGCAGCGCGGTGAAGCCGGCCGGCTCCCACTCGCGCAGCGCCAACAGCAACCCGCTGCCCCGCCGCTTGGGCAGCGGCGACGCGAGGCTTTCCTCATGCAGCTCGGCGAAGCGGGCGCGCAGCCGGCGCAGTTCCACCTGCATGGACGCGAGCGCGCTCTCCGTCAGCATCCCGTGCGTGAAGGCGAGCGTTTCGTCGGACCGGTCGAAGCGGCCGTCGAGGAAATCGGCCAGGCCCTGCGTGCGGAAGTACTGGCGGATGGGTCCGTCGGGCAGCCAGTCGAAATCGCGCGCGACGTTCAGGCGGATGCGGTTGCCCGGCATCAGGGCGATCAGGTGCAGGCGGTCGAGGTGCAGCAGTTTTTGCAGGCACTCCGCTTCCGTCAGGCGGTAGACGGCAAGGATGTCCGCCATCGTCCAGTGATTCAGCGCGCACGCGGCCACGAGCAGCAGCTTCGTGTCCGACACGAGTTCCTTCTCCTGTTCGGCACTCAACGTGTGCAGCCGGGTGCCGGACAGCGCGGCCTCCTGCGCAAGCTCGGCCAGGGTAAAACCGAGCATGTTGCTGATCTCGACGAGGCGGTCGACGCCGAGCGTGTCCGACGTCAACAGGCGCTTGACGCTCGCTTCCGACAGGCCCAGCGCGGCGGCCACGTCGCGATACGTTTTACCTTGCAGCTTCAGTTGGCGCTTGATCGTGCCGATGATTTGGGTGACTTCGGACATGGTCGCGGATTCCGATACGAAGAACTAGAAGAAGACCTCGGACTCTAGTGATCGTAGCATGCGCGACGTTGCGGCAACAATTCCTTCATGACAAGATCATCCGCCGCCCCATAACAATAACGACCGGAGACCCCATGAATCATGCCGACTACCTGGCCCACGACGCGACCGCGCTCGCCGCACGCGTAGCCGCAGGCGACGTCACCCCCGCCACCCTGCTCGACCTCGCACTCGCGCAACACGAACGCGTGCACGGCCGCGTGAACGCCGTCGTACGGCTGATGGAAACGCAGGCGCGTGCCCAGGCCGCCGATCCGCTGCGCGGCCCGCTGGCCGGCGTGCCCTTCCTGCTCAAGGACGGCGTGCAGGACTACGCCGGCGTGCCGACGACCTATGCCAGCCGGACGATGACGCGTAACGTGCCGGCCCGTCACGCCCACGTCGTGCGGCGCTACCTCGACGCCGGCCTCGTCGTGTTCGGCAAGACGAATCTGCCCGAGTTCGGCATCCGCGCCGTCACCGATCCAGTCCTGTTCGGCCGCACCAACAACCCGTGGGACCTGGCGCGTACCCCGGGCGGATCGAGCGGCGGTGCGGCCGCCGCGGTGGCCGCCGGCATCGTGCCGATGGCTGCCGGCAACGACGGCGGCGGGTCGCTGCGCATCCCGGCCGCGTGCTGCGGCCTGTTCGCCCTGCGGCCGTCGCGCGGGCGCGTGTCCCCCGGCCCGGGCACCGCCGAAGTCTGGTTCGGCGCCTCGACCGAAGGCGTGATCTCGCGCAGCGTGCGCGATTCCGCACTGGCGCTGGACGTACTGCAGGGCGCGGAACCGGGCGACCCGTTCGTCATCGCCCCGCCCGCCGCGCCGTACGTCGAACTGATGCGGCGCGATCCGGGCAAGCTGCGCATCGGCTGGTCGACCGCGTCGCCGATCGGCACGGACGTGCATCCGGAAGCCATCCAGGCCGTCCAGCACACGGTCCGGCTGCTGGAGAGTCTCGGCCACGACGTCGAGGAGGCCGCCCCGGCCATCGACGGCACGGCCCTTGCGCAAAGCTACCTGCACCTGTACTTCGGCCAGATCCCGGCCGCAGTGCGCGGCGCGCAGGCGATGGGCGGACGCACCGCCGACCTGGAACTGATGAACCGCATCCTCGTCACGCTGGGCGACAGCGTGTCGGCCATGCGCCTGACGACTGAGCTGCACCGTTGGAACGACTTCGCCCGCGCGCTGGGCGATTACTTCGGCCGGTACGACCTGTTCCTGACGCCGACGCTGGCGCACCCGCCGATCGAGCATGGCACGGGCGACCCGTCGTCCGCCGAACAGCGCCTGCTGGGCTTCCTGAACGGCACAGGCCTGCTGGGCGTCCTGGCGCGCCTGCGGCTGCTCGACAAGACCGTCGAGAAGATTGCTGCGGACAACCTGCGGTATGTGCCGTTCACGCAGTTGTCGAACCTGACCGGTACGCCGTCCATGAGTGTGCCGTTGCACTGGACGGCGGACGGGTTGCCGCTGGGGGTGCAGTTCATGGGGCCGTTCGGGAGCGAGGATAGGTTGTTGCAGGTGGCGCGGCAGTTGGAGGCGGCGCAGCCGTGGTTCGGGCGCTTGCCGGAGATGACACGCGCTTGACGGCCGCCCGGCGTCACCGGTGCCCGAACGCGAACGCCAGACGTCGGTACGGAATGCAGGTTCGAGCTCAAGGATGAGCTCCAGCCGGTGCCACGGCTGGTCCGGAACATAACGCAGCATCAGGTCGATATCCTCCTGTTCCCGCAACAGCATCGACGTGACGTCGACAGGAACGTAGGCCCCGTGCTTGCGGCTCATGATCAGCACGGCGGCGCGCTGTCGATGTCGATGCCATGACGATCGATCCAACCGCTCGCGATGAACCTCACGCAGCCATACGGGGCGGTCAACATATCGATCGGAAGTGCCCGATGGGTGTCGGGCCCCGCCAGACAGCAGACTGCGCAACGCGCCCCGGCCCAGCACGTTACGAAAGCCGCGAACCGATCATTCGGATGAGCGAATGATTCCGGCATGCGGTATTCATTTACATCAGGCACCGGACCCGATACGATAAAACCGATGGCCACTGGAGAATCAGGATTCCATGGAACAGAAATACGAGCTCGCGGCATGTGTCATCGTCAAGAACGAAGCCCGGTTTCTGGCGGAGTGGCTCGAATACCACCTGCTGATCGGCGTCGAGCATTTCTACATTTACGACAACGACAGCGCGGACGACATAGGCGCGCAATTATCCGTGTATGCCGACGTCGTAACCCGCTTGCACTGGCCACTGACGAGCGACCAGCAGCGGGCTGCATACCAGCATTTTTTCCGCACATTTCGTCATCAGGCCCGCTGGGTGGCATTCATCGACGCCGATGAATTCATCGCTTTTCGCGGCGCTGATTTACGCGCCTACCTCCGGTCCCAGTCCGCTGAAAATGGCATCATGGCCCAATGGGTCCTGTTCGGCACGTCCGGCCATCGCGCCCGTCCCGCCGGACTCGTCATCGAAAACTATACGCAATGCCACGCCCGCTCACCGAATCCCAACATCAAGACAATTTGCCGGCCCACGGAAGTCCGTGAAGCCGACATCGTTTCGCCCCACCGTTTTCCCTATCGGGACGAACGGCCGGGCTTTGCCGCGCCCCTCGACGTTATCGCCGTCTATCACTACATCACACGCAGCCTCGAAGACCTGCTGGACAAAGTATCCCGCGGCGACGCGTGGAGCGCGCATGACACCGCTCGCAATCTCGCGGACATTCCCGCCACGGTGCGAAGCAAACTGGAAAAATACGACAACACCGATACGACGGATACGTACATGCTGCAATTCGTTCCACTGGTGAGGGCGCGGATCAAAGCACGCGCAGCGCTTCCGCAATGCTGACGTATTTCGGTCCAGTCACATCGGCGCCTTCCTGGCATTGGGTGGGGCAAGACATCGCCGAGAAACTGGCGACGGAGCGTTCCATCCGCTATTTCCGCCACGCAGACGACCTGCCGGACGACTGTATCGCGGTCTGGATCAAATCTCCGCCGGACGCCGCCGCGCTACCGGCATTGCTGCGGAAACGTGTGCGCATCCTATTCTTCCCCGTCGACTATTTTATTGACCCCGGCCATATCGACTCGCACCGCCGATTTCTCGAATTCTGTCACGCCATCGTTCTGCACAGCGACAGCCTGCGTCCGTACTTCGACTCCGGAAAAATCCGCTGCATCGACCACTACAACAAGTACGGCATCAATCCCAAAGCGCGCGAACCGGGCAAGGAATTGATCTGGATCGGCGGATTCCAATATGTCCCGTACATCGTGAAATTCCTGCTCGAAACGGGATTAAACAAGCGCCGCGACATCGTGCTGTTGTCCGATCATGGCAACCCCTCGGCCCGACGGGCCGCATGCACCCTCGCCGGGCAGTTGGGAATGGGACAGTTTTTTTCGGAGCGTTCGGTGGCCGGCCTCGCACGACTGGAAGCGTGGTCGGTGGGGCGCCCGGGCATCTTGCGCCCCACCAGCGCCGCCGCGGTCGACCTCAAGGATACCTCGAATTTGAAAAAGTTACACAAACCCCCGACCAAGCTCCAGAAATATATCTGCTCAGGGATTGCGCCGGCTATCAATGGCGGCATGCCGCTTGCCTCCGCAATCACCTTGCGGATGCCGGAACCCGGTGCCATCGACCAGTGGTTGGGGGACGATTACCAAAAGCAGGTTGCCGCCCTCGCGCGCGAGCTCCGCGATCGGCTATCGTTGGAGAGCATTGCCCGGCGCTATTCGCTGCTCATCCGTGAAACCGAGCTCCAGCCAGAGGTATAGTCACGCTGCCGGCTCGATGCCGGGCGGACGTACGGTCATCGAAAAATAGGGATGGTCGAACTTCGTCGGCGTGATGAAACGGAAATCCACGCCACTCCTGGCGGCGGCATACATGAAACTCAGCTGGTCGCGCACCGAGTGGCGGCATAACTCGCTCCACCACGCTTCGTTGAACCGCTGGACGGCCGGACCGTGCCTGCGGATCAGCACGGTCGTTTCGGGCAAGCCGGCCTGAGCGGAAAAACCCGCCCGGCGATACGTGTCCATCTGGCGATCGATGACGTCCGGCGCATCGAGTCCCAGTTCGCGGCAACGTGCCGCTTCCTCATAGGTACAGGCGCGGGTGCGATGGCGGAACACGGCCATATCCGTATCCTTGAGATACTCGTCGATCAATCTCGCCGCCGGCACGCGCAACGCCACGTTCGCGTCCATCCAGATCGAGTATTGCGAATCGATGAATTGATGGGACAGGATCTTGTGCATCCGCGCATTGCGGCGCGGCGATGCAAATATCCCGGATGCCGGCCTGGCAATCCAGACACTGCCTTCCGCTCCCGCTTCATCGCCGAATGCATGGAATTGCGCACCTTCGACGCATTGATCTTCCCGCAGGCCGTCGCGGCCATTGGTCACGCAGGTATATACGATAACCGACGATTCGTCCATCTCCAGGTCCGGATTATTCAATTCGTTTCGACGCGCGCCCGTGGCGAGTATAAGCATGCGCCGCACGTGCATCGCCGCCCGGAAAACATCGATCAACAAGATGATTATTCATCGGACCAATTGCGAATCGAAAATGATAGAGTGATGCCGGACATTCTTTCCGGAGACCATCGACCGATGACGACGCTTGCCATTTGCACGATCGCCAAAAACGAAGCCAGGTATATACGCGAATGGATCGAATATCACCTGTTGATCGGCGTCGAGAAAATATACGTCTATGACAATGGCAGCGAAGACGATCTGGCCGGCGCCTGCGCACCGTATCCGGAAGTGACGTTGATCGACTGGCCGACGCGCGAGGACCAGCAACAACGGGCTTACCGGGATTACCTGGAACGTTTTTCCGGCGACGTGGACTGGACCGCATTCATCGATGCCGACGAATTCATCTGCCATCGTTCATCCGAATCGTTGACTGGTTTCCTCGCCGCGCACAAGCCGGACCATGCTGGCTTCGAATTACCGTGGGTCATATTCGACTGCAACGGACATGATCGCCGGCCGCCCGGCCTGGTCCTGGAGAATTACACACGCGCCCATGGCATCGCGCCGCAGCAAAACGTCAAATCCATCTGCCAGTCGGCACTGGTCGACCGGAATAACATCTCGAGCCCGCATCGTTTCAATTATGCCTCGGACCTGCGGCCCGTCGAGACGGCCATTCCCGACCTGTGCATTTTTCATTACATGTTGAGAAGCCGGGAAGACGTCTACGCCAAGGTCGTGCGCGGTGACGCGTGGAGCGCGGAGACCGAAAGAAAACGGCTGGGCAATGTGGAACGGGCGGTCCAGTCCATTCTCACCAAGTACGACAATGCCGATACCGAACAGCGCCATATGCTGCAATACGTACCGAAGCTGAAGCAGCGGCTGTCTGAACGGACCCGGCGTTCGCATCGTTGACATACGGCCGATTCCACCGATTCATGCGCTCACGATCCCTGCATCTCGCGCGCTACGCGGCGCTGGGCATCCTGCTGCATCTGCCGCCGTGCGCCTGGGCCGATACGCCGCAGGTCGTCGAAGTCGTAGGCGTCAAACGCCCTGCCTTCTGGCCCTACCATCGTTTCTACTTGGGGATCGAGGAATTCGAGGCCAACCGGTCCATGGCGCCCCAGGCCCGGTTGCACTTCAAGTTGCGTCCCAACGATCCCGCTTACCGGTTCGAACAGCCCAGCGTGTCGATCGAGGGGAACGGCACGTCGGTGGTGGCGGCCGCACCGGACGGCATCTTCGACATGCCGCGGATTCCGGGCGACCACGACGGGATGGTCGTGCAGGTGGATCGGCATCACGCCGACTTCGACCGGCACTGGCCTGTCGCCATCGTCCGCACCCCGGGCCTTGCGGAAAATACGGTCCGGCTGGGCGACCTGCGCCTGTCCTGCAGGGTCAACATGAGGATTTTCAAGGCCGGGATCGGTTTCTGGGAATCGGCAACGTTGACGGTCATATCAGGACGGCTGGACTGGTGCGCCGTTCAGCCTCACGGTGGGCAAGCCGCCGATGCCCCATTCGACTTCGTGAAAGCGTCCATGGCCGACGGGCAGCGGCGCCAGGCGTTCGCGTATGCCACACCACAGCATCGCTTTTCCCTGCCGCTGGACAAGGAAGGCTGGTCCGACGATACGCTCATTACGTTCGAGCCCTGATCAACGGCCCCCGGCCAGCGCATGCACGGCCGGCTGCCGGTCGCCCGCCTGGCGTTCCAGCAGGTCCGCTTTCCGTCCGACGAATTCGTCCTTGCCCATTTCGAACACACGCCCATCCTCCAGCATCAGGATCCGGTCGGCGCTCAACACCGTTTCGAGCCGGTGCGCGACGATGATCCGGGTAACGTCCAGGCTGCCGATCGCCCGGTTGACGAGGACTTCGCCCGCGAGGTCGAGGTGACTCGTCGCCTCGTCGAGAAACAATATCTTCGGGCGGCGGTACAGCGCGCGCGCGATCAGGATCCGTTGCTTCTGGCCGCCCGAGAGCACGCTGCCCAGCTCGCCCACCATGGTGTGGTACGTCATCGGCATGTCGACGATGTCGTCATGAATCGAAGCCAGCGTGGCGCAGCGCTGCGCCCATTCCAGATCGGGGCGTGGATCGAAGAACGTGATGTTGTCGAGAATGGACCCCGAAAGCAGGAGGTCGTCCTGCAGGACCGTCGAAAAGCCGGTGCGCACGGCGTGGATCGATGCGCCCTCCATCGCCACGCCGCCGATCGCGATACTTCCCGCTTCCGCCCTGTACACGCCCATCAGCAGGTTCAGCAAGGTCGTTTTACCGCAGCCCGACCGCCCGACGATGGCAACCGATTCGCCCGACGCAATGCGGAACGAGACGTTTTGCAGGATCGGCCGTTCGAGCATCCCATGCCTGAACCGGACGTCTTTTACGACCACGCTGCCGTCGGAATGGCATTGCGGCACCGGGCCGGCCGGCACGTCCCGGTGTTCCGAGGTGCTCGCCATGATGTCGTCGAGCCGATCGAAATGCACCTTGAGCATCTTGAGTTCGAAGTATTTTTCCACGAGCGAGGACACGCGGCCGTCGAACTGGCTGCGATAGCTGATAAAGGCAAGCAGCATCCCGACCGACAACTGCTTGTCCAGGACCAGCGTGGTGCCCAGCCAGATGAGCAGGATATTGGTCGCGCTCATCAACACCCTGCTCAACGTCCGGTACCAGTTTTGCAGCGTGTTCAAATGCAGCTCGGCCGCGAGCTGTCCGCGATACAGGTCGCGCCAGCTGTCCAGGCGGGCACTTTCGCGCCGGAACAAACGGATGGACTTCGCCGCGCGGATGGTCTCCAGGAGATGGCTGTGCTGCGCGGCCTGCCTGACGACGACGTCCTCGCTCGCGTCCGCGACGTTGCGCCGTCCGTACGCCCGCAGGGCCGCGTAGGCGACCGCGATCGCAATGGCATACAGGCCCAGGGTCGCGTTGGTACGGACCATCATGACCAGCGTGGTCAGGCACATCAATCCATCCAGCGCCCCCTCGAGGAACGACACCGTCACGGTGCGCTGCACCGTGTCTACCGAACTGATGCGGGAAGAGATATCGCCCAGCTTGCGCCTCTCAAAATAACTGATGGGCAAGCTGACCAGTTTCGACAGCACGAGGTTGCGGGAGTGCAGATTGATGTGCAGCGACATGCGCCCGATCAGCCACGAGCGCCCGAACGTGATCAGCTGCTGCGCCGTGACGACGCCGAGAAAGCCGGCGGACATCACGGTCAGCAGGGTCCGGTCGTCCGTCTTCACGATCGCGTCGACGATGGTCTGCACGTACAGCGGCCCGACGAGCGAACAGCATTCGAGCAGCAACGCCAGCAGGAAGATCGATACGCCCGGGCGCAGATAGGAGCGGAGCGGTCCCACGTACGTGCGTATCCCGTTTTCCTTCGCCTCGTCCAGCGGCGCGAAGTCGTCGGCCGGCCGGGTCTCCAGGGCCGTGCCGCTGTAGCAGGCCGCGAATTCCGCGCGCGCGATTCGCTTGAGGCCTCCCGCCGGGTCGCCCACCAGGCAACCGTCAATGCCGACGTCGAAGAGGACGACGAAATGATTCCCTTTCCAGTGCAGGATGGCGGGGAGCGCGACGCTGTCGATCGCCTCCGCCGCCACGCTCAGGCCCCGGCACTGTAGTTTGCAGGCATTCGCCAGCATGAAGATCTCGGCCAGGCTCGTGCCTTTCTGCGATACGACGAACCGCTCGCGCAACGTGGGCAGGCCGATGCGATGTCCGAAATGGTTGAGCAGCGTCGCAAGACAGGCCAGGCCGCATTCCGCCGTCTCGCTCTGGCGAATGACCACGGGCTTCTTTTTCCGAAAGAGCATGATGGCGTTCTTCACTTTGGTACGACAAAATCCAGCCACACGCCAACGTCCAGGTCGACGTGCCGCAAGAAAAACTGCGCCATGTCCGCATTCGTCGGCGCGGGCGGCAGCGATGCGTCCGGCTGTCCCGAATACTCGAAGCCCGCCAGGTACCGCCGTACCGCGAACTGCGGATCGTTCGAAAGCCGCTGCGCCGACCCGTCGATCTGGGCCGCGAAACGGCTCAGGTCTTCGTCCCGCACCGGCGTGGAGACGACTTCGGCCAACGTGCTCTTGACAAGCGCGACGAGCCGCGCGTGCAAATGGGCGGGCGACGGCACCCAGATCTTCAGGCGCATTTCATCCGGACGCTCCTGCTGCGGCGCGAGCGTGACCGACACCGAATAAGCAAGCGCCTGTTCCAGCCTGAGCGAGCGCTCCAGGCGCCGCCGCACGAGGTCGGCGAACAGTTGCGCCTGCTGCTGCGACGCGACGCGCGTGACGCCGGGCAGCGGCAGCACCATCGCGATGCCTTCGTACGCGGCCCGGACCTGCTCCGCGTTCACGGGCAGGCGGCGCAGGGGCGCGGCCGGCGTCGGCGCACGGACGGCCTCGCGGCGCGGCCGCACCGGGCCGAACAGTTGCGCGATCCGCGGCGCCAGGCTGCCGCGGTCCAGCGCATGGCCGGCCACGATCAGATGGCCGTTACGCAGCAGCCGGCCGCGCTGCCGCGCGCACGCGCTGCGCAACGCCCCGAACCGCAGGTCGCGCAGGCGGCTGGCCGGGATGGGCACCAGCACCGCCTCGTCGCCATGGATCAGGCGCGCCGACACGGCATCGGCAACGGCTTCGGGACGAGCCCGCAGCCTGTCGGACTCCGCCTGCTGGCGCCCGATGAAGTCGACGAATCGCGTCGCGGCCGGGTTGATGTCCTGCTCGCTGAACAACGCAACCAGGAGGAGCATCTCGTCCAGGGCGGCGCGGGGCCCGGACGCCGTCAGCACCGTGCTGGAGCCGGTGACGCGGAATTCGATCGTCAGGTTCCTTTGCGCCAGTTGCCAGGAAAGATAGCCCGGAGTCATGCCCGCCGCGCCGAGCAGCAAATCGACCAGCTCGCCGCCGGGTGTTGCCTCGCCGTTGCCGCCCGCGTCGCCGCGTCGTCGCTCGGCCAGTTCGATGGCGTCGTGCACCACGGCGTACAACGCGCGCCGATCCCGCCACGAGCGCG
>CBIHRX010000186.1:0-13318 GCA_966212555.1 uncultured Massilia sp.
AGGACGTCGATTGGGACGTCCGTCCGGATCCCGAGCATGGGGCGGTCGAGCTGTGCGCGCTCGACGCGCCGTTGCATCCCGCCTATGCGGCGGCCCTTGCCTGCTACGCGCGCGAGCTGTGCATCGAAATCGCGGCATCGCCCGGCAGCTGGCCCTGCCCGCGCGCCGTCGACCTGTACCCATGGAACCGGTTCGACGCCACGCGGCGCGGTGTGCTGGGCGACTGGATCGACCCGTGCACGGGAAAGAAACTCAGCATCGGCCACGTGGTGCGCAACGACCTGGCCCGCCTGGCGGCACGCTCGGACGATCCTGATTTCCCGACCGCGTGCGTATTGATCCATGAGCTGCTGCATAATGGTGGACAGGCACGCTGGCTGACTGCCCACGTGGCCGCCGGCGCCGGGCCGGATGACCTGGCGCGGCTGGCGAGCGCGATGTTCGACAGCCCGGTGGCGTCCGGATGGAAAGTGGAACAATGAGAGTATTGCTGGTAGAAGACGACCCCATGATCGGCAGCGTCGTCCAGCATGCGCTGCGCGACGCCGGCTACGCGGCCGACTGGGTATGCGACGGCGAAGCCGCGCTGACGGCGCTGGTAGTGCATGCGTACGCGCTGGTCCTTCTGGACCTGAACCTGCCCCGCATGGACGGCATGGACGTGCTGCGCCGTATCCGCGCGGCGCACAACGGCGTTCCCGTGCTGGTGCTGACCGCACGCGAGACGACGGAAGACCGCGTAGCCGGCCTCGACGGCGGCGCGGACGACTACCTCGTCAAGCCGTTTGCGATGAGCGAACTGTTGGCACGCATGCGCGCCCTGAGCCGCCGCGCCGAGGGGACGGGCAGCACCGTACTGGGCAACGGCATCGTCGAACTCGATCCCGCGACCCACGAGGCGCGCACCGCCACGACGACCGTCCGCCTGACCGCGCGTGAATTTCCCCTGCTGCAGGCGCTGCTCGTGCGCCCCGGTGCCATCCTGTCCCGCGCCGAGCTCGAACACAGGGTCTATGGCTGGAACGAAGAGGTCGAGAGCAACGCGATCGAATTCCTGATCCATTCGATCCGCAAGAAGCTGGGCAGCGACCTCATCAAGAACGTCCGGGGCGTTGGATGGATGGTCGCGAAGAGCCATTGACGGCATCATTGCGCTTCAGGCTGTCGCTATGGATTTCGGCGGCCATCCTGGTCGGCGCCGCCGTTGCCGGGCTGTACTCCTACATGGCCGCGACCGCCGAGGCACACCGAGGCCAGGACACGCAGCTGCGCCAGGTCGGCTACCTCATCAGCAGACTCGACGCCGTGCCGGCATCGCCGATGGCGCGCGAGAAGGTGGGCGACGTCGATTTCGACGCCCGCCTGGTGGTGCGCTTCATCGACGCGCCCGGCACACGCATTCCCGAACCGGAGAGGCCCCCGCGCTTCGGCCCTGCCCTGCCGGACGGGTTGCAGACGGTCGCCATCGGCAACGAAACATGGCGCGTCTTCGTCCGCACCAACGCGAAAGGCGTGCGCGTCGCCGTCGCCCAGCAGACGGCGGTCCGCGATGCCGCGGCGCGCTCGAGCGCCCTGCGCACCGTGATGCCCATCCTGTTCCTCGGTCCGCTCCTCGTCCTGCTGGCGGCGCTGCTGGTGCGTACGATGTTCCTGCCCCTGCAAAGGCTGGCCGTACAACTCGGCAGGCGCCGCAGGCACGACCTGCGGGAACTGGACCGGACGCCGCTCCCGTCCGAGGTGTGGCCATTCGTCAGCGAGATCAACAAGCTGATCGCCCGCACCGCGCGTGCACTGGCCCTGCAACGGCGCTTCATCGCGGATGCGGCCCATGAACTGCGTTCGCCGATGACGGCCATGTCGCTGCAGGCGGAACGCCTGGCGGCCACCGACATGCCGGACGAGGCACGCGACCGGCTCGGGGCGCTGTCGGCGGGCCTCGCGCGCACCCGGATCCTGCTCGACCAGTTGCTCACGCTGGCACGTGCGCAGGAAGGCTGCGGCGAGCCGTTGACGCAGGTGCCGTTGAAGAAGGCAATCCAGGAAGCCTTCGAGGATCTCGTACCGCTGGCGGAGGCCAAGGGGATCGATCTCGGCATGGTGGGCGATGCCGATGCGTCGGTCTCCGGGCGCGCCATGGACATCCGGATCCTCGTCAAGAACCTCGTCGACAACGCGATCCGCTATACGCCGCAAGGGGGGCGCGTCGACATCGACGTGACCGCCGCGGACGATCGCATCGTTCTCGACGTGGACGACACGGGACCGGGTATCGCCCACGACGAGCGCGGGCGGGTATTCGATCCGTTCTACCGCGTGCTCGGCAGCGGCGAAATCGGGTCGGGCCTGGGGCTCGCGATCACGTCGTCGATCGTCGAGCGGATCGGCGCGACCATTTCCCTGCTCGACCGGCCGGATGGCGCGCGCGGGCTGCGCGCCCGCGTCGTCTTTCCCGGGACAGCGGTCAGGATTGCTCCGGCGGGAAGTGGATCGCCAGGTCCTGCGCCCGCCCCTTCCTGACGTTGACCGTCCTCGTCTGGACCTGCCCCTCCACCTCCGCCCGCACGTCGTATTCCCGTCCGGGAGTTTGACGAACAAAGGTGCGGACTGCCATCGTGGTCAAGGTAGCAAGCGAGGATCGGGCGCGACTCAGGCCGCCGCGCCCATCCTGCGGCACGCTTCCGCGCAGCGTCGGCGGGCGGCACAACTGGGCGCAAGCGTCGCAGGCGTCGATACAGGACTGGTACTGTCGTTGCATGACGTTCTCCTTGAGTCGTTGACGAATAACTCTCCAGGCTCCCTGCTTTGGTCCGGACGTCCGCTCAGCCGCCCATCTTGCTGAGTACGAACGCAGCCAGGAAACCGGCTACGGTAATCACCCCCGCAAAATCATGCGTCTCTTCGAACGCTTCCGGAATCATCGTATCCACCAGCATCGACAGGATGGCGCCGGCAGCAATGGCCGTCGTCGCCGCGACGACGTTGGCGGAAAAAGCCTGGAACACGGTGTATCCGACCAGGGACGCGATCCCGGAGGCGATCGCGATCGCGCCCCAGACACCGAAGATATAGGCCGCCGATCGGCCTGCCTTCTTCATCCCGGCCGCGCTGGACAGGCCCTCCGGGATATTCGAGAGGAAGATCGCGATCACCGCCACGGTACTGACCGTCCCTCCCTTGAGCATGGACAAACCGATGACGATCGACTCGGGAATTCCGTCCAGCAGTGCGCCGATGGCAATGGCCGCGCCGCTGCCGCTGTCGTCCTGTTCGGAGGGCTGTTTTCCACCGGAGCGCTTGCGATGTTTGGCGCCGTGCCGGGCCAGTAGCCAGTTGGCGAGCGTGTAGACCGCTGCCCCGCCGAGGAAGCCGATTGCCGTCGCGTCGAATCCGCCTTTCTTGTACGCCTCATCCATCAGTTCGAAGGACAATGCCGAAATCAGCACGCCGCTGCCGAACGCCATGACGCCCGCGATGAGCCGCTGGGGTACACGCATGAAATAGGCGACACTGGCGCCGACCAGCAGTGCCGCACCCGCCACGAATCCCCAGAAACCGGCTTGTGCCCACAATGGAACGCTTCCCACGGGTGGCCTCCTCAATCAGCGAGCGTTCGATCAAATACATCAGGCCAAACATCACGAGAGGGAACAGGCGATCATCCAGCCGAAGCGGGTATAGGAAGCCATGTGTTCCTCGATATAAAATTGTACAAATAAAGTTGTCTCTATAGCACTACAGGATGGTAGTGCAAATCACGGAACCGTGGCGTACGCATGTGGCACTTCGCACCCGCTCAAGGTTGCAGAACGACTATCCGTTCCAGCCTCGCACTTCCCATCTGTGGAACAGGCCGCCATGACCTGCTGACATCAGACGGCGTGGCGCTGTATCGGCCGAAGACCCTGGACGGAACCGCATTGTCGCGGATGGAGATCAGATACCCGGGGTTGAAACATTCCGTAATGTTCGGACGGGGTCACAAGCGAAATGGAACACAGACGCCCGATATATGCAGCGCTACTGTGACCGCTCCGCGTCAATCATCATGGGAAAACATCATGTTCCTCTCTTCTCGCCTCCGTTACGAGGTGCGCCATGCATAACCGCGCACCCGAACCGGTCCTTCGCCCCCATCTCGGACTGGCCAGCCAGCCGGTGTATGCCGTGCTGGTACAGTTTCCCGCCGTATGTTTCGTTGGAACGCTGCTGACCGATATCGCCTACTGGCAAACTGCGAACATCATCTGGGAAACTTTTTCCGTTTGGCTGCTGACGGCCGGTTGCATCGTCGCAGCATTCGCCGCCATCGCCGGCCTGATCACCTGGATCAGATACCGCCATGTGCGCACACTGCCCCATGCAGGCCCACACGTCGCGGTTAGCATCGCCACGCTGGTACTCGCCATCGCCAACGCCTTCGTGCATAGCCGCGACGGGTGGGTGGCGGTCGTCCCGCAGGGCTTGACGCTATCGATCGTCGTTTTCATCCTCATGCTGATTGCGACATGGCTTGGCTGGCCGCGCCCGCAGTATGCGACCGACGCAGGGGGCACGCGATGAATACGCACCGTTTCGTCCTCCGCACAACCGCCCTTGTCGCGACAGTCGCGTGCCTGCTCGCTGCCTGCGACCACGGCAGCACAGCGATCCAGGCAGCCCAGCGCGGTGCCGCTCCCGAACTGCCCGCCCCGAAAAACTACCTCTTGCCGCCGATGAAGGTCGCACCGGCTGGCACCTGGAAACAGGGAGAGACGCCGGCCGTCCCGGCGTCCCTCAAGATCAGTGCGCTCGCCACTGGCCTCATGCATCCACGCTTTGTCTACGTGCTGCCGAACGGAGATATTCTGATCGTCGAATCGAACGGCCCCAAGCAGCCAAAGAACCGGCCGAAGGACATCGTCATGGGACCGATCAAGGCCTACGGCGGCTCGGCCCAGAAAGGCGGCAACCGCATCACACTCGTCCGTCCACGCAGTGCCAACGGGCCGGAACAGCGTACTGTCTTCCTGGACCACCTGAAGTCTCCGTTCGGTGTGGCGCTCGTCGGTGGCGACCTGTACGTTGCAAACGCGGATTCCCTGATGCGCTACCCCTACAAGGAGGGCGACACAACGATTACCGCGCCAGGCACAAAGGTCATTGACCTGCCCGGCGCGGAAGGCGCACTGAACCACCACTGGACCAAGAGCCTGCTGGCCAGCCCGGATGGCAGCAAGCTCTACGTCGGTGTTGGATCGAACAGCAATATCACGGAAAACGGCATGGAAGCGGAAATGAATCGTGCCGACATCCTCGAGGTCGATCGCGCCACTGGTGCCACACGCATCTTCGCCAGTGGCTTGCGCAACCCTAACTCGATGCAATGGGAGCCGCAGGGCAAAGCCATGTGGGTGGTCGTCAACGAGCGCGACGAGATCGGCCCCGATCTGGTGCCCGACTACCTGACTTCGGTACGCGACGGCGGCTTCTACGGCTGGCCTTACAGCTATTACGGCCAGCACGTCGATGCACGGGTAATGCCGCAGCGTGCGGACCTGGTAGCGAAAGCGATCGTTCCGGACTATGCGCTCGGCTCGCACGTCGCTGCTCTCGGCCTGGTGTTCGGCCACCCGGCCAGCGCAATGCCTGTCAATCTGCGCGAAGGTGCATTCGTGGGCGAACACGGCAGCTGGGACCGCAGTCCGCCGAGCGGCTACAAGGTCGTGTTCGTGCCATTCCAGGGCGGCAAGCCCGTCGGAAAGCCGATCGACGTCGTCACAGGCTTTCTGGCAGATGGCCATGCAAAAGGCCGCCCTGTCGGCCTTGCCATCGATCACGGCGGGGCGCTTCTGGTAGCGGATGATGTCGGCAACACGGTATGGCGCGTTACGGCGGCAAAAGCGCCGTGAGGTATGGGCACAGGATCTGAAGCAGATCGAAAATGTGCCCGCCGCGATGCCTCGGACAACGTCATGAGATACGGCGCCTACACGAGGTGCGCTCGTGGCGTAGATCAGCGCAGCGACGCTGATCTACAGATATGCTGGAGGCGAGGACGGGAGTCGAACCCGTCTAGACGGCTTTGCAGGCCGTTTTCGCTCTTATGAATCAAGGAGTTAGCTCTGCACCGCACTTTGCACCGCATGAGTTCGCTGACGTAGTCGCCGCCGACTCCGTATCGCCCCAACTGCGCCTTAGCCCGACGACCTACGCGGCGTCTACTCACTTTGCGCCGCGCACGGGCATGACGGAGGAAATGCTCAAGGCATTGGCTTGCTGAAGCCATCCATACGGCGTAATACGAGCTGGCGGCAGCGTCCGTACTGACTTTCAACCTGTGACGGCCCGGCTCATCGATAAGTTTCAGCACCAACCACGACAACAGGGAGATGGCAACCTTGACCGCGCCAGCGACCGCCCACACAACCTATGAACCCGGGTGTTCCCGCCACATCCAGTGCGCGAGCAACGTTAGGAACGGATAGTGCACGATGTACAGCGGATAGCTGCCTCGCCCGCTGACATCCGCGACAGTCACGCGCCTTTGTCTAACGGCATGGATGGGATATTGGTGGACAGGTTCAGCTTCGTTTGCAGGCATTCCTCGCGAATGATGAGAAACTTAGGTCGCCGCGGGCGCGACTCGATGCATTAATAATAATTAACTCATAGTTCTCATTTGAATAAATAGTTCCGTTCAAGCGGTTTCCGGGAACGCACACTCGACCATATTCGCGGTCGCTTGCCGGACCGGCGATAGCCCGTCCGAACGGACGATGCCTGCGCATGCCTGAGCAGTCCACAATGGAATCCCGGATGCTGCAGGTACGCCTCCCGGCTGTCGCGAATCCGGCCAACCCATTCCACCGGAGACCCAAATGGCTTTGACTCGCCGAAACTTCCTATCATCGCTGACGGCTATGGCCGGAGCGTCAGCGCTGCCGTTGGGCGTGGCGAAGACGGCTGACGCCTGCAAAACTTATCGACGGTTGTTTGCACATCCACCGGCGCTTGCGAAACCATGGGTACGCTGGTGGTGGCCAGGCGGCGCTGTCGAGGACGGCGAACTGCGTCGCGAGATCAAGCTCTTGAATCTGGCCGGCTTCGGCGGTGCGGAAATCCAGGCGTTCAATCCCGGCATTCCTAGTCTGAGCAAGGACGAACGTGCACACGTCAATGACTACGCCAACGCCGCATTTTTCTCCCACGTGAACACGTGTGCCGACGAGGCGGATCGACAAGGCCTGCTCATTGATCTGACGTTCGGTTCGGCCTGGCCGTCGGGCGGCGGCTTCGCGATTACCCCTGAGCTCGCGCTGCTCGAACTAACGCCTGCCGTTACGAGCGTGCAGACGCCACTTGCCGCTCCAATCCGGGTCAGAATCCCGGGAAACACCCGTAAAATGGGCGCGCTTTCGCCACTCGATGCACGCGCAAAGGATCCCCGCGCACAGGACTGGCGCGACCGCATCGCAGCACGCGAAAAGCTCGTCGCCATCGTTGCCATCCGAAGCGGCGCGCCGGTGCTTGAGAACGACAAAACCTTCCGTGCATCCGTAGTCAAGGCGGCCGGCAAGGTCGTCGACGGCAACGTCGAAGGCATTGTCGTGACCGAGAAACTGCGGCCGGACGGCATTCTCGACTGGGTCCCACCGAGCGACGGCGAATGGCAGATCGTCGTGTTCAAGCAGTTCGTCGTGGACAGCCCCGTATTGGCCGGAGTGGGTGAAGGGCCGCAACTGGTCCTCGACCATTTTAAGCGTGCCGCCTTCGAGGCGCACGCGCGCCGCGTCGGCGACCCGCTGGCGCCAGACGGAAGACCGGGGCATGCACTGCGTGCCACGTTCATCGACAGTTTGGAACTCATGCCAGATCTGTACTGGTCCGAAGACCTGCTGGCCCAGTTCGCGGCACGGCGCGGCTACGACGTCACTCCCTACCTGCCCCATCTGCTGCAGCCCGGCTGGATGGAGTCGTGGAATCCGCACGTGTCGCTACCGTATTTCGACGCGGGCGATAACGGTGATCGGATCCGGGCGGATTACCGTCTTACCCTCTCCGAACTGATCATCGAGAACTTCTACAAGCCTTTCGTTGAGTGGAACCATAGCCACGGCCTGCTGGCACGAGTCCAGGCACACGGTGCGCCCGCCGACCTGCTGAAGACGTACGGACTGGCCGACATTCCGGAGACCGAGGACCTGGAGGGCACTGGGAACCCGCATTTCCTGCGGATGGCACGTGCTGCCGCAAACCTTTACGGACGCAAACTGGTGAGTTGCGAAAGCCTGTGCTGGCCCCTGAAGTCGTTCGAGATCACGCCAGCCCAATGGCAAGCGCGCGTGAACCTGTTGTTCGCAAGCGGCGTTAACGCGATCGTCATGCACGGCTTTCCGTATGCACTGCACAGGGATACCTGGCCGGGCTGGTATCCGTTCGCACCCAGTCCCTTCCTGCCGGGGTTCAGCAGCATGATCAACGAAGCGAATCCTCTCTGGAATGCGATCGGCACGCTCAATCGCTACATCAGCAGCATTCAGGCGATCCTGCAAAACGGCGTCAACGTAGTGCCACTGGCCGTGTACTTGGCCGACAGCACCTATTTCCACGGTATCGAACCTGACACGACCGATGCGTTGCTGGAGCATGTACTTGGCATCGGGTACGACTATGACCGGATTAACGACGACAGCCTCGCGAAGAGCCACGTGGCCGGTCGTGCCCTCGTGACGCCGGGCGGCGCCAAATATACGGCGCTCATCCTGCCCGCGCGGCCTGCGTTGATGGCGACGTCAGCGGCCAAACTTGTACGATTTGCCGAGGCCGGACTGCCAATCTTTTTCATCGATCGGCCGCCATCGCACGCGGCAGGCTATTTCGACCACGCGGCGCAAGACCGCATCGTCAGGGACGCCGTGCAGGCCGCATTGAATGCGGGCGCGCGCATTACCCGCACCGACGCGCTTGCTGACACGCTACGCCAGGCGCGGGTCTGGGCCAACCTGATGTTCACAAGCGCGCCCTGCCTGTTCATCGAAAAAGCGCTGGATGGCCGCACCGCGTATTTCCTGCACAATCCGAAGGCGGAAGCGCTGACCGTCAGTTTCACTACCCGCGCGTCCGGCTATCCGGAACTGTGGAACGCGTACACCGGTGAACGGACCGGATTGCACACAAGGAGCAGGAACGGAGAAAGCGAGATCCAGGTCGATCTCGCTGCCGGCGCCGCCGCCCTGGTCGTATTCGCCGATCATCGCCTGCCCGCGGCCGCGTCCTGGATACGGACGGATGCGGTCGACCTGACCGCCGGACAATGGACGCTAGACGTCGATGGCCATGGACAGCACGGACGCGTTGTACGCCACCAGATGACGCTCGATCGTCTGCGCGACTGGCAGGCCATCCCCGAGCTTGCTGACGTCTCCGGTCACGCCACCTATCGCATCAACATGACTCTGCCCGCCACGTGGCTCGCGCCCGGCAACAAGGTCGTGCTCGATCTTGGCGCAGTACACGATATGGCGATCGTGACGGTGCGGGGCAAGCAACAGCTCACGCTCATCGCACCTCCGTTCGACGCCGACATCACGGCTATGCTGCGTCCCGGACTGAACCAGCTGCAGATCGGCATCTTCAACAGCCCCAATAATGCAGTGATCGATTCGAAGAAGCCTGGCCTGAAGAACCTGAAGCCACAGCCTGCGGGTTTGCTGGGTCCGGTGAAACTGGTACGCAAACAGCGCCGGCCCACACCATGACCGGCCGGGTGCCGGCGCACCACAACGGCCGTCGGCACCACGATCCAACGTCATCACGCTTCGGCCTGGAACCTGATCGGATCGTCCAACACGATACAAGCGTCGAACCTTCTGTAGAACCAGATGACACCAAGGCCAAGGACGTTTAACATCGCGGGAACTACGGAGAGCGCAAGAATGATGCCTCCGTGGTCAGCGCCAGGGCAGCGCCGAAAGGTGTGGCGGTGTTCACCGCCAGACAGCGCCGTCAGCGTGCCACGCACATCATCTGGACGACCGGTGGCGTGTTCGTTCAGAATGACGAACCTCGATCGTTCATGGGATGCGGCGCCAACCAGATGCTCCGGCATAAATAGTGCGAGGTTGGCGGGAAACGGTCGTCGCCGGAGACAGGTCCACCGTCTCAACGAACAAGGACCTGGGCACGCCCTTTTGTCACGCCCTGTTCGTTGACGGCATCCACCGCCACGTAATACTTCTGCCCGACGTTCAGGCTGCCTACATCCGCCGAATGGACGCCGTCATAGACCTGGAAATTCTGGTTCATGAGCTCGGGGCGTAAGCCAAGCCGCACGATGTAAAAATCGGCGTTGCTGGTGGGCTTCCAGGAAATCGTCGCGCGCCGTGCATCGCTATTCTGACGCGCGGCCGTCACCCCGGTCACCGCACCTGGGCGCGGGCCCGATCCGTGTCCGAACACACGCAGGTCGTACAGGGAGAACTTGCCGTTGTCCGGCATGTGGACGTTCCGCACACGGACGTAACGTGCACGCTCGGGCCGGGCCAGAACACGATAGTCGTGCGGCGCGTCACGCCCGCCCGTGGACTGATCGACGAAGGTCCGCCAATTCGAGTCGTCATCCGAGCCTTCCACGAGGTAACGATAGACGTCGCGGCTGATACCCTTGCCCACACTGTCCTGGTCGGCGAAATTGAGCTGGACCGCCTCGATCGTTTTGATAGCGCCGAGGTCCATCTTCAGCCATTCCGTCGCCTCCCCCGTCTGCGCGGACCACCACGTCCGGATGTCTTCGTCCGCCGCGTTCCCGGCCGGGTAACCATCCAGCGTCGACGATACCGAGACGGCCTTGCGGCGCGACAGCAGCATCCAGCCCGTCAGCTCACGCTTGCCGTCGAGGTAGCGTGGATAGTCACCCAGGTAAGTGTCGACCATCAGTACGCCGTCGTTCGAAAATGCGGCCGGGAAAAGGCCGAGACGACGCTCGAACTTGAAGCGCTTCGAGATCGTCATCGTCCCCATGTGCCACCACTGGCCGTCAATTCCCTGAAAGGTGCTGCTGTGTCCGGCGCCTGTTACGAAGCCCGTCGGCTTGAACGAAAACGGACTGTATGGCGCGTACTTGAAAGGGCCCATCGGGTTCGTCGATGTCAGCACGCCGTCCGCATACGTCTTGTATTCGGTCCCGGGCGATGCGTATTGGAGGTAGTACATACCCTTGTGCTTCGTCATCCATGAGCCCTCCACGAAGCTCTCGGCACGCTCGATCTCGTTGTTGTCGCCGACGACCTCCCAACCGCGGTTCACCTTGTCACGCGACGCCGGCACGTCAGCCCTGCGCAAGGGCTGGAACGTGGTCGGATCAAGTTCGAAGACCCGCAGCGTGTCCGTGCCGCTCAGTCCCTCGTACATGTAAAGCCGGCCGTCGTCGTCGAGAAACAGGCACGGATCGTTATAGCCGGGCCGGATGTCGGCAGCTTTCGTCCAGGTGCCCGCCAATGGATCGTCCGTCGTCCACACGTCCGGCGTGTTCTCGCTCGACGTCATGTACAGCTTGCCGTTCATGACGAGGGCGGTCGGCGCGTACCGGTTCACGGGATAGCCGGTCGGCTCCACGAACTCCCAATTCTGCAAATCGTGCGACCACCAATATCCTTTCGAATGCGACGCGAACAGCCAGTACCGGTCCTTGAACCGGACGACGGTCGGATCGGCAGCCTCCCGCAAGGACCGGAACTGGTATCGATAAGGCAGGTCCACGGGGTTCGCATACGTGGCGAACCGGTCGCGTGCGACAGCCGGTAACGTCACGGAAGCACCGATGACGACGGCGAACAATGCGTTTCTGACTTGATGCATTCTCATTCCCTAATCAGTTTAAATTCATCTTCCGCAAGCGGAATCGACATCGTGACGACAAATCCCGCGCCGGGCGCCGTCTGGACGCTCAAGGTACCGCGCACGCCATGTTGGAGTTCCAGCCGGCGTACCAGCGTGCGAATTCCCAGTCCGCGCGACGCCTTGAATGCATCGGGGTCTGCGCCAGGGCCGTTGTCGCCCACCGTCAGCGTCAGGGTCCCGGCCCGTTCGTCGAGGTTCGTGCGGATCAGGATCTGGCCCGGCCGGCGATATGGATTGATCGCATGCTTGATACTGTTTTCGACGAGCGGCTGCAACAACAGCGCCGGCAGCGGGCAATGTCCGGCCTTCTCGTCCAGTTCCCAGTCGACCTGCAGGCGCGGGCCGAGACGCAGGCTTTCGAGGTCGAGGTAATCGCGCACAAACTGTAATTCGTCGTCCAGAGTCACCAGATCGACCCCATTTTTTTCTGTCCGGAGCACGTAACGCAGCATGTCCGAGCATTGGAACAACGCCGTTTCGGCTGCCGCCGGACTATTGCGCATCAGCGCGATGATCGAATGCAGCGTGTTGAACAGGAAATGCGGATTCAGCTTGTTGCGCAACGCGCTCATTTCCGACGTGACCAGCAGGTGGTGCGCCAGCTGCGCCGCTTCGGCCTGGCACCGCCTGGCATGGTCCATGCGGACGATGTGGAAAATCGCGGCGATGACGCAGTATGTCATCACCGCATAGAGGAGTGGCCAGAAATACCATGCCAGCGGCTGCCGCACGCCGATCAGGAACCACAACAACAGATAGCACATGAAGCCGTACAGCAGTGCGCCACAGGCGTGGATCAGGGCGACGGCCCACGCTGCCGGACGCCGGTGTTCCAGGCAGCCGCTCAATGGCCACAACAAGGCGAGGAAAAAGGCGTGCGGCGTGCTCTTCAGTATTGCGGATACGACCCGGGTATCGAATCTTCCCTGCCGCAAGTCGTCGACCTGCAGGGCGATCCCCATCAGCAGCAGGAATGCAACCCAGGCGCAAACATAGATGCGCCACATGCGGAAAGTCTGAGCCGGATCATCGGAGTTCATGACGGCAGTGTGGCGCGTAACGCGGGCGGCTGTAACGTCTGAACGGACGATGAGGTTGCGCGAAAAACCAAGCAACATGGCCCATGCGGCTCTCGTCATTCGCCGCACCTGTCTCGCCATCGCGTCATTCGCTCGCTCGTCGTCCTACTGCCTTCGCATTTACATGACTCTTTTCTCCTCCCTGGATTCGCTCGTCTTCCTCATCTACTTCGTCGTGGTTGCCGGTTACGGCCTGTGGGTGTATCGGCGCAAGAAATCCGCCGCGGGCTCGTCGGCCTCGCACGAATACTTCCTTGCCGAGGGCTCGCTTTCCTGGTGGGCTATCGGCGCGTCGCTGATCGCATCGAACATCTCGGCCGAGCAGTTCATCGGCATGAGCGGTTCGGGCTTCCGCATCGGCA
>CBIHRX010000187.1:0-13311 GCA_966212555.1 uncultured Massilia sp.
ATTGGCCCAGGCGCTGGTGGGCTAGATCCTGAGGGGCACGGGGTTGGTTCATTCCCCACATTCCCCCACCCCTTTGCGCGACATCGACCGCGGCACGCTGCTGCTGGGGCGTGCCGCGACAAAAGCCTGCGCGTACCGGCCCGCACCTGGAGACTTCCCCGTCCATCCCGCGATGCGAGTCGGACCGGTCCTGGGCAAGGCCGGCCGCCCCGACGAATCCCGGCTCTGGCAGGCGCGCAGCATTCTTCATTGCGGCCGCACGGCCGGGGCCGACCTGGCGTGGCAGGCAAAGTCGGCGTACGCGACATACCCGCAGCGCACCGAGGCGCTGGCGCTGCTGACGCTGACCGGTAACGCGAAGGCCATCGCCGAGGCCAGGGCCACGTTGCCGGCCGACGATGCCGCGGCCGCCGACCGCCTGGCCGACGACCTGCGCCGCCAGGTCGCGGCTTCCGAACGCGACTATCCCGCGCCCCCGCGCAAGGAACTGCCATGACCCGCAAATCCCGCCCCTACCTGTTCTACGACACGACGACGTCCGTCTGCTCGACCTGCCTGCACCCGGTCGAAGCGAAGATCGTGTTCAAGGACGACAAGGTCTACATGGACAAGTGGTGCGGCGCGCACGGCAGCGAGCGCGTGCTCGTCAGCGACGACGTCGCGTACTACCGGCTATGCCGCGAAGTCTTCGTCAAGCATCCGGAGATGCCGCAGCAGTTCAACACGAAGATGGCCTACGGCTGCCCGTACGATTGCGGCCTGTGCCCGGACCACATGCAGCACTCGTGCCTGTCCGTCGTCGAGATCACGGACAACTGCAACCTGAACTGCCCCGTGTGCTATGCGGAGAGCGGCACGCACCGCGAACGGCATCGGCCGCTGGCGGAAGTGATCCGCATGCTCGACGCCGTCGTCGCCAACGAGGGCGAGGCCGACGTGATGCAGCTGTCCGGCGGCGAGCCCACGCTGCACCCGCAGTTCTGGGACATCCTCGACGCGGCGAAGGCGCGCCCGATCAGGCACGTGATGGTCAACACGAACGGCATCGTGCTCGCGCAGGACAAGGCATTCGTGCGGCGCCTGGCCGCCTACGCGCCCGGCGTCGAGGTCTACCTGCAGTTCGATTCGCTGCGCGCGGAGGTGCATCGCGCGTTGCGCGGCGCGGACCTCACGCGCATCCGCCGCCAGGCGCTCGACAACCTCAATGAAGCCGGCCTGTCCACGACGCTCGTCGTCACGCTCAAGAAGGGCCTGAACGACGGCGAGATCGGCGCGATCATCGACTTCGCGCTGCAGCAGCCCTGCGTGCGCGGCGTGACCCTGCAGCCGATCCAGGACGCCGGCCGCGTGGAAGACTACGATCCGCGCCTGCACCGCCTGACGGTGTCCGAGATCCGCCGCCGCATCGCGGAGCAGAGCCGCCTGTTCACGCTGGAAGACGTCGTGCCGGTGCCCTGCAACCCGGACACGCTGGCGATGGCCTACGCGATCAAGACGGAAGCGGGCACCGTGCCGCTCACGCGCTGGCTCGATCCGCAGACGCTCGTCGAAGGCAGCGGCAACACGATCGTGTTCGAACGCGACCCCGCGCTGCATGGCGCTGTCAAGGATCGCATCTTCCGGCTGTTCTCGACCAACCACTCGCCGGAATCGCAGGCCAACTGCCTGTCGGAGCTGATGTGCTGCCTGCCGCTCGTCAGCGCGCCGTCGGCGCTCCGCTACGACAACGTGTTCCGCGTGCTGATCGTGCAATTCATGGATGCGTATTCGCTGGACGTCCGCGCGCTGAAGAAATCGTGCATCCACTTCGCGCTGCCGGACGGGCGCCTCGTCCCGTTCGAGAGCTACAACCTGCTGTACCGCGACGGCCGCCGGCTCGAACAGATCCGCGCCGGCATCGCGTCGGACTTCGCGCGCCGGCGCGGGACGGCCACGATACCGCTGGTGCCCGTGGCCGGTTGAGTCAGGCGGGAACGGGTTCGACGACGTACTGCGCCACCTGGGCCGCCAGCGCCTTGCGGTAGGCGGGACGCGCCGTGCAACGGTCGCGCCAGGCCGTCAGGCGGGCGAAGCGCTCGACGTAGCCCATGCCGTCGAGCAGGCGCACGACGGTCGTCATGAGGATGTCGGCCGCGCCGAACTCGCCGGCCAGGAAATCGCGGCCTTCCAGCCAGTCGTCCACCTGTCCCAGGCGCTTGAGCGCGATCTCTTCCAGCACGGGGCGCTGGGCGGCGGCCCAGGGCTGGTCCATGGAGAAGGCGACGAGGTTGGCGAGGTTGCCGACGTAGGGCTCGACCGAATTCAGTGCGGCGAACATCCACATCGTCGCCTGTGCGCGGGCATCCGCGTCGCGCGGCAGCAGGACGGGATGGCGCTCGCCCAGGTGCAGCAGGATCGCGCCGGTTTCGAACAGCGCCAGGTCGCCATCGTGCAGCACGGGCACCTGGGCGAACGGCTGTTCGCGGCGGTAGGCGGGCGATTCCTTTTCCTCGAAGCCGATCAGCCGCAGGTCGTAGGACTGGCCCGCTTCCTCGAGGGCCCAGCGCACGCGCAGGTCGCGCACGTGGCCCACGGCAAACGAGGGAACCGAACGGAAGGTGGTCAGGGTGTACATGTCGTCGTCTCCTTGTGGTGAATGGAGACCAGAATACGCGGCCACAAAATATGTTCAAGAACATAATGTGAATACGCGCATAATGCCGTTCTCGAAAGGAGACGCGAATGCCCTACAGTAGCGAACACAAGGCCCAGACCCGCGAACGCATCGTGCATGCGGCGCGCCGGCTGTTCAACCGCCATGGCTTCGAACAGGTGTCGATCGACCGCGTGATGTCCGAGGCCGGCCTGACGCGCGGCGGTTTTTATCACCATTTCGACAGCAAGGACGACTTGTACGCGGCGGCCGTCGCCAGCTTCAGCACGTGCAATCCGTTCAAGCCCGATTTCAAGGACACGCCGCCGCCCGCGCCGCGCGAGCTGGCGCGCATGCTGGTCGACATCTACCTGAGCGACGACGTGTTCGACAACATCGAGGCGCATTGCCCGTTGTATGCATTGCCCGGCGACGTGGCGCGCGCGGGGCTGTCGCCGCAAAAGGCGTACACGCAGCTGATCCGCAATCTCGTGCACGTGTACGCGGGCGCGCTCGCGCACGAAGCGGACGGCGAGCAGCGGGCGCAGGCCATCGTCGCGCTGTGCGTGGGCGGCATGGTGCTGGCGCGGACGACGGACGATGCCGCGCTGCGCCGCTCACTGCGGGCGGCCGCGCGGACGCAGGCGCTCGCGTTGCTGGAAGCGATGTAAACGCCGCGTATAAATTTGGGCTTGACCACGCCGTCATGACAATTGGTGAGTTTTCCGTGACGTAAACACCCTAGACTGCTTGGCACCGGGTAGCGGGTGCTGCCTGGTGACAATAACTAGGGAGTCAACACATGGCCACGCAGCCGCTCTTCGACATCGGAAACGTCATTCTCGCCCCTTCGCCCACGTTCGCGCGGCTGAAGGACAAGCCGCGCCCCTTCATTCCATTGCTGGTCCTCGTCCTGCTGACGCTGGCCGTCAGTTGCTGGTACGTCTCGTCGCTCGATTTCGCCTGGTTCCGCGAGCACATGCTGGCGGCGCAAGGGAATATGAAACCGGAAGCGCGGGCCGCGATGGCGCAGTTCCTGACGCCGAAGACGATGATGTGGAGTTCCGGCGCCGGCGCCGTGCTGGGTACGCCGCTCGTCTGCGCCGTCGTGGCGCTGTACTACCTGTTGGCGGGCAAGGTGATGGGCACCGGCATCGGCTACGGAAAGTGGTTCGGCTTCGCCGTCTGGACGAGCATCCCGCGCCTGTTGACGGTGCCCCTGTCGGCGCTGCAGATCCTGACGTCGGGCGGGCGCCTCGCGCCGGAAGACATGAACATGGTGTCGCTCAACTACCTGATGCTGCACCTGCCCGCGTCCAGCCCGTGGTTCGGCTTCGCCACCAACCTGGACCTGACGTCCGTGTGGTCGATCGCGCTGGCCGTGCTCGGCCTGAAGGCCTGGACCGGACGCTCGACCGGCGCCTGCGTGACGGCCGCCGTCCTGCCGTACGTGCTCGTCTACGGCATCTGGGCCGCGAAGATCGCCTTCCTCGGATAAGCGCATGAAGAAGAAACTGATAGGCGCGGCCGTCGTCCTCGCGTTCTTCGTCGTCCCCGTGGCGGTGAAGCTCGCGGGCAAGCAGACGCGCCGCGAGGCCGAGCTGGCGACCGTGCAGAAGCTGGCCATCCACCCGGCGATCCTCGCCACCGGCAACCTCGTGTTCCGCCAGGAGGTGCAGCTGTCGGCGGAGGTCATCGGCAAGGTGGCGGGCGTGCTCGTGAAGGAGGGCGACCAGGTCGAGCGCGAGCAGATCCTGCTGCGGCTCGATCCGACCGTGTACCTGGCCGAAGTGGCGCAGCAGGAGGCGAACCGCCGCAACGCCGCCATCGCGATCGAACGCGCCCAGATCAACCTCGCGAACCAACAGCGCAACCTGGACCGCACGGGCCAGCTGTACAAGGCGAAGTACATCGACATCTCGAAGTACGACGACGCCGTGCACCAGGTGGACCTGGCCAAGGTCGAGCTGCGCGCCAGCCGCGAGACGCTCGAGCAGGCCAGCGCGCTGCTGTCGCAGGCGCGCGAGCACCTCGCCAAGACGGAAGTGCGCGCGCCCATCGACGGCACCGTCACGGCCGTGCCGATCAAGATCGGCGAGACGGCCGTCGCCAGCGCCACCGGCATCGCGGGATCGTCGCTGATGACGATCGCCGATGTCGGCTCCATCATGGCCGAGGTGAACGTGGACGAAGCGGACATCGCGCGCGTGGGCGTCGGCCAGCAGGCGAAGGTGTTCCCGGCCGCGTTCCCCGACCAGCCGGTGACGGGCCGCGTGGAAAGCGTGGCGATGGCGCCGAAGACCGTCCTCGGCGCGCAGGCGCAAGGCCGCAGCTATGTCGTCAAGCTGCGCCTCGACGACGCGAAGCTGGCGCTGCGCTCGGGCATGACGTGCCGCGTCGAGATCGTCGTCGGCAACGGCGCGGCGCGGGCCGCGGTGCCCATCCAGGCCGTGCTGAGCGAGGAAATCCCGGGCGCGAAGGACAAGATGAAGAACACCAGCTACGTGTTCGTCGTGCAGGACGGGAAGGCGAAGAAGACGACGGTGGAACTGGGCCTGTCGGACGACGCCAACCAGGAAGTGACGAAGGGCGTCACGGTCGGCCAGACGATCGCCGTGGGCCCGGCGCGCCTGCTGCGCGAGCTGCACGACGGCGATGCCGTCACGGCGAAGAAGCTCGAGGTGAAGGTCGCCGAAGGAGTGCGCCAGTGATCCGGTTGGAAGGCGTGACGCGGCAGTACACGATGGGCGACCAGACGGTGCATGCGCTGCAGGGCATCGACCTGCATATCCGGAAGAACGAGTTCGTCGCGTTCATCGGCGCGTCCGGCTCCGGCAAGTCGACCATGATGAACATCGTCGGGTGCCTGGACCGGCCCAGCAGCGGCGCGTACTGGCTCAACGGGCGCGAGGTCGCGACGATGTCCGGCGACGAGCTGGCGCACGTGCGCAACCAGGAGATCGGCTTCATCTTCCAGAGCTTCCACCTGCTGCCCCGCGCGAGTGCGCTCGACAACGTGGCGCAGCCGCTGATCTACCGCGGCATCCCGCTGCGCGAACGCCTCGCGCTGGCGGAACAGGCCTTGCAGCGCGTGGGCCTGGGCGGGCGGCTGCGCCAGCGGCCCCTGGAAGTGTCGGGCGGGGTGCGCCAGGGCGTGGCGTCGGGGGGCGCGCTCGTGGGCAAGCCGTCGATCCTGCTGGCCGACGAGCCGACGGGGAACCTCGATTCGGCCACGAGCGAGGAGATCCTGGCGCTGATCCGCGAACTGCACGCGGGCGGGCAGACGGTCGTCATGGTGACGCACGAACCCGAGATCGCGCAGCAGTGCCGGCGCATCGTGCGGCTGCGCGACGGGCGCATCGTGTCCGACACGGAGAATGCCGCATGAACCTGTTCCTCGAAAGCCTGCGCTCGGCGCTGGCATCGATCCGTGCGCACCGGCTGCGCAGCTTCCTCACGTCGCTCGGCATCATCATCGGGGTGGCGTCGGTGATCACGGTGATCTCGCTGATCCAGGGCCTGTCGAAAAGCGTCACCGACCAGTTCGAGGGCCTGGGCGGCAACGGCCTGACGGTGCGGCCGCACAACGAATTCAAGGACGTCATGCGCGGCAAGGTGAACTACCTGCGCTTCGAGGACGTGGAGCAGCTGCGCCTGCGCGTGGACGGTATCCGTGACCTCAGTCCCGTCTTCACGCCCGGCTTTTCCGAGGTGCGCTTCACGGGCATGTCCGCGACGGCGCAGGTGATCGCCACGACGGCCAGCTTCCAGGAAGTGAACGGGCGCTACGCGCGCCTGGGGCGGTTCCTCGTCGATGCCGACGACGCCGGCGCGCGCCGGGTGGCCGTCATCGGCGAGAAGCTGATCGAGGACCTGCACCTGCCGCCGAACCCGGTCGGGCAATTCATCCTGTACGCGAACGAGTGGTTCAAGATCGTCGGCGTGATGGAAAAGCGGGGCGAGATCTTCGGCATGTCCCAGGACAACCAGTTGATCATCCCGTTCAAGACCGGACGCAGCATCATCGGCAACAACACGCGTCCGCAGCTGAACATCACGGTCGCCGTGCGCGACCTGGGCCGGCTGGACGCGACCCGCAGCCACGTCCGCACGGTCATGCGCCAGGCGCACCGCCTGAAGCCCGACGACACGGACGATTTCGAGGTCGAATCCGCGGACCAGATCGCGAAATCGTTCGAGAAGCTGAGCGGCACCGTCACGCTCGTGATGGGCGGCGTGGTCGGCATCGCGCTGCTCGTGGGCGGCATCGGCATCATGAACATCATGCTGGTATCGGTGAAGGAACGCACGCGCGAGATCGGCATCTGCAAGGCGATCGGCGCGCGCAGCCGCGACATCCTGCTGCAGTTCCTGATCGAGGCCGTCACCTTGTCGCTGCTGGGCGGCCTGGTGGGCCTCGCGATCGGCTACGCGCTGGGGGTAGGGATCGCCGCGATGATCCCCGACTTCCCGCCGGCCGTCGTGCCGTGGTGGGCGGTGGCGCTGTCCGTGCTGTTCTCGGGCGGCGTGGGCGTCGTGTTCGGCGTCGTCCCGGCCAGCCAGGCGGCGCGCCTGGACCCGATCGACGCGCTCCGCTACGAATAACACCGGGGTCAGACCCCATTTTTTGGCAAGATCTCAGGGGCAATAGCCTAAAACCGGGGTCTGACCCCGGTTTTAGGTAATTGGTGGGCGTAAAAAAACCGGAGCGCGCTCCGGTTTTTCGTTGGCCTGGCCGGTATTACGCCGCCAGCTTTTTCTTCAGCAGCTCGGTGACCTGCGCCGGATTCGCCTTGCCCTTCGACGCCTTCATGCACTGGCCGATCAGGGCGTTGATGGCGGCTTCCTTGCCGGCCTTGTACTGCTCGACCGACTTCTCGTTGTTGGCCAGGACGTCGTCGACGATCGCTTCCAGCGCGCCCGTGTCCGAGATCTGCTTCAGGCCTTCGCGCTCGATGATGGCGTCGGCCAGGTTTTCGTCGCCCGACTGCGCTTCCCACATCAGGCTGAAGACCTTCTTGCCCGCGTTGTTCGAGATCGTGCCGTCGGCGATGCGGGTCAAGAGCAGGGCCAGTTGCGATGCTTCGACCGGCGAGTCCTCGATGGCGACGTCGGCGCGGTTCAGCGCGGACGACACGTCGCCCATCAGCCAGTTCGCGGCCGCCTTGGCGTTTTCCTTGCCGGCCTTGGCGACGACGGCTTCGTAGTAAGTCGCCATCGCCTGCGACGACGTCAGGATCAGGGAATCGTACTCGGGCAGGCCGTAGTCGCGGACGAAGCGCTCGCGCATCGCGGCCGGCAGTTCCGGCATGCCGGCTTTCACGCGGTCGATCCATTCCTGCGAGATCGCGAGCGGCGGCAGGTCGGGGTCGGGGAAGTAGCGGTAGTCCTGCGCGTCTTCCTTGCTGCGCATCTGGCGCGTTTCCTTGCGGTCCGGGTCCCACAGGCGCGTGGCCTGCACGACCTGGCCGCCGTCCTCGATCAGCTCGATCTGGCGGCGCACTTCGTAATTCACCGCTTCTTCGATGAAGCGGAACGAGTTCAGGTTCTTGATCTCGCAGCGGGTGCCGAATTCCTTCTGGCCGACGGGGCGCACGGACACGTTGACGTCGCAGCGGAACGAGCCTTCCTGCATGTTGCCGTCGCAGACGCCGAGCCACATCACGAGGCCGTGCAGCGCTTTCGCATAGGCGACGGCTTCGGCGGCGCTGCGGATTTCCGGCTCGGAGACGATCTCCAGCAGCGGCGTGCCCGCGCGGTTCAGGTCGATGCCGCTCATGCCGTGGTAGTCCTCGTGCAGCGACTTGCCGGCGTCTTCCTCGAGGTGGGCGCGGGTCAGGTTGACGGTCTTCGTCTCCAGCTTGCCGTCCTTCTCGAACGCGAACGTGAGGCTGCCGCCCTGCACGACCGGGTCTTCGAACTGGCTGATCTGGTAACCCTTCGGCAGGTCGGGATAAAAGTAGTTCTTGCGCGCGAAGACGGACTGCGGCGCGATCTTCGCACCGACCGCGAGGCCGAAGCGGATGGCGCGTTCGACGGCGCCCTTGTTCATCACGGGCAGCACGCCCGGCAGCGCCAGGTCGACGGGGCTCGCCTGCGTGTTCGGCTCGGCGCCGAACTTGATCGAGCTGCCGCTGAAGATTTTGGAGTTGGTCGTGAGCTGGACGTGGTTCTCAAGACCGATGACGACTTCCCATTGCATAGTGTTCTCTCTTGTATGTCTGTGCCGGCATTTGGTGGGCTCGGGGAGCCCACCCTACGATATGTCGGTGCCGTAGGGTGGGCACCTCGTGCCCACCATGCGTATCAGATACCTATCGGGGCGCGGTTATGCCAATCGGTCGCCTGCTGGTACTGGTGCGCGATGTTCAGCAGCTTCGCCTCGGCGAAGTAGTTGCCGATGATTTGCAGGCCGACCGGGCGCTTCGAATTCTTCTCGCCCTGGCCGAAACCGACCGGGATCGACATGCCGGGAAGGCCGGCCAGGCTGGTCGACAAGGTGAAGATGTCGGCCAGGTAGTTCGCCACCGGGTCGTTCGCCTTGGAACCCAGGTCCCACGCGACGCTCGGGGCCACCGGGCCCATGATGACGTCGCACTTGTCGCGGAACGCGGCCTGGAAGTCGTCGGCGATCAGGCGGCGGATCTTCTGCGCCTGGACGTAGTACGCGTCGTAGTAGCCGTGGCACAGCACGTACGTGCCGACCATGATGCGGCGCTGGACTTCCTTGCCGAAGCCTTGCGCGCGCGTCTTCTTGTACATGTCCTGCAGGTCGGTGTACTCGGGGGCGCGGTAACCGTAGCGCACGCCGTCGAAGCGCGACAGGTTCGACGAGGCTTCCGCCGGCGCGATGATGTAGTACACGGGGATCGACAGCGACGTCTTCGGCAGCGAGATCTCGACCAGCGTCGCGCCCAGCTTCACGAATTCGTCCAGCGCGGCGCGCACGGCCTGCTCGACGTCCGCGGCCAGGCCTTCGCCGAAGTATTCCTTCGGCACGCCGATGCGCAGGCCGGTCAAGGGCGCGTTCAGGTCGCGCGTAAAGTCTTCGCGGGCGTTGCCCTGTTCCGGCGTGAGGCTCGTCGAATCGCGCTCGTCGAAGCCGACCATCTCGTTCAGCAGCAGGGCGCAGTCTTCGGCCGTGCGGGCCATCGGGCCGCCCTGGTCGAGCGACGACGCGAACGCGATCATGCCGAAGCGCGACACGCGGCCGTACGTCGGCTTGATGCCGGTGATGCCGCAGAACGCGGCCGGCTGGCGGATCGAGCCGCCCGTATCGGTGCCGGTCGCGGCCGGCGCCAGGCGCGCGGCGATGGCGGCGGCCGAGCCTCCGGACGAGCCGCCCGGGACGGCGAGCTGGTCCCACGGGTTTTTCACGGCGCCGAACGCGGAGTTCTCGTTCGACGAGCCCATCGCGAATTCATCGCAGTTCAGCTTGCCCAGCGTGACCATGCCGGCGTCGGCGAATTTCGTGACGACGGTGGCGTCGAACGGACTGGCGTAGTTGCCCAGCATCTTCGAGGCGGCGGTCGAGCGCCAGCCCTGCGTGACGAAGATGTCCTTGTGGGCAATGGGGATACCGGTCAGCGGGCCGGCGTTGCCTGCCGCGATGCGGGCGTCGGCGGCCTGCGCCTGTGCCAGCGACAGGTCCGGATTGACGTCCAGGAACGCGTTATGCTGGCTGGCGGCGATGCGGTCGAGGTAGTGCCGGGTCAGCTCCGTCGCCGAGACTTGTTTCGAGTGCAGGAGCGCGGACAGCTCCTTGATGGTTTTTTGATGCATCATGATGGTCGGCGTTCGCAGCGGGTTATTCGATGACTTTCGGCACCAGGTACAGGCCGTCCTGGGTTTTCGGGGCCGGGGCCTGGTAGTCGTCGCGGTGGTTTTCTTCCGTCACCACGTCTTCGCGCAGGCGCAGGGGCAGGGCGAGCACGCTGGCGAGCGGTTGCGACAACGGCGCAACACCCGTGGTGTCGACCGCCTGCAACTGGTCGGCCAGGGCGAAGATCCCGTTCAGCTCGTTCAAGGCGATCTCGGCATGGGCCTCGTCCATATCGAGCTGGGCCAGGTTGGCGATCCGTTTTACGTCTGAAAGTGTCAGGGACATGGCAAAAGGCGCGGTTCGGCACCGCGTTCAAAGATGATTGTGTAGATAATGAAATTTGGACAACGGCGCGCTAAAGCTGATAAAAGCTTTCTAATACCGTCGATCTCGCAGGCTGATATGGGCACGAAACCACCCGTTTTTCAGCATTTAATCGGCAAATTATAAGGTAGAATGGCGGGCTAATGCGTTCTCCGGGCGAAACCTGCCCCGCATCCACGCATGAAAAGCCCGCGAGACGCTCGGTAGTCGCGGCGAGGATTCCCCGATTAATGTTAGGCGCGGTCACTGCGCATATCAGGACACACATGTTTGGTTTTTTACGTAGCTATTTCTCGAACGACCTGGCCATCGACCTGGGTACCGCCAACACGCTGATCTACGTGCGCGGCCTCGGCATCGTGCTGGACGAGCCCTCGGTCGTCGCGATCCGCCAGGAAGGCGGTCCGAACGGCAAGAAGACGATCCAGGCGGTCGGCAAGGAAGCCAAGCAAATGCTCGGCAAGGTTCCCGGCAACATCGAAGCGATCCGTCCGATGAAGGATGGCGTGATCGCCGACTTCACCGTCACCGAGCAGATGCTCAAGCAGTTCATCCGCATGGTGCACGACTCGAAGTTCTTCCGTCCGTCGCCGCGCATCATCATCTGCGTGCCGTGCGGTTCGACCCAGGTCGAGCGCCGCGCGATCCGCGAATCGGCGCTGGGCGCGGGCGCGTCGCAGGTCTACCTGATCGAAGAGCCGATGGCGGCCGCGATCGGTGCCGGCCTGCCGGTGTCCGAGGCGACCGGTTCGATGGTCGTCGACATCGGCGGCGGCACGACGGAAGTCGGTATCATCTCGCTGGGCGGCATGGTCTATAAAGGTTCCGTGCGCGTGGGCGGCGACAAGTTCGACGAAGCCATCGTCAACTACATCCGCCGCAACTACGGCATGCTGATCGGCGAACAGACCGCCGAGTCGATCAAGAAGGCAATAGGGTCGGCTTTCCCGGGCTCCGAAGTCAAGGAGATGGAAGTCAAGGGCCGCAACCTGTCGGAAGGCATCCCGCGTTCCTTCACGATCTCGAGCAACGAGATCCTGGAAGCGCTGACCGACCCGCTGAACAACATCGTCTCGGCCGTCAAGAACGCCCTCGAGCAGACCCCACCGGAACTGGGCGCGGACATCGCCGAGAAGGGCATGATGCTGACCGGCGGCGGCGCACTGCTGCGCGACCTGGACCGCCTGCTGATGGAAGAGACCGGCCTGCCGGTGCTGGTGGCCGAGGATCCGCTGACCTGCGTCGTGCGCGGTTCGGGCATGGCGCTCGAGCGCATGGACAAGCTGGGCTCGATCTTCTCGTACGAGTAACCCGGCCGTGGCTGCGCGGACAGGGCGTGTGACCGTACCGGCGATCCCGCGGGGGTGGTCCACGTTGCACGCGCTGTCCGCGTCAGGTGTCGCCCGTCAGCAGCAACCCCGCGCCGGGCGTCTTCGTTGACGCGGGCACGCTGCGCCCGCATTATTGGAAGTCATGGAATACAGTCCTCCGCCGCTGTTCAAGCAAGGCGCCCCCGCAAGGGTCAAGGTGACCGTGTTCGCTCTCCTGTCGATCGCGCTGCTCGTGGTCGACGCCCGCCTGCACGCGCTCACCGCCGTGCGCCAGGTGGCGGCAACGGTCCTGTACCCGTTCCAGATGGCTGCCCTGGCGCCGCGTGACGCGCTGGCCAACATGGGCACGTATTTTTCCTCGATCTCCGCGCTGCAGAAGGAAGTGCGCGACCTGAAGAGCCAGCAGGTCGCGATGGCCCAGGCCATGCAGCAGGCGCAGCTCCAGATGGCCGAGAACGCGCAATTGCGCCGCCTGATGGACGCGCGCGAGCACCTGCCCGTGCACTCCATGATGAGCGAGATCCTGTACGACGCGCGCGATCCGTCCACGCGCCGCGTGGTGCTCGACCGCGGCACCCGCAACGGCGTCAAGCTCGGCCTGCCCGTGATCGACAACGCCGGTGTCGTCGGCCAGGTCACGCGCGTATTCCCGTTCACGTCCGAAGTCACGCTCCTCACCGACAAGGAACAGGCGATTCCCGTGCAGGTGCTGCGCAACGGCCTGCGCAGCGTGGCCTACGGCCGCGGCCAGTCCGGCCTGCTGGACCTGCGCTTCGTCGCGCCGAACGCCGACATCCAGGTCGGCGACGTGCTCGTGACGTCGGGCCTGGACGGCGTCTACCCGGCCGGCCTCGCGGTGGCGAAAGTGATCCAGGTCGAGAACGTGGCGCAGGGCGCCTTCGGCCGCGTCGTGTGCCAGCCGCTGGCCGGCATCGACCGCCACCGCCAGCTGTTGATCGTCATGTCCGACCAGCCGCTGCCGCCGCGCCCGGTCCAGGAAGCCGCCAAGGCCAACGGCAACTCGACGTCCCGCAAGAACCTGCCGCGCATGGAACCCGTGCCGCCGCTGCCGTTGCCGCCGCAACCGCTGGCGCCCGCGGTCGCGCCGCCCGCCGCGGCCGGTACCGCCGCCGCCGCCGGTGCCGCCCCCGGTGCGCGCCCGGCCGCTGCGCCCGCGAACCAGAACGCTGCCGCACCCGCGC
>CBIHRX010000188.1:0-13302 GCA_966212555.1 uncultured Massilia sp.
ATGGAAACGGCCGTCGTGCGTGCGCGCCTGTGCGAACTGCTGGGCCAGACGTATCTGCCGCGCAGCGAGGGCGAGCACCTGTTCGTGGCGGGCATGTTCTCGCTGCTGGACCGCCTGCTGGGTTTGCCGATGAAAGAGGTGCTGGACACGATCCAGCTGCCGGAGCAGGTCGTGCAGGCGCTGCTGGGGCGCGATGGGGCCTATGGGCCCTACCTCGCGCTGGCGGAGGCGTGCGAGCTGAATTCGGACCTCGTGGCGTCGCTGGCGGCGTCGCTGGACATCAGTCCGCTCGACGTCAACAAGGCGCACTTGTCGGCGCTGGCGTGGGCGCAGAACGTGGCTGCGTGAATCCTCGAAACGCTACCAACGTCATTCCCGCGAAGGCGGGAATCCAAGTTTTCGGCTCGGTCGAGGAAATTAGACGGTTTTGAGGTTGTCGGTACTCAATGTAAAACGGCCCGTACGGGCCGTTTCGTTCATCTGCGCTTCTGTATCTTGTCGACAGCCCGCTCGAGCGTCTGCCGCATCTGCATCGAAATGTTCGAAATGCGGCAGCCCACCTGCACCTGCTGGCCCAGCAGGAACGTGCGGAACGGCCGCAGCAGGCGGACTTCGAGGTCGGCCGAGACGAGGAGCGACGAGCCCATTTCCAGCAGCACGCCTTCCAGTTTCTTGCCCACGTACAGTTCCATGGCCTGCTCAGGCGTCGCGCGCAGGCCGACTCCGCCGCGCGAGAAATCATATAGCGGCATCTCGAACACCTTGCCCATCAGCGCGAAACGGGCGCCGTAACTCATGCCCACCGGCGATTCCAGGCGGGGCTCCGCGCGCCGGTTCAGCACGAGGCAGACCTCCGGCAGCGGGAATTGCAGCAGGCCGGGGCGGTCGGCGACGGTTGCCGGATCGGCCTCGAGCTCGAGCTCGAATTGGATCTTCGCATTGCCGCCGAGCGCAGCGGCGAACACGATCTTGCGGTCCAGCGCCGCCCCGGGCTCGACGAGGTCGAGCGTGAAAACCTTGCCTTCCGGGTCGACGCTGTCGATGCGCGCCAGGGCAATGTCCTGGCCGTACGGATAAACGGTCACGGGCTCGCCCGTCAGGGCGAGCGTCGTCAACGCGTCGCCGATGTCGAACGGGTCGCGCATGTCGTGGGCGCCGGCATTCGGGTGGATCCGGTCGACGGCGTCCGCCGGTTTGGGCGGACCCTTGCGCATTTGCGGCATTTAGAGGTCGGTCAAGACGCTACTCCTTCTTTTTACGGGATTTGGGTAAAAAGCCAAACTCCGAGTCTAACAAGAAGAGTTGCCAATTCCTACAACATATTTGCAACAATGGAACTTTTAGAGTCAGATCTCAAGATTATCGATCAGGCGCGTCGAACCGAGCTTGGCCGCGGCCAAGACGACAAGCGGTGCGCCTGCTTCATGTTCGTCGCGGCTCGGCGCCTGCAGGTTCATGCGCTTGCGGATCGACACGTAATCGGGCTGCCAGCCGTGCCCGGCCAGGCGGTCCATGGCGTCGCGTTCGAGTGCGACGAGGTCGGCGTGGCCGGCGCGGGCCTGCTCGGCCACGTACTGCAGCGTCTGGTACAGGAACGGTGCTTCGGCGCGCTCCGTGGCGCTCAGGTAGCCGTTGCGTGACGACAGGGCGAGGCCATCTTCCGCGCGGAAGGTCTCGGCGCCGATGATTTCCGTCGGCAGCGCGAACTGGCGCGCCATGTTACGGACGATCATCAGCTGCTGGTAATCCTTCTTGCCGAACACGGCCACGCGCGGCTGTACGCAGGAGAACAGCTTCGTCACGACGGTGCACACGCCGTTGAAGAAGCCGGGCCGGAAATGGCCTTCCAGGATATTGCCCAGGTCATCGGGCGGTTGCACGCGGTATTCCTGCGGTTCCGGATACAAGTCTTTCTCGGTCGGCGCGAACAGCACGTACACGCCTTCCTTCTCCAGCTTGGCGACGTCGGCCTCGAAGGTGCGCGGGTATTTGTCGAAGTCCTCGTGCGGGCCGAATTGCAGGCGGTTGACGAAGATCGAGGCGACGACCGGGTCGCCATGCCGGCGCGCCAGGCGCATCAGCGACAGATGGCCTTCGTGCAGGTTGCCCATCGTCGGCACGAAGGCGGTGCGCAGTTGTCCGCGCAGCTGGTCGCGCAGTTCGTCAATGGTGGAGATGATTTTCATGGTATCGGGTTCGTGGTGGGTTACGCCGGCGAATAGGCGAGCCGCACATAGATGGGGGCGAAAGGTTCGGCCTGGGTTATTTCGATCAACGTTTCTTTCGCCAGTTCGAGCATGGCGACGAAGTGCACGACGACGACCGGCACGCTGGCCTGGCCGCCGAACAGTTCCGAGAACTCGACGAAGCGGGCCGACTGCAAGGTGCGCAGGATGGCCGACATGTGCTCGCGCACGGACAATTCCTCGCGGCCGATGCGGTGGTGCTGGGTCAGCTTGGCGCGGCGCAGCACGTCCATCCACGCGCGCTGCAGGTCGTGCGGGTCGACCTGCGGCCAGACCGGCCCCAGCGCCTGCTCGATGTGCAGCTGCGGGCGCACGAAATCGCGGTCCAGCTGGGGCAGGGCGCCCAGCTGCTGGGCCGCGATCTTGATCTGCTCATAGTCCAGCAGGCGGCGCACCAGTTCCGCGCGCGGGTCTTCCGCTTCCTCGACGAGCGTGTCGACGCGCTTGGGCAGCAGCATGCGCGACTTGATCTCGATGAGCATCGCCGCCATCAACAGGTATTCCGCCGCCAGTTCCAGGTTGGTCTTGCGGATCTGCTCGACATACTCCAGGTACTGCAACGTGACCTGGGCCATCGGGATGTCGAGGATGTTGAAGTTCTGCTTGCGGATCAGGTACAGCAGCAGGTCGAGCGGACCCTCGAACGCGTCGAGAAAGATCTCTAGCGCATCGGGCGGGATGTACAGGTCGGTGGGCAGGTGCAGCAGCGGTTCGCCGTACAGGCGCGCGATGGCGCTGTCGGCGTGGGCGTCGGCATCCGCGGCCTCGGGTACGGAGGCCGCGATGCCGTCGCCCGCATCAGGATCGGCGCGCCCCTCGGGCGTCGCCTGCTCGGGCACCATCGCCGTCGGCCTCGGGTCGGCTCAGTAACTCAGACCTTGGTCTGGTACGGATACGCCTGCTGGCGGAGACGCGATTCGTTGACACGGCGCTGCTCGTCCAGCGACAGCGGTGCCTTGTCCCACAGCAGCGAGCGGCCGGCCTGCTGGCGCTCTTCCATGCCCGGGGTCTTTTCCTTCAGTGCCTTGATGAACTTGGTGTGCTCGGATTCGTACTGGATATGTTTCATGGCTATTCTAGGCGAGTCGTACAAACGGCGGCCCCGTTTATCGGGAACCGCCGCATCATAAAAACAAGGAATGATACTGCGAGTCAGCGCTTATTGGTGCAGCGCATTCAGCTGACGGGCGATGATGTCGTGGTTGAGCCACAGCACCGGTGCGATCTTCTCGGCCGCGCCGTGGAACATCAGCGGGCCGGTGCCTTCCAGCACGAGGGCCGACAGGTGGTCCGTGATCAGCGCCTTCTTGTCCGTGTGCAGCGAGGTGATCTCGTCGGAGGTGCCGATCATCAGCTCGGCCAGTTCCGGCGTATTGTCCATCGGCCAGGCGTCGAAGTTGCGGAACGAGGCGCTGGTGGGCGTTTGCAGATACGCTTCCAGCTTGTCCAGGATCGATTGCAGCGACACGCCTTCGCCCAGCAGCTTCTGGCAGATGTCCCATTGTTCCTGTGCCCACGCGCCGCCACCTTCCTTCTTGAGGGCGAGCAGCAGCGGGAACAGCGACAGTTCGACACCGACGAAGATGTCGGACGAGTTCGTGCGGATTTCCGGGCAGTTGAACACGGTGGCGGTGACGCCCTGGGCCCAGGCGGCCCCGGCGATCGACTCCAGGCGCATCTTGGCATAGCCCTGCGTGTAGTTCGTGTAGGTCTGCCACAGGTACTCGTCGCCGATCAGGATCTCGGTACCGTGGTAGCCGTACGCCGTGTAGCGCACCTGGCCGCCCCTGGATTCCACGCGCGCGCGGATACCGGCGGATGCGTCGATCAGGTACTTCAGCGTGTTCGCCGACACTTCGTCGAAGTTCATCAGGATCAGCTTGCCGAGGTCGCTGTCCAGCAGGGCGCGCGACGACATGAAGCGGTCGCCGCGGCCTTTATAGATGCGGTTGGCGATGGCGAGGAAGGCCTTGATCTTCGGGATGCCGCCGGCCATCGTGTGGGCGAAGAACACGTTGGCGCCGTCCGGGATCAGCTTGTCGATCTCGGCCATGACGTCCTGCGCGGACTGGGTGAAGCGCTGCACGCCGGCGGTGCGGCAGGCTTCGATCTTGGTCCAGTCCAGCTTGTCTTCTTGCCAGCTCTTGAGGGTAATACCGGACAGCATCTCGGTCGGATTCTGCTCGCCCGGGGGCGCGTCCATGTCGAAACCGGCCATCAGGGGCACATTGATGATGCGGCCGCCCAGCTTGGCTTCCGCTTCCGCGTGTTCTTCCGGCGTGAGGGCACGCAGGGTGCCGTCGTCGTTGCGGCGGCCGACGGTGATGCCGAGGATCGTCATGCCGGCGGCGCGCGCCTCGTCGATCAGGCCGTTCACATAGCCGCGGCCGAACAGTTCGCCGAACAGGACGAAGACGTCGCCTTGGCGGAACAGGTTCGCTTGCGGGATGTGCCTCAGGGCTTTGTATTCGGTCATATTAGTCGCTACTACCTAAAAGTGTGGAGGATGGACGTCGGTACGTTGCCCGCGTCCTATTATTTTTTAAAAACAGCGCATTATACTGCCACTTGTTCACGGAAACTGATGGTAATCTGGCAAGGTATTGACGGTCCTTTCCATTCTTATCCACGACAGGTGATCCATGAAAGCCCTGCTTGCCGCCGCCGTTCTCATGTCATTGGCCGGGTGCGCCGCCACCACCGAGTCCGCGGCGGACCTGCCCGCACCGGGCGCCGCATCCACGTCGACGACGGACGCGGCCGCCCCGATCACCGGCAGCCGCATCCCGGCCAAGCGCACCGAAAAGATGGTCAGCCAGATCGGCGGCAAGGACTACAAGGACAACAAGAGCTCGCTGATGGCACCCCTGCAGAGCAATTGATTCTTAGCGGATCCGCATGCCCGGCTGGGCGCCGCTCACCGGTTCCAGCAGGTACAGGCCCGGATTCGCTTTTTCATCTTTTGCGGAGGCGCACAGCACCATGCCTTCCGACACGCCGAACTTCATCTTGCGCGGCGCGAGGTTGGCCACGAGCACAGTCAGCTTGCCGATCAATTGCTCTGGCTGGTAAGCCGACTTGATACCCGAGAACACATTACGATAGCGGCCTTCGCCCACGTCCAGCGTGAGGCGCAGCAGCTTGCTCGATCCTTCGACGTGCTCACAATTGACGATTTTCGCCACGCGCAGGTCGATTTTCGTGAAGTCGTCGATGGAAATTTCCGGTGCCAGTTCTTCGATGTCCGAGGCTTCCGCGGCCGGGGCGTCTGATGCGGCCTCGGCGGTAACGGCAGCAGGGGCTGCTGCCGGGGCCGGCTTGTCGAACAGGTCCTCGACCATCTTCGCATCCACGCGCTGCATCAGGTGGCTGTAGGCACCGATGGTGCGGCCCAGCAGCGGGGCGTACACGCGCTCGCCCTGGGTATCTTCCCAGGAATAGGCCTCGTCGCCGAGGAACTCGCGCACGCGGGCGGCCACGTGCGGCAGCACCGGCGACAGCATGATCGTCAGCTGGCGGAACAGGATCAGCGCCGTCGTGCACACGTCGTGCAGCTCGGCCGTTTTGGTCTCGTCCTTGGCCAGGATCCACGGCTTGTTCTCGTCGACGTAGCGGTTGGCGACGTCCGCGACTTCCATGATTTCCCGGAGGGCCTTGCCGAATTCGCGCGACTCGAAGTTCGCCGCGATGGCGGCCTGGCGCTCACCGTTCTCGCCATTGAGGGCGCGCGAAATCCATTGTTTCGCGTCATCCGACAGGTTCGACGCCAGCTTGCCGTCGAACCGCTTGGCGATGAAGCCGGCGCAGCGGCTCGCGATGTTCACGTACTTGCCGATCAGGTCGCTGTTCACGCGCGCGACGAAGTCCTCGCCCGTGAAGTCCAGGTCTTCGACCCGGGCGTTCAGCTTGAACGCGAGGTAGTAGCGCAGCCATTCCGGATTCATGCCCAGCTGCAGGTAGCGCAGCGGCGAGATGCCCGTGCCGCGCGACTTCGACATCTTTTCGTTGTTCACGGTCAGGTGGCCGTGGACATTGACCTTCAGCTTGTCGATGATCGGGTGGCCCGAGAAATTCAGCATCGCCGGCCAGAACAGCAGGTGGAACGACACAATGTCCTTGCCGATGAAGTGCACTTGCTCGGCGGACGGATCGTTCAGGAAGGCTTCGTAATCGATGCCTTTCTTTTCGAAGTAATTCTTCAGGCTCGCCAGATAGCCGACCGGCGCGTCCAGCCATACGTAGAAGAACTTGCCCGGCGCATCCGGGATCGGGATGCCGAAATAGGGCGCGTCGCGCGAAATGTCCCAGTCGGCCAGCTTCTCGCCGTTTTCGCCGAGCCATTCGGACACCTTGTTGACCATCTCCGGCTGCAGGCGGCCCGGCGTGTTCAGCCACTCCTTCAGGAATTGGAAGCAGCGCGGGTCGGACAGCTTGAAGAAGTACTGTTCGGACGGCTTCAGGATCGGCGTCGAGCCCGTGAACACGGAGTACGGGTTGATCAGCTCGGTCGGCTGGTAGGCGGCGCCGCACACTTCGCAGTTGTCGCCGTACTGGTCTTTCGCGTGGCAGACCGGGCACTCGCCCTTGATGTTGCGGTCGGCCAGGAACATGCCCTTGGCCGTGTCGTAGAAACGGTCGACGGTCTTCGTGGTGATGAGGCCGTTATCGCGCAGGCGGCGGTAGATGCCCTGCGACAGGTCGACGTTTTCCGGCGAATCCGTCGAATACCAGTTGTCGAACGCGATGTGGAAGCCGTCCAGGTATTGCGCGCGGCCGGCCGCGATCTTCGCGACGAATTCCTGCGGCGTCACGCCTTCCTTCTCGGCGGCGATCATGATCGGCGTGCCGTGCGTGTCGTCGGCGCCGACGAAGTGCACGACGCGCTGCGCACCGGCGTCGCGCTGCATTCGCTGGAAGCGGACCCAGATGTCGGCCTGGATGTATTCCATCATGTGGCCGATGTGAAAGGCAGCGTTGGCGTAGGGCAGGGCGGTGGTGACGAACAGCTTGCGTGTCATGGTCGAAGGTCGAGGTTGTCGAGGAAAACAGGCATTTTACCAGCGGATGACCCCGAGCGCGCAGGGGGTAATCCCGCATTTGCCGGCCTGACAACAGGGGATACCCTGTTTTGCGCTAAACTTGCGCATCACATCCGGAGAACCCAATGAGCATCACTGTAGATGACGTCAAGGCCGCGCTGGCCGCTGTCGTCGATCCCAACACCCATAAAGATTTCGTCACGTCCAAGGCAGTCAAGAACATCCAGGTCGACGGCGGCAACGTCGCCCTCGACATCGAGCTCGGCTATCCGGCGAAGAGCCAGGTCGCGGGCATCCGCGCATCCGTCGTCGACGCGCTGCGCAAGCTTCCCGGCGTGGACAACGCCAGCGTCAACGTCACGAGCAAGATCCTGTCGCACGCCGTGCAGCGCGGCCTGAAGGTGATGCCGAACGTGAAGAACATCATTGCCGTCGCGTCCGGCAAGGGCGGCGTCGGCAAGTCGACGACGGCCGTCAACCTCGCGCTGGCGCTGGCCGCCGAGGGCGCGTCGGTGGGCCTGCTGGATGCCGACATCTACGGCCCGTCGCAGCCGATGATGCTGGGCGTGAACGGCCGTCCGCAAAGCCTGGACGGCAAGACGATGGAGCCGCTGGAAAACCACGGCGTGCAGGTGTCGTCGATCGGCTTCCTGATCGACCCGGACGAACCGATGGTGTGGCGCGGCCCGATGGTCACGCAAGCGCTGCAGCAGTTGCTGGAACAGACCAACTGGCGCAACCTCGACTACCTCGTCGTCGACATGCCGCCGGGCACGGGCGACATCCAGCTCACGCTGTCGCAGAAGGTCCCCGTGACGGGCGCCGTGATCGTCACGACGCCGCAGGACATCGCCCTGCTGGACGCGCGCAAGGGCCTCAAGATGTTCGAGAAGGTCGGCATCCCGATCGTCGGCGTCGTGGAAAACATGAGCACCCACATCTGCTCGAACTGCGGCCACGTCGAGGCGATCTTCGGCGAAGGCGGCGGCCAGAAGATGTGCGAAGACTTCCACGTGGACTTCCTCGGCAAGCTGCCGCTGCAGCTGTCGATCCGCGAGCAGACGGATTCCGGTACGCCGACCGTCGTGGCGGAGCCGGATGGCGCCGTCGCCGCGATCTATAAAGAGATCGCGCGCAAGGTGGCCGTCAAGGTGGCGGAGCAGTCGAAGGATATGTCGGCGAAGTTTCCGACGATTGTCGTCAAGAACGATTAAACCACCACCGTCGTCCCCGCGAAGGCGGGGACCCATACTGAGCCACTTCGATACGTTCAGCATGGGTTCCCGCGTGCGCGGGAACGACGGGTTGGCGTCAACATGAGAATCGAAGCAATCCGCGCCCATCTGCGCGCCCTCGGCGCCCAGCCCCTGCACGCCGACCGCATCCTGCGCGATTGGGTCCGCGTAATGGCCCACGACCGCGGCCGCCGCCGTCCCGACGACTTCCTGCCGAAACCCGTGCGCGAGGCCCTGCCGCAGCTGGATGCCGAGCTGGACGGGCTCGCGCGCGTGCTCAGCACCCACCCCGCCGACGACGGCTCGGCCCGCCTGCTGGTCGGCCTCGCCGATGGCCAGACGGTGGAATCCGTGCTGCTGCCCCGTGACGGCGTGTGCGTGTCGAGCCAGGTCGGTTGCGCGGTCGGGTGCCAGTTTTGCATGACGGGCCAAAGCGGCTTGATCCGGCAGGTGACGAGCGGCGAGATCGTCGCCCAGGTCGTGCTGGCGCGCCGCCTGCGGCCCGTCAAGAAGGTCGTGTTCATGGGCATGGGCGAACCCGCGCACAACCTCGACAACGTGCTGGAAGCCATCGACCTGCTCGGCATCGAAGGCAATATCGCGCACAAGAATCTCGTGTTCTCGACGGTCGGCGATCCGCGCGTGTTCGAGCGCCTGCCCGCGGGGCGCGTCAAACCGGCGCTGGCGCTGTCGCTGCACACGACGAAGACGGACTTGCGCGCACGCCTGCTGCCGCGCGCACCGCGCTTCACGGCGCGCGAACTGGTGGAGGAGGGCGAGCGCTATGCGCGCCTGACCGGCTATCCGATCCAGTACCAGTGGACCTTGCTGGACGGCGTCAACGACGGCCAGGACGAGCTCGACGCCATCGTCGACCTCTTGCGCGGCAAGTATGCCGTGCTGAACATGATCCCCTACAACACCAATCCGGGCTTGCCGTTCCGCCGTCCCGGCTGGGACAAGGCGCGCGCGATTGCGGCCTGGCTGTTCGAGCGGGGCGTCTTGACCAAGTTGCGCGATTCGGCCGGGCAGGATGTCGACGGCGGTTGCGGCCAGTTGCGGGCGCGCGCCGCCGGCGAGCAGACGGTCACGTTGCGCCGGACGGCGGCCGCAGCGTAAACGCCGCGACCGGTTCGAGCGCCGCGCTCGACATATACCAGTCGTTGACCACGAGCTGCAGGCTGTCTACCCGCATCGTCCCGAGCGGCATGTCGCGCGTTTGCGCCAGCACTGCGGCCAGTCGCGCCGGATCGGCGGGCGGGGCGATGAAGCGCAGCACCGTCGAATGCGCGGTGACGAGCCGGTAGCGCTGATCCAGCGTTCCATCGAGGCCGCATGCGCGCAGCGCGTCGCGCAGACGCGCACGCAGCCGTTCCAGTGTGCCGTCGCGCGGGAATCCCTTGGCCAGCACGGCGCCGCGCGAGATCGTGATGCCGTCGAAGTCGATGTCGAACGCCGGCAGGTCTTCCAGTGCCGCGCGCGCGGCCGCCGCGTAATCCGCGCGCCGGGCCAGGTGCGGTGCGTGATCTGCCGTCACCGTGAACAGCGACAGTACCGTCATGTGCAGATCGGAGGCGGGTTGCCGGTATTGCTGCGGATCGGCGGCGAGCAACGCGTCCTGCACGGCTTCGAAGCGGGCCGCCAGCGCCGGGCCGGGACGCGCGATCAGCGTGAGGCCGCGGCGCGGATCGAGGCCGCCGGCCAGGTGCCGGTCGCACTCGACGTCGCCGCGCGAGACGTCCGGCCAGGCGCGGTCCCACATGGCATCGTAGTGGGCGCGCAGATCGGGTGAGGAAAGGTGGCTCATCGGGACGATTCTATGCCACGCGCGCGATACCCGTCTCCACCTGGCGTGCACGCACCTGGTTGCGGCCGCCCCGCTTGGCGTCGTACATCAGGTCGTCCGCGACGGCGATGAGCGACTGCGGCGTGATGGCCTGGTTCACGGCGAAGTCGGCGCCGACGACGCCGAAACTGGCCGTCGTGGCGAGCACGGCATCGCCACAGGCGACGCGTTCGGCGGCGAAGGCGGCGCGGACGCGCTCGGCCAGTTCGACGGCGCCGTCCAGCCGGGTCTCCGGCAGGATGATCAGGAATTCCTCGCCGCCGTAGCGCACGACCGTGTCGATGGCGTCGCGCGTCATCGCCTGCAACAGGTCCGCGAAGCAGCGCAGCAGTTCGTCGCCCGCGTGGTGGCCGTACGTGTCGTTGATCGCCTTGAAGCCGTCCAGGTCGCACATGATCAGCGACAGGCTCAGGCGGTAGCGCCGCGCGCGCGCGATCTCGCCGTCGAGCAGGGCCGCGTTCAGGTGGCGCCGGTTGTAGCAGCCGGTCAGCGGGTCGCGCACGGACAGGTTCGTCAACACCTGGCGCGTGCGGTATTGCTCGCGCCACAGCCGTGCGTGGCGGTTCGCGGCGACGGCGCCGAAGGCGTTGGCGAACAGGACCAGCATCGTCATCGACACGAGGTGGCGCGTCGATTCGAGATGCTGGATCCACGCCAGCGCGATGAACACGAGGCTGGCGCCGAGCGCGATGGCGACCGACGTGCGCAGGCGGTTCGGGATGAAGATCAGGATCACGACGGCCATCAGGCCGACGGAGGTGCCGTGCAGCAGCGTGTCGGCCGGGCGGCGCCACGCGACGAACATATAGGTGAGCATCCCCAGCAAGGTGAACACGCTCGCCACCCGGTACGCGGACTTGACGGGCGCGGCGGCGCGGCGCGCATGGCGCAGGCCGGCCCAGGCGAGGAGCGGCACGACGGCGCGGGCGAGCAGGGACGGCACGGCGCCCGGCCAGCCCAGGGCCAGCACGTCCGCCACGCTGAACATCAGGTAGAACAGCGAGCATACGATCAGCGCGCGGCGCAGGTCGCGCAGGATCGTCGGGGCCTGCTCGTGCAGGAAGCCGACCTCGGTCGTCGCGCAGACGAATTCGCCGCGCAGGCGCGCAATGGCAGCGGTGCTCGGATCGTTCGTCATGGACAGGGGTGATATATGCACGAGGTGGAAAGCCGGACGAGACTGTAGCTAAAACTTTAATTTCTGTAAAGTAATTTTCAGTCATCTCGAGTAACCATGTTGCAGGATCGCTCGCTCCCCCATTGCCGGGGCACGCGGTAAAATAGCCGCTTCATTAATACTCATGCGTTCCCTTCGCATCCGACCATGACCGTCCGTACCCGTTTCGCTCCCAGCCCGACCGGCTATCTCCACCTCGGCGGCGCGCGCACCGCGCTGTATTCGTGGGCCTATGCCCGCCATTTCGGCGGCACCTTCGTCCTGCGCATCGAAGACACCGACCTGGAGCGTTCGACGCCGGAAGCCGTGCAGGCGATCCTGCAGGGGATGGAATGGCTGGGCCTGGCGCACGACGAGGGCCCGTTCTACCAGATGCAGCGCATGGACCGTTACCGCGAGGTGGTGAAGGGCATGCTGGAAGCCGGCACGGCCTACCTGTGCTACTGCTCGCCGGAAGAAGTGGAAGCGATGCGCGAGCGCATGCGCGCCGCCGGCGAGAAGCCGCGCTACGACGGCACCTGGCGCCCGGAGGCGGGCAAGGTGCTGCCGCCCGTGCCGGAAGGCGTGAAGCCCGTCGTGCGCTTCAAGAATCCGCTGGACGGCGAAGTCACGTGGCACGACGTCGTCAAGGGCGAGATCACCATCGCCAACAAGGAACTGGACGACCTCGTGATCGCCCGTCCGGACGGCACGCCGACCTATAACTTCTGCGTCGCCGTCGACGACTGGGACATGAAGATCACCCACGTGCTGCGCGGCGACGACCACGTCAACAACACGCCCCGCCAGATCAACATCCTGCGCGCGCTGGGCGCCGAGCTGCCGCAGTACGGCCACCTGCCGATGATCCTCGGCCCGGATGGCCAGAAGCTGTCCAAGCGCCACGGCGCCGTCAGCGTGATGGAATACCCGGAGCAGGGCTATCTGCCGGAAGCGATGCTGAACTACCTGGCGCGCCTGGGCTGGAGCCACGGCGACGACGAGATCTTCTCGATGCAGCAGTTCACCGAGTGGTTCAACCTCGACCACCTGACCGCGTCGGCCGCGCAGTTCAATCCGGAAAAGCTGGGCTGGCTGAACAACCACTATATCAAGCAGGCCGACAACGAGCGCCTCGCCGGCCTCGCGCGTCCCAAGATGGAGCGCGAAGGCGCCGTGTTCGATGGCGCGCCGCCCCTCGCCGCCGTGCTGGGCCTCATGAAGGAGCGCACCAACACGATCAACGAACTGGCCGATGCCGCCATGCTGTTCTACCGCGAGCCGAAGCCGGACGCGGCGCTGCTGGCCCAGCACCTGACGGACGCCGTCCGTCCCGCGCTGGCCCAGTTCGCCGAGCGCCTGCGCGACGTCGAGTGGACCAAGCCCGCCCTGTCCGCGATGATGAAGGAAGTGCTGGCCGCGCACGGTCTCAAGATGCCGCAACTGGCCATGCCGCTGCGCCTGTTGGTCACGGGCCAGCTGCAGACGCCGGCCATCGACGCGGTGCTGGAATTGTTCGGCCGCGACACAGTGCTGGCACGAGTGAAAACGGGGTTATGACTATTTGCGTAATGCAAGTGCGTCCGCTATAATGCTCGCACTTCAGCGCTGCGGGGGTATAGCTCAGCTGGGAGAGCGCTTGCATGGCATGCAAGAGGTCAGCGGTTCGATCCCGCTTACCTCCACCATTCTGAAGTGTAGTACGTAAGTAGCAAATGAGAGTCCAGGTCCCCATCGTCTAGAGGCCTAGGACATCACCCTTTCACGGTGAGTACCGGGG
>CBIHRX010000189.1:0-13282 GCA_966212555.1 uncultured Massilia sp.
CGCCGGTTCGGCGCTGCGGTGCGCACGGCGACCCCGGTGTTCGCCGCGATCGCCCTCGGCGCGCTGGGCCTGCTGGCCGCCGCGCTGTGGCTGCCGGCGCTGGCCGACCTGTTCCGCTTCGAACCGCCGCCGGCCCGCTGGCTCGCGCTGGCGGCGCTCACCGCGGCCGTCATGGTGCTGGGCCTGCACGTGGCCGGGCGGAGGACGTCGTGAACTATAAAACCATCGTCGTGCAAGTCGATACGGCCCCGGCCGCGGCCGCGCGAATCCGCCTGGCGATCGGCCTCGCACGCCGTTGCGCGGCGCACCTGGTCGGCTGCGCACCGAGCGGCGTCTCGCACTTCGTCACGCCCGCCATGATCGCCTCCGGCGACAGCCGGCTGGCCGAACGCTGCGCCGCCCTGCGCGCCGACGCCGGGCGGGCGTTGCGGGATTTCACCCGGCTGGCAGGGGAACAAGGCCTGGAGGCGCACGAGGCCCGCCTCGTCGATGACGACGTCGACGGCGGCATGGCCGCGCACGCGCGCTATTGCGACCTGGTCGTGGCGGGCCAGGCCGATGCCGACGCGTCCATGCCGGATCGGCGCGACGACCTGGCCGAATACCTGTTGCTCACGAGCGGCCGCCCCGTCCTGGCGGTCCCCCATGCCGGCGGGCCGTGGCGGGTCGACGGCGAGGTACTGGTGGCGTGGGACGGCAGCGTCGAGGCGACCCGCGCCGTGACGGCCGCCCTGCCGCTGCTGCGCGCGGCGCGGGGCACGACGGTCATCGGCTTCGGCACGGCGTCGCTTGGGCCGGACGACGACCCGTGCGCACGCCTGGCCGCCTGGCTGGGCTCGCACGGCATCGCCGCGCGGACCAGGCCGCGCGCCGCATTCGGCGACGTGGGCGCGGCCCTGCTGACGGCGGCCGCCGACCTGGACGCGGGGCTGCTCGTGATGGGCGGCTACGGCCACGCCCGCTACCGGGAACTGCTGCTGGGCGGCGTCACGGCGGCCGTCCTGCGCGAGATGACCCTGCCGGTCCTGCTCGCGCATTGACCAGGACCGGCCAGCCGGATGCCCATCATGACAATGGAGCGAAATGCCATGTTCAAGACGATCCTCGTGCACGTCGACCAGTCGGCCCACGCCCCGGCGCGCATGCGCTATGCGGCCGCACTGGCGCATGCGCACCACGCGCACCTGCTGGGCGCGGCGATGTTCGGCGTGTCGCGCACGATTTTCCCGCGCGGCTACACGTCGAGGCCGGGCACGCTCGAGGCCAGCTACTTCGATCCCCTTGCGCAGAATGCCAGGCGGGCGCTGGCGCAATTCGAAGCGATCGCCACCGAGATGCGCGTCCCCCACGACGCGCGCTTCGTGTGCGACCAGGCCGATGACGGGCTGGCGCAACTGGCGCGCTTCGCCGACCTCGTCGTCATCAGCCAGGACGACCCCGACGAGGCGCTGCCGGACCTGGCCGTCCACCTGCCGGACTACGTGATCCTGAACAGCCCCCGCCCCGTCCTCGTACTGCCGCGCACGGACGCGGCCCCGGGGGCCGCCCGCTCCGTGCTGGTGGCATGGGATGGCGGCAAGGAGGCGGCGCGCGCGCTGGCGGCCGCCCTGCCCCTGTTACGCCGCGCCAGTGCCGTGACGATCGCCGCGCTCACCGGCCCCGACGCCGGCGCGGCGGACATGGAGTCCCAGCGTGCCGACCTGCTCCGGTTCCTCGGCCACCACGGCGTGACGCCGCACATGCTCGTCCGGGACCCGCGGCGGGATCCGGGCCACGAACTGCTGGACCTGGCCGCCGAACTGCATTGCGGCCTGCTGGTCATGGGCTGCTACGGGCACAGCAAGCTGCGCGAACTGTGCCTGGGCGGCGCCAGCCGCGCGGTGCTGGCCGATGCCTGCATCCCGGTGTTGCTGGCGCATTGAGTGCGACCCAATCAAAATCGGCAAATAGCAGTTGCAAAAAGGAGGCCGAGTCATCAAGCTATCATGTTCCAGATCTAGAATAGCCAAGATGACAACGAAGAACACCGTCGAATGCATATGTCCAGGGTGCGGCCACACACTCCAGGCCGCCTGCCCGAACTGCGCGCCCGCCAGCCAGCCGGCGCCACGCGGTGCCGGACAGCGGACCGACCTGGTCACCGCCCTCCTCGTCGACGCCGTGATCAGCGCGAGCGCGGCCGAAGGCACGGCCTATGCGGCGCGGACCCTGTGCGAGAACGGCGTACCGTTCGACGTGGCGCTGCGCGTCCTCACGCGGCCGTGGCATCGGCGCTACCATCCGGTTTCGCAGATGGTTGCAGAGCCGACGTACGCCGGCGTGTCCCGCGTCAGGGAACGGATGCTCAATTAGTGCGTGCAGGGCAGAGATGCCCGACCGCCGCAGCGACGCTCGAAGCCGGTTTGTCGTCGTCGTGAACGCGATAGCCGAAAGCGTGCAGGTAAACACTCACGACGGGTCGATCAAGACGCAGACCTTTCAATGCGGAAACAGGCTTGTTAAAGTATGGGCAACCCGGCATGCGCTGCCAGGTTTTCTGCTCACAGCTAAAAACACGACCAATTACTATGCCGAACTCCATTCCCGAGTGGCACGAACATCTGCTGTCGCGCCTGCTCGCCTATCGCTCGACTCATCCAGATTTCACGTTCTCGCCACGCCGCACCGATGATTCACGCTTCAAGGCGGGCTACTGGTTTCAAGGAACTGAAAGGTATCTCTTTTGCGCCCCCTTCAAATTCAACGAACCACATAACAAGACGAAAACAATCGGCCTTGTTCTCGAATTTAACAAGGGCGAGCTTGCGAAAATCAAGTACTCGATCGTGTTTGGCGCTCCCAAGTGCCAGGAACACCTCCCGTTATACCAGGAGATATTAAAGCTGTTCGACGTAGAGTATGAGCGCAATCGCTGGCTGTATGACATACCGGCGCCGCAGAACGACATCGACGCTGTCGTCGAGGATTTCTGCGCCCGTGTCGTTCCCGCGATCGCAGCGCTTATCCGCACATTCGGACTCGAGACGGAATATCTTGTCCGCAAAACCGAACTTGATCGCACCCTCGAAAAAATCGCCTTGCGGAAGAAGCAGGGGCTGCTCCCCTTGCCGAAAGACGCGCCGATTGCCGCTCCCGACGAGGATATCGCCCCCGGCGGGGACGCTTGGCTGGTCGGCGCAAACTGGGATGGCGAGGACATGTCCACCCGCTTTATTGCCGAGGGACGGTGGGAGAACGGCTACGACGATCGCTTTATTTCGCAAGTCAGGTCTGTGCGCGAAGGCGACCGCATCGCCATCAAGTCGACGTACACACAGATCAACGGGCTTCCGTTTGAAAACCAGGGAAAATCCGTCTCGTGCATGTCCATCAAAGCGCGCGGGATAGTAATCGGCAATCCCGGGGACGGCAAGAACCTTGCCGTGCAGTGGGAACGGAATTTCAAGCCTTTCACCGTTTATCACTACACTTATCGTCCTACGATCTCGCGCATAGACGCCATCAAGTACCCGGAGGTGATCGACTGGATATTCGAAGGCGTGCCCCAGCCGCTGGCACTGGCGGCGACTTCGACATCGATGGGTGCGGACGACGACACCGGGCTGGCGGAACGATTCGGTCCCTCTCCACGCAATGTCATTTTCCATGGACCGCCCGGCACCGGAAAGACCCGGACGTTGATCGAGAGCGTGCTGCCCGCCTACCAGGGCGAAACAGACCGCGAGCCGGACGCGACGCGGATGACCCGCGCGGCAGCCGCGCTTGGCTGGTTCGAAGTCATTGCCGCGGTCATGATCGAGGAAGCTCGCCCGTTGCGTGTGCCCCAGATCCGCGACCACGCCTTTATCGCAGCAAAGTTGCGGTCTGGTTCGGCGCCAGCAAACTTGAATCAGGTCATCTGGGCGACGGCGCAGAATCACTCGGTGAGGGATTCCGTCACGGTCAACAGCAGCCTGGACCGGCGCATCGAGCCACTTGTATTCGACAAAGACGCCGAATCGCGTTGGGCTCTCGTATCGGACTGGAAGCGGATCGCACCGGAACTGGCCGAAGCCCACCGGGCACTGAAGCCGGACGCAGCGCCCCGGAAGACGACCGTCGAGCGCTTCGAATTCGTCACCTTCCACCCGAGCTTCTCTTACGAAGACTTTGTCGAGGGCCTGCGTCCCGTGCAGGTCGAGAACGAAGATGGCACTCGCACCGTCGACATCGTTCCACGCGACGGCGCGCTCAAGCGGATCTGCAAGCGTGCAAAAGGCGACCCCGATAACCGGTATGCACTCGTCATCGACGAGATCAATCGGGGCAATATTGCCCGGATATTCGGCGAGCTGATCACGCTGGTGGAGTCGGACAAGCGGGTGCGGTACGATGATTCCGGCCGCCGTGTCAGCGGAATCGAAGTGACATTGCCATGCACGGGCGAACGGTTCGGCGTACCGGCGAACGTGGACCTGTACGGCACCATGAATACCGCCGACAGGTCGATCGCCCTCGTCGATCTGGCCCTGCGTCGACGCTTCGTGTTCCGGGAAGTGCCGCCAGACCCCGGTGTCATCGAAGGTGAAGACGGCAACGGGCTGATCGAACCCGACGACGACGATGCGCCAATCAATCTGCGCACCCTGCTTTCGGTTCTGAACGCCCGCCTGACCGTACTGCGCGGCCCCGACACGCGCATTGGTCATGCCTACTTCACCGACATCGAGAACATCGACGCATTGCGTGCCGTTTTCCGTGACCGCATCATTCCCTTATTACAGGAGTATTTCTTCGACGACCTGGAGGGCGTGGCCCGGGTGCTCACCGTCGCAAGGGGCGCGAGACCATTCGTCCGTTCTGTCACGCCCGATGTCGAGGCGCTGTTCGGCACTGCGGTCGACATGGATGGCATGGACGGTCAACCGATCTGGCAGGTCGAAAAGGAGATGCCCGCTGAATCGTTTCGGGCGCTGTACGAAGGCGTGCCGCCGGATGCGCTGAAGGCCGGCTAACGATAATGGGCATGTTCAGATTGGTCGTACGCGAGCACGAACGCATTCCGGTCGTCACGGAGCGGCAGGATGGAGAGCGCGCTTTGCTGACGCAAGAGGTCGCAGTCCTGCTGCGTGCCTGCAGGGACGCAGACAGAACGCCGTTCGTCGTCGGCCACCGCAGCGTAAAATTCAATCACCATTGCGGCATCATCCAGGCAAGCGGTATCAGTGTCGAAATACTGCCGAAGGTTGCAGACAACGATGACTTCGATCGAGGATTGCTGTTGCAAATGCTGGCCTGTACCATGGGCTTCGATCTATCCCGGCTCGAAGCCAGTCAGCTTCGCCTGCAGGATCACACGATCTTGCAGATTCTTCTACGCTGGTTTTGCGAGGAGCTTTCGGCCCAGTGCCATGCCGGCCTGCTTCGCGAGTACGTGAACCATTCGGACGAGCTCCCCACGATTCGTGGACGCTGGCGCGTCGATTTGGACTTGCGGCGCGGATACCGCGACCCAACGCGACTCTCCTGCGAATTCGACGATCTGATCGCGGACAACCGCTACAACCGCGCGCTCAAGGCCGCGTTGCACAGTGCCCGCAGGCTCGCTGCCGGATCGAGCGCCCTGCTGCGCCAGGTGAATCTCCTGCTGGGCTGGTTTGCCGAGGTAGGAGACGAGAAGGTCACCGCGGCCGACATCGAAAAGTTGCCGCGCAATCGTCTTGTCGCGAGATATGGACCCGCGCTCGACATGGCAGCGTGGCTGCTCGGCCAACGTGCACCGGACCTCCACCACGGGAGCAGGTCCGGATTCGCAATGCTGTTCGATATGAACCAGTTATTTCAGTCCTGCCTCGGTAGCGTGCTCGATGGATGTCTGCCGCCGGGATATCAGCTGCGCATGGAGCGTCCGCGCTACTTTCTATCGCTCGACCATACGGGTCATCGTCGTTTCCAGATGAAACCCGACTTCTGCATCATGAGCCAAGGAAGGGTCGTTGCCGTCATCGACGCCAAATGGAAACGGCTGGCGCCTGCATCCACGAAGGGAACCTGGGGCATACAACAAGGCGACATGTACCAACTGCATGCCTACGCGACGGCCTACGATTGTTCGCGCGTCGCCCTGTGGTACCCGGCGAACGAGGATACGGACGGCAGGACGGAACGTCCGGCGTTCCGTTTCCTGATCGCGGGACGCGCCCCCGCGGCAGCGACGGTGGCGGTAGACTGGATCGGACTCCATGAGGATTTGCGAGGTCGACACTGGGTGACAGCCATCCGTGCCGAAGTCGCGGCCGGCCTGGAACGGATCGGCATTTCCACCCGAGCGGCCGCGTCAGGCTAGACAACGCACTCGACGAACGACGGGTTCTGACCGATGAACCCGCACAGTTCGTGGAGCACGTCGACAAACGCCAACGGTCACACGTCGATATCCTCCAGGCGCGTACCCTTCGTCTCGACGAACCAGCGTGCCACGACAACCAGCTGCACGAGCATCGCCAGCGCGAACAGCACGAACGGCAGGCCGTTCGACCGCGCCGCCATCGCCGGGAACACGCCGGCGACGATGGCATCCATCAGCCAGTGCGTCGACGCGCCGAGACTCTGCCCGCGCGCCCGCACCTCGGTCGGGAAAATCTCGGCGATGTAGACCCAGATCACGGCGCCCTGCGAGAACGCGAAGGCCGCGATGAACAGGACCAGCGCCCACAGCAGCAGGTCGCGGTGCATGCCGCTGAACTGGATCCAGGCCGTCGCCGCCAGCGCGACGACCATCCCGACCGACCCCACCATCAGCAGCGTCTTGCGGCCCAGGCGGTCGATGACGGTCAGCGCCAGCAGCGTGAACAGCAGATTCGTCGCGCCGATCATGACCGACTGCAGGTCCGCGGACACCTTGCCGAAACCGGCGGCCGCGAAGATGTCGTTCGCGTAGTAGAGGATGGCGTTGATGCCCGACAGCTGGTTAAACGCCGCGATCGCGAAGGCCAGCAGCATCGGCTTGCGGTAGCGGCGCCACGACAACGTCGCCCCGGCCGCCATGTGGCCGTGCGCGTAGCGGGCCAGTTCGCCCGCGACGTCGGCGGCGCCGATCTCGCGCAGCACCCGCTCGGCCTCCTGCGTCCTGCCCTTCACGGCCAGCCAGCGCGGGCTGTTGGGAATCACGAACAGGAGGCCGCACAACAGCAGCGCCGGGACCGCCGCCACGCCGAACTTCCAGCGCCACTCGTCCGCACCCAGCGCCGCCAGGCCGACCAGGTAGTTGCTCAGGTAGGCGACGAGGATGCCCAGCACGATGTTGAACTGGAAGGCGCCGACCAGCATGCCGCGCCGGTGCGCCGGGGCGATCTCCGCCAGGTAGATCGGCGCCAGCACGGACGACGCGCCGATGGCGATCCCGCCCAGCACGCGGGCCGCGACCAGCACCGCGAGGCTGGGCGCGAACAGGCAGCCCAGCGCCGACACGATGTACAGGCCCGCGATGGCGCGCAGACAGTTGCGTGCCCCGAAGCGGTCGCCCGGGCGGCCCGCGAACAGGGCGCCCAGCAAGGTGCCCCACAACGCGCTCGACACGGTCATGCCGAGGCCCGAGGGGTCGAGCTGGAACGCCTGCGTGAGGCCTTGCGTCGTGCCGGCGATGACCGCCGTATCGAAACCGAACAGCAGCCCCGCCAGGCCGCCGACCAGCGTTCCCTTCAACAACGTGTTCATCGTGCTTCCTTCCAGATCGAATTCAGGGGCCAGATGTTCAGGTCGCTCATGTGCGCGTCGCCATCCACGCTGAACAGGCTCACGCCGTCCGCACCCGCCGGCGGGAATATCTGGTCGGTCAACACCGCCTCACCGTCGCCGGCGAACACCGTCACCGATCCCCGGTCGACGAGGATCCGCAGCGGCACACCGCCGTCGCGCAGCGCGACCGGCGCGGAGTGCCGCGCGGCGAACTGCGGATGGAAGCCCGTCGCGCCCGACTTCGTACGGTCGACGTACACGGTGCCCTGCGCGGCGTCGTACCCGATCTCGGTGGTTGCCCCCTGCCCCAGGCGGATGCCGGCGCGCGTCGCCGTGCCCGGTTTCAGGACCATCTTCAACTCCAGCGGTGCGCTCGCGGCGCCGCCCAGGGGCACGGCCTGCGTGCCGCGGGTTACGACCCTCCCCGGCGCACCGTACAGCAGCGCGCCGCGCAAGGCCTGCGCTTCCGCGATCGGCTGCTGCACGAGCTTCACCCGTCCGTCCACGGTGCGCAGTCCCAGTTCGCGCGGCAGCGACTGGGCGCTGCGCCACGGCGCCGTCGGGACCTTCTCGCCATACAGCCAGTTGTTCATCCAGCCGACCAGCAGTTTGCGGCCGCCCGGGGCGTCGTTGTAAGTCACGCCGGCGTAGAAATCGGCACCGTAGTCGAGCCACTGCGGCGCGTCGGACGTCGCATTGCCGTCGCGGGTAAAAGTCTTGCCGTCGAAGTCGCCGACGAAGTACTGCATGCCCGAGCCGCCGCCCGGACCGCCCGGATTGAGGCTGATGACGAGGACCCATTTGCGTTTCGTCGGGTCGCCGTCGACCGGCAACTCGATCAGGTCCGGGCACTCCCACACGCCGCCGGTCGCGCCGGCCGGGCCGAATTCTCCCGTCCACTCCCAGTGGACCAGGTCGCGCGAACTGTAGAACAATGCCTTGTGCTGCTGCGCGACGACCGTCGTCAATATCCACTTGTGCCCGGGCTCGTACCAGAACATTTTCGGGTCGCGGAATTCGCGATACTCGGCCGCATAGGGCGCGGGCGGCTCCGGCAGGACCGGATTGCCGGCGTACTGCGTCCACGTGCGGCCGCGATCGAGGCTGTAGGCGAGCGACTGCGCCTGCGTCCCCGCGCGGACGGGCTTGCCGTCCAGCGTGCGCGCCCGCGGGTACGCGGCCGTGTAGATGGCCACCATGGCCGGCTTGCCGGGCTGGCCGAATCCGCTCGTGTTGGCGTGATCGACCACGGCGCTGCCGGAGAAGAACATCTGCGCGATCGCGCCCCCGGCGTCCTTTTCCACGGGCAGCGCCGGCGGCAGCTCGGTCCAGTGCAGCAGGTCGGGACTGACCGCGTGGCCCCAGGACATGTCGCCCCAGGTGTTCCGGTTCGGGTTGTATTGGTAAAACAGGTGATACTCGCCGTCGTGGTACACGAGGCCGTTCGGATCGTTCATCCAGTTGCGCTGCGGGGAGAACGACAGCTGCGGGCGGAACGGCTCCTCGTACGCCGGCGCGGGATCGGGCGAGCGGCTGGCGCAGCCGGCGGACAGCAGCGCGGCGCCGATGGCGAGCAGGGAAAGTCGGAAGGTCAAAGCCACAGGGATTTCCTTGTTGATGTCGAAGACGGGCAGCCGGCCGGCTGCCCTCGATGCAGTCGTCGGCGGGTTCAGAAGCGGTACGTGAGGCTGGCGCGGATCGTGCGGCCGAACAGCGGTCGCGCGACACCCCGGTTGCGGGTGCCGTCCGGCGACAGCAGGTCCGAGAACAGCGGATCGCCTTCCGTGAACGACAGCTGGTTCGTGAGGTTGGCCACGTGCAGCTGCGCCATCCAGCGCGACGAGACCTGGTATTGCGCGCCCATGTTGATGATGTGGTAGGACGGCAGCAGGGTCACGTTGGTGTCGGTCGCCTCCGAGAACCGGTCGCCGACGTACTGGTATTGCCCATACACGGTCACCGGGATGCCGGTCGCGGCCAGCAGGTCATACGACGGCTGGAAGTTGGCCATGATCTTCGCCAGGCGGCGCGGACGGCGGCCGTCCTCGCTGATCTGCACGTAGTGGTAGCCCGTGATCACGCCCTGGGGATCCTTGTCCTCTTGCGTGATCTGGTAGCGCGCACCGTCGACCTTCGGATTCTGCGCCACGACGTTGCCCTTCAGCTCCAGCCCTTCGATCATGCGCGGACGCCAGGTCAGTTCGATCTCGGTGCCGACGTTGCGCACGCCGCGCTTGTACAGCTGGGCCACGTCCGGGCACGAGTTGATCTGCGTGACGCCGCCGAGCGCGGAGCAGGCCGGCGACTGGAAGTCCTTGTAGATGTTCACGGCGCTGCGCGGCGAGAACTTGTTGTAGAACAGCGCGACGGAGGCGCCGAACTCGCGCGTCAGGTAGCGCAGGCCCGTTTCGTACTGCCGGATGTGCTCGACGGCGCTGAGCTCGACGGGCCGGCCGTTCACCACCACGGCGCCCGCCGTGCTCAGGTTGTTGAGGTCCTCGAGGCTCGGCAGGCGGAACGAGTACGATGCCAGCGCATACACGGCGAGCGGCCGGCTGAAGCTGTAGTTGCCGCCGAGCGACCAGCCGATGCCGTGATAGGTCTTGTTCAGCAGGTTCGGCTGGCCGGGAAACTGGATCTCGTTGTCCGCGGCGGTGTCCTGCGTCGACCCGACGGCGACGTTCGACGGGGTCAGGTCGACCGCCGTGTTGCGGTCGCGGCGGTCGACGCTGGCCCGCACGTCCTGCCAGCGCACGCCCGCATCGATCTTCAGCTTGCCCTGCATCGTTTCCCAGTGGTCGAGCAGGTAGGCGGCATGGCCGTCCGCCTTGATGTGGCTGACCCACCCGAACCAGCCGGGCAGGATGGCGCCGCCCGACGTCAGGGACGGCCCCACCTGGTTACCGGCGCCATCGACCACCGTCAGGTCGATGAGGCGCGCATCGGGGGCGCTTTCCGACACGAGCAGCCCGGCCTGGAAGTTCGGATCGTACGTGTAATGGCTGCGGTACACGCCGAACGTGAGGTCGTGCGTACCGGCCGCCTTGAACGTCTTCTGGCCCTTCAGGTCGAGAACCGTGCTGGCCGCGTCGGTGTCGGCGATGAACGGCACCAGGAAGTTCATCAGGGCCGTCGGCGCCACGCGCGTGCCGTCGTTCCGGTACGTGCCGACGACGCCGGCGCCCTTGCCGTACTTCGCAATGAAGTCCTCGCGGCTGATGTTGGCAAAGTCTGCACACGTGCCGCTCTTGAAATAACCGACCAGTTTCGCATTGCCCAGGTTGCAGTTCAGCGCCGCCCCGTGCGCCGGCGAGATCACGTCGTTCTGGAAGCGCGCATTCAGGAACGTGGCGGCCGTCGCCGTGTCGTTGCCGGTGAAGACCGAGTTGAAGCCGCTGCTGCCGCCCGTGTGGCGCAGGCCGGCCGTCACCTTCAGGCCGGAGTCGAAGTCGTGCCCCAGCTTCACGGTGAACATCTTGAAGTCGGGGTGGATGCCGTCGGCCTGGTCGATCGTGCGGGTGCCGTACTCGCCGATCATGTTGAAGCGGCGGTTGTAGGGCGACGCCGTCGTGCCGTGCGCGAAATCGATGCCGAGGGGCTGGATCGTGTCCTGGCTGAGGACCGTCGGATGGGCCGGCGTGCCGGACTGGGTGAAGCGCGGCACCGAGATCGGCAGGTTCTGGTAGAACGCCGTGCGGTCGTTGATCACGAGCGCATCGACGCGGGCCGTCGTCCGGCGGTCGTCGCTCGTGTAGACGAGGTTGCCGCGGATCTGGCCGCCCCGGTCCGCCGTGTAACCCGTGTCGCGGATACCTTTACTTCTGCGGTAGTAGCCGCCGACGGCGCCGGTCAGGTTCTTGCCGAGCGGGCCGGAGACGAACGCGTCCTGGCGAATGAAGCCGTAGTCCGCGTATTCGAGCTTGTAGCCGCCTTCCAGGTGGTCGCCGCCCGTGCGCGTGATGTGGTTTATGGTCGCGCCCAGGCCGTTCGAATACAGGATGCCGCCGGGGCCGCCCTTCACCGCTTCCACGCTTTCCGTCATCAGGTCGTCGCGCACGAACACGTCGTTGTTCAGGAACGGGGCTTCCGATTCCTCGTAGGCCGGCAAGCCGTCGACCAGCTGCGGCGCGAACCGGAAGCCGCCGACCACGGGCAGGCCGCGCACCGTGATGTTGTTGCTGGCCTCGCCGGCCGTGCTGCCCTCGGCATAGATGCCCGGCAGGTTGCCCAGCAGGTCGGCGGTACTCATCGGGGCGAGGCGCTGGATATCTTCCGCGCTCAGCGTGTTGATCGAGAACGTGGCGTTCTTCTTGGTCGTCGTCCGGGTCACGCCCGTCACGATCACGACGTTATTGGGCTCGTCGGCCTTGGCCGCGGGTTGCTCCGCGGCCGCGCCGGCCTGCTGCTGGGCGAACGCGAGGGCGGGTGCGAGCGCGATGACGAGGGCGGCCGAGCGGCCGATATAGGGGGTGAGCGAGTAACGCATGGTTATTAATCTCCTGTGTGATATTGACTTCTTTATTTCGTTTTATCCAGCTGCCGGTCTCGTGAACCGAATGTCCAACGTTGTCATTTCTTGTGAAAAAAATTGTGAAAAAATTCTGAAGCGTCCGCATCGGCCAGTTCGCGCGTGTACGGCAGGTCCGCCCCGCGGCGCGAGCACGTGATGGCGGCCGCGCGCGCGGCGAAACGCAGCGCCTCCACCAGTTCGTCCTGGCCCAGGCCTTCCACCGCGCGCCGCGTCAGCTTGCCCGCACGCTGCAGCCAGGCGAGCAGGCCGGCCTGGAACGTGTCGCCCGCGCCGACCGTGTCCACGACCGTGACGGGAACGGCCGGCACTTCCACCGCCAGCTGCGACCGCGTGACCGCGACCACGTCCCGCTCGCCCCAGGTCACGACGACGAGCGCCACGCCCGCTTCCAGCGACTCGGCGATGAACGTGTCGACGCGCGTGCCCGGATACAGCGCGTGGATGTCTTCCTCGCTGACCTTGAGCACGTCGGCGCGGCGCTGCATCCAGCGCACGGATTCGCGCCACGTGTCGACGTCGGGTTCGATCGTCAGGCGCACGTTCGGGTCGTAGACGATGAGGCTGCGGCCGCGCTGGCGGTCGACCAGCGTGCGCAAGCTGGACGCCACCGGTTCGACGACCATGCAGTACGAGCCCACGTGGACGGCCTCCACGTCGGCGGGCACGCCGGCCAGGTCCGCCTGGGTCACCATGCGGTCGGCCGTGCCGCTGCCGTAGAACGTGTAGAGGGGCACGCCGCGGTCGTCCACGCTCACCATCACGAGCGCGGTGGGCGCGTCGGGGCGCGGCGCGGCGGACAGGTCCACACCCTCGGCCGCCAGCGCCGCGTGCAGCTTGCGGCCGAACTGGTCGCGCGACAGGCCGCCGAAGAACGACGCCGTCCCGCCCAGCCGCGCCACGCCCGTCGCCAGGTTGAACGGCGAACCGCCCTGGCAGGCCGACAGGTCGATGGCCGCCGCCCTCTCCCCCGCCGCGAACACATCGAACAACGCTTCACCACACACTACGATCATGCTTCCTCCGTCACACTGTTGA
>CBIHRX010000190.1:0-13223 GCA_966212555.1 uncultured Massilia sp.
CACGACGGCCCGTTCGGCGAACTGGTCGCCAAGGCTTAGCTGTCGCGTGTCCAGCTGTGGTCGTACGGCTTCTATTCGACGCCGAACCAGCACTGGGATCCGAAGACGATGACGGGCAACCCGTTCTTCTACTTCGCGTACGGCGCGGCGGTGGCGGAAGTCGTCATCGACACGCTGACGGGAGAATGGAAGCTGCTGCGCGCCGACGCGCTGTACGACGCCGGTAATTCCCTGAACCCCGCCATCGACATCGGCCAGGTGGAAGGCGCGTTCATCCAGGGCATGGGCTGGCTGACGACGGAAGAACTGTGGTGGAATGCGCAGGGCAAGCTCATGACGCATGCGCCGTCCACGTACAAGATCCCGGGCGTGTCGGATTGCCCGGATGCGTTCACGGTGAAGCTCTTCGACAACCGCAACGTGGCCGATTCGATCCACCGCTCGAAGGCCGTCGGCGAACCGCCGCTGCTGCTGCCGTTCTCCGTGTTCCTCGCGATCCGCGACGCCATCTCGGCCGTCGGCGAGCACAAGGTGAACCCGCCGCTGCGCGCGCCGGCGACGAGCGAAGCGATTCTCGACGCCGTGTCCTTCGTCGAACAAGCCGTGCAGGAATCGAAGGCAGCCTGACATGGACGACTGGCTCATCCCCACCGCGCAACCGGCCGTCCTGATCACGGTCGCCAAGGTCGACGGTTCCGTACCCCGCGAACCGGGCGCGCGCATGCTGGTCGATGCGACCTCGCAGTGGGGCACCGTCGGCGGCGGCCACCTCGAGCTGCGCGGCGTCGAGACGGCACGCGCCATGCTGCAAAACGGGAACGCGCGCCGCATCGAACGCTTCCCGCTCGGTCCGAGCCTGGGCCAGTGCTGCGGCGGCGTCGTGCATCTCGCGTTCGAACTGGTCGACCGCGACCAGTGCGCCGAGCTGGCCGCGCGCCGTCATGAAGATGTGTGGCGCGTCGTCGCGCTGGACGGCGAAGCGGATCTCGCACTCGTCGACGCGCTGGGCCACAACATCCAGCGCAAGGGCGGCCGCTATCCGGAGTTCGAGCGCAGCGGCGGCACCCGCGTGCTGCAGGACGACGCGGGGCGGCGCTGGCTCGTCGACCACGTCACGGCGCCGCGCGCGCACGTGATGCTGTTCGGCGCCGGCCACGTGGGCGCCGCCATCGTGCGCCTGCTGGCCGACCTGCCGTGCAAGGTGACCTGGGTCGACGAACGGGAAGACATGTTCCCGGCCGCCGTCGCGCCCAACGTCGTCGTGGAAGCGACGGACACGCCGGAAGCCGTCGTGCGCACGGCGCCCCCCGGCACGAGCTTCCTCGTCATGACGCACAATCATGCGCTGGACCAGCGCCTGACCGAAGCGATCCTCAGACGGCCCGCGCACCAGGACTGGTTCGGCCTGATCGGATCGGAAACCAAACGCAAGCAGTTCGAGCACCGCCTGCGCGACCGCGGCATTTCCCGCGCCCGCCTGGACGACATGGTGTGCCCGATCGGCGTCCCCGGCATCAAGGGCAAGGAGCCCGCCGTGATCGCCGTCGCCGTCGTCGCGCAACTGCTGATGGTCTGGGAGGCGGCGGCCCACGCCGCGCCCGCGACCGCAACCGAAGGGCACCTCGAAAAACCGTCGCGAGCGGCCGCAGTGCCGTTTGAGAAGCGCAGCTGTACGAGTAGTACAGCGAGCATCGCAGAACGGCAATGCAACGCGCAGCAGGTTTTTCGACGTGTCCCATAGTCCCACTGGAACAAGACTGAGATGTCCAACGATACCCGTACCGTGCAGGCCTACCGAGCGAGCCTGCTGCACTTTCACGCCGATCCGGCCTTCGCCGAGAACGCCCACGCCTGGCACCAGGACGGCCTGCTCGTCGTCGAGAACGGCCGCGTGCTGGCCGCCGGCGACTACGACAAGCTGGTGTCGTCGCTGCCCCCAGGCACCGACGTCATCGACTACCGCGGCCAGATCATCACGCCCGGCTTCATCGACACGCACCTGCACTTCCCGCAGACCGACATGATCGGCTCGCCCGCGCCGGACCTGCTGCCGTGGCTGGAGAACTACACGTTCCCGACCGAGCGCCAGTTCGCCGACCCGGTGCACGCCCGCACGGTCGCCGAGTTCTTCCTCGACGAGCTGCTGCGCAACGGCACGACGACGGCCCTGGTCTACTGCACGGTGCACAAGGAATCCGTCGACTCTTTCTTCGAGGCGAGCGCCGCGCGCAACCTGCGCATGGCCGGCGGCAAGGTGCTGATGGACCGGAACTGCCCGGACTTCCTGCGCGACACGGCCGACCTGCGCGACAGCGCAGTCCTGATCAAGCGTTGGCACAACCACGGCCGCGCGCTGTACGCGCTCACGCCGCGCTTCGCGCCCACGTCGACCCCGGCCCAGCTGGGCGCGGCGGGCGAATTGGCGCGCGCGTTCCCGACGACGTACATCCAGACGCACGTGTCGGAAAGCCGCGACGAATGCGCGTGGGTGAAGAGTTTATATCCGGACAACCGCAGCTACCTGCAGGTGTACGAACACTATGGGCTGATGCGCCCGCGCGCCATGTTCGGCCACTGCATCTGGCTGGACGACGTCGACTTTGCGCTGATGGCCGACACGGGCGCCGCGATTTCGCACTGCCCGACGTCGAACCTGTTCCTCGGCAGCGGCCTGTTCGACGTCGCGAAGGCGGATGGCGTGCATGCCCACGTGTCGCTGGGAACGGACGTCGGCGCGGGTACGTCGTTCTCGATGTTGCAAACCATGAATGAAGCGTATAAAGTTGCGCGGTTAAAAGGCAGCTATCTCCCGGCCCTGCGCATGTTCTATCTCGCCACGCTGGGCGCCGCGCGCAGCATGCAGCTCGAAGGGACGATCGGCAATTTTGCCGCCGGCACCGAGGCGGACTTCATCGTCCTCGACCCGAAGGCGACGCCGCTGCTGGCGCGCCGCACGGCGAACGGCGACTCGCTCGAGGAAACCCTGTTCGCGCTGGCGCTGCTGGGCGACGACCGCGCGATCCGTGCCACGTATGCGGCGGGCAAGCGGGTGCACGAGCGGCATTGAATACGTCGTCCCCGCGAAAGCGGGGACCCATGCTGAGCCGAACAGGACGCTCAGTATGGATTCCCGCGTGCGCGGGAATGACGGTTTTGCGGCTCGGCGGCGGGAGATACTGTCGACAATCACTCACCAGCCGAGACCGAAATGACAAAAACCCTGAGCAGCAGCCTGCTGATCACCCTGGCGGCCCTCGCGGCCACCGCTTCCGCGCGCACCCCGGCGTCCGGCCCCAACGAAGCGGCCACCGCGCGCCACTACGCGTCCCTGATCGCGGGCGCCGAGCCGAAAACGGCGGAGCTGGTCCTGTTCTTCTCGCAGATGCCCAAGGGCGGCGACCTGCACCATCATTATTCCGGCGCGATCTATGCCGAAACCTATGTCGACTGGCTCGACAAGCAGGGCTATTGCGTCAACAAGCAGTCGTACCGCATCGAGACGGACAAGAGCGTCGTCGCGAACGAGCGCGGCAAGCAGCCGAAGGACCGCACCTGTTTGTCGTCGTCCGACGTGTATGCCGACGACGCCACGTGGCGCGAGCTGCTGCAGCGCTGGTCGAGCAAGGATTTCAACAACCACGGCGCCATCCAGCCGCCGCCGGACCGCCAGTTCTTCCAGACCTTCGGCTACTTCGGCCCCATCTCCGACCGCAACTTCCACGAAGGCCTCGTCGAGCTGAAGAACCGCGCGCTGGCCGAGAACGTGGCCTACATCGAGACGATGTTCAAGAGCCCGGACACGGTGTCCGATCCCGAATTCGACAAGCGCGCCTGGGACAGCGCCCGCGACGAGGCGAAGTTCGCCCAGTTGCTGGAGTCCGCGCGCCAGAAGCTGAATGCGACGCCGGCCTTCAAGAGCTCCGTCGACAACTTCGTCCGCACCGTCAACGAAGCGGCCCTGGGCATCGACGACGACAACTTCACGATGCGCTACCAGACCTATGTCGTGCGCCTGTTCTCGCCGTCGCGCGTGTTCTCGTCGATGCTGGCCGCGTTCGAATCGGCGGCGCGGGGCGGCAAGATCGTCGGCGTGAACATCGTGGGCCAGGAGAGCCAGTTCGTCTCCATGCGCGACTACACCTTGCACATGCAGATGTTCCGCTACCTGAAGAAGGCCTACCCGAAGGTCAACGTCGCGATGCACGCGGGCGAGCTGGCGCTGGGCGACGTGCCGCCGGAAGACCTGAAGTACCACATCGACCAGGCCCTGAACGTGGCGGGCGCGCAGCGCATCGGCCACGGCATCGACCTCGCGCACGAGACGAACGCCGTCGGCATCATGAAGACGATGCGCGCGAAAGACATCCCGGTCGAGATCAACCTGACGTCGAATGCGTTCATCGAGGGCGTGGAGGGCGAGAACCACCCGATCACGCTGTACCGCAAGTACGGCGTGCCGTACGTGATCTCGACGGACGACGCGGGCGTCACGCGCCACAACCTGGCCAACGAGTACGTGCTGTTCGCCAGCCGCTACAAGCCGAGCTACGCGGAAGTCAAGAAGGCGTCGTACAACAGCATCCGCTACAGCTTCCTGCCCGAGTCCGACAAGCAACGGCTGACGCGCCTGCTCGACGCCCGCTTCGCGCGTTTCGAGGCGGACGTGGCCGCGCTCGAACGCACCGCCGTGAAGCGCTGAGTTTGCCCTCCCGCCGGCGGCGGTCCCGTCGCCGGCACACTCCCTCCCTCTGGCGTTGCCGTCCGACTATGTAGAACAGGCATATGCATAGCCTGTCCCTGTGGCCTGCTCGCGACAGTATGGATTAATTCTTACGCCATTTGCTTAAAAAATAAGCGAAACAATTTCATTCAAGAACGCCCCATTTATAATCCCGCCGTGTCTGATCCTGAGGGAAAAGGCAACCCGCACGCGACCTTCTGCTCACTTCTTAAGCAACTTATACGCGCAAGCTATAAATTCCCAAGTGAAAACGTATTTGTCTCGATAAACGGCTTCATGCATATTGGCCTTTTATTAAGCCAACGTCCGAGAAAATGCGTGGATTTCGGGTGTAATAGCCTGGAAACAATTAGCCGCTAGACTCGCGTGCGCTGCTTTTTGCTGGTGCATTGTCAACCATTCCGCACCATCGAACAGCAGGCAGAAAGAACAAGAGACCGGCCGTCATGAGCGACCGGTCCAGGATTGCAGTACTCAAGAGGGGGGAACTCGGTTCCCAACCATAACTATCAAGTCTATTTGGGGTTAATCCAATGATCTATCAAAAACGGATCCAGCTGACGAAGCTGGCGCTGGCTCTGTCGATTGCGCTCGCGGGGGCGCCGGCCCTGGCGCAGAACACGACGTCGGCTGTCGGCGGTCGTATCTCGAGCGCTGACGGCCGTCCGGCTGCCGGCGCTTCGGTGCAAATCATCCACACCGAATCCGGTTCGGTCAGCAATGTCGTCACCGACGCGGAAGGCCGCTACATCGCGCGCGGCCTGCGTACCGGCGGTCCGTACACGATCATTATCAACAAGGACGGCGTTACCGAAAAACGCGAAGGCATCTACCTGCAACTGGCGGAAACCGCCACCGTCGACGCGACCGTCGGCGCACCGATGCAGACCGTGACCATCGCCGGCAACCGCGCCCGTTCCGACATCTTCAACCGCTCCAACATGGGCGCGGGCACCGCGATCAGCAACGCGCAGCTGCAGATCCAGGCGTCGGTCAACCGCAACCTGCAGGACTACGCCCGTGCCGACCCGCGCGTCTCGCAGACCGACAAGGAACGCGGCGAACTGTCCGTCGCCGGCCAGAACTCGCGCTACAACTCGATCACCATCGACGGCGTGAACGTGAACGACACGTTCGGCCTGGAAGCGAACGGCAGCCCGACCTCGCGCCAGCCGATCTCGATCGAAGCGATCCAGTCGACCCAGGTGAACGTCGCCAACTACGACGTCACGCAGAAGGGCTACACCGGCGGCAACATCAACGCCGTCACCAAGTCCGGTACGAACCAGTGGAAGGGCGGCGTGTACTACGTGTACCGCGACGACCGCCTGGCCGGCCAGCGCTACAACCCGGCCACCGACGTGTATTCGGATCCGGTGCCGTTCAAGGAAACGACCAAGGGCGTGTGGGCGAGCGGCCCGCTCGTCGAGGACAAGCTGTTCCTGTACGCGCTGTCCGAAGAGACCAACTCGTCGCGCAGCGCGCCGGACTATGGCCCGGTCGGTTCGAACAACGGCACGACGGTCGCCATCACCCCGGCGGAAATCGCCGCGGTGCAGAACATCATGAAGAACCAGTACGGCGTCAACGCCGGCGGCCTGGCCCAGGGCGGCGGCAACTTCGTGTCGCGCGAGCAGATGCTGAAGGTCGACTGGAACATCAGCGACAATCACCGCGCCAACATCCGCTACCAGCGCACCACGCAGGCCGAGCCGCAGTACTCGACCTTCAGCGCCACCGCGCTGAGCCTGGATTCGGCGTACTACTCGCAGGGCAAGCAGATCGAGACCACCGTGGCCCAGCTGTTCTCGGACTGGACCCCGACCTTCTCGACCGAACTGAAGGCGTCGTCGCGCAACTACGATTCCGTCCCGACCAACAACACGACGCTGCCGACCATCGGCGTGCAGTTCACCGGCGCCACGCCGGCCGGTACCCCGAGCAACGTCTCCACCGGTTCGCGCACGATCAACCTGGGCACCGACAACTCGCGTCACATGAACCTGCTGCGCACCCGCACGCAGGACTTCTACGCGGGCGCCAACTGGACCGTGGGCGACCACGAGATCAAGTTCGGTGCGGACTACCAGAAGAACAAGATCTACAACGCGTTCCTGCAGAACGTGTACGGCAACTACACCTTCGGCTGCGACAACAACCTGACGTACTCGTTCGGTTCCATCAACTGCACGACCGCGTCCCAGGCCCAGGTCGAAGCCGCCGTGCTGGAAAACCTGCGCACCGGCCGCTACACGTCGTACACGCTGCAGGTCCCGGCGCCGGGCTTCACGCTGAACGACGCCGTCGCGCAGTTCAACATGACGAACACGGGCCTGTTCCTGCAGGACACCTGGAACGTCAACCGCCAGCTGACCCTGAACTACGGCTTCCGCGTGGACCAGGTGGGCGTGGGCGGCACGCCGGTCGCGAACCCGAAAGTATCCCAGGCCGCCGTGCTGAACCCGAACGCCCGCCAGACCGGCGGCTTCGGCTACAACAACCAGCAGACGATCGACGGCACCAAGCTGTTCCAGCCGCGCTTCGGCTTCAACTACAACTTCGACACCCCGCGCCGCATGCAGCTGCGCGGCGGCTTCGGCCTGTTCCAGGGCGCCGCGATGTCGGTCTGGCTCGCGAACCCGTTCCAGAACACCGGCATGACGACGCAGCAGATCACCTGCTCGGCCACGGGTACCAACAAGTGCCCGGCGGTCGTCGGCGCGCCGAACGGCGCGTTCAGCACCGACGTCAACAACCAGCCGACGCTGGGCGGTTCGAGCGCGCCCGTCGCCAACGTCGACCTGATCGACCCGAACGTCAAGCAGCCGTCCGTGTGGAAAGCCAACCTGGCCTTCGAAACGGAACTGCCGTGGTACGGCCTCGTCGCCGGCGCCGAAGTCCTGTACGCGCACACCAAGGACGGCATCTTCTTCCAGAACCTGAACCTGGGCCAGCCGACGAAGATCGGCGCGGACGGCCGCCAGCTGTTCTGGAACGCGAACGGCCTGTCGCAGAACTGCTGGAGCGTGGGTAACAACGCCGTCAGCACCGCCAAGGGCTGCACCAACACGACCAAGTCGCTGTCCAACTCGGCCTTCGGCAACGTGATCAAGGTCACCGGCACCGACAAGGGCGAGAACCGCGTCTCGACGCTGTCGCTGTCGTACCCGATGACCAAGGGCTTCGGCTGGTCGGTCGCGGCAAGCCACACCTACGCGACGGAAGTGTCGAACCTGACGTCGTCGACGTCGGGCTCGAACTACGGCGCCCGTTCGGCCCTGAACCCGAACGACAACGTGGCCGCCAACTCGGCCTACCTGGTCAAGAACCGCATCAACGCGCTGATGAACTTCGAGAAGGCGTTCTTCGGCAAGTACAAGACCCGCTTCGGCGTGTTCTACGAAGGCCGTACCGGCAAGCCGTACAGCTGGACCTTCAAGAACGACATGAACGGCGACGGCATCGGCAGCAACGACCTGATGTACATCCCGAAAGCGTTCGGTTCGGGTGAAGTCGTGTTCGCGGGCGATACGGCGACCAGCCACGCCAACGAGCAGCGCTTCTGGGACGTCGTCAACGCCAACAAGGCCCTGCGCCAGGCAGCCGGCGGCACCGTGGCCCGCTACGGCGACTTCTCGCCGTGGACGAACAGCTTCGACCTGCGCATCAGCCAGGAAATCCCGGGCCTGTTCGCACGTAACAAGGCGTCGGTCTCGTTCGACATCCTGAACTTCGGCAACCTGCTGAACAAGAAGTGGGGCCAGATCTACGAAGCACCGTTCTTCTCGAACGGCGGCCAGACCCGCGGCTTCGTCGACTACGCCGGCATGGATGCGAACGGCCACTACGTGTACGCGGTCCGCTCGGCCGTCGATCCGCTGCAGATCCGCCAGGTCAAGGGCGAGTCGCAGTGGTCGGCACAGGTCACCGTCAAGTACGAGTTCTGATGCGTACTGGCGTGACGTAAAGGAGACGGCCGGTGGCGACACCGGCCGTTTTTCTTCCCTTGTAAAGACCAGAACAGCGAACGTGCGTGCCATAATCGATGGCTGCCGTTCGCATCACACAAGACTTCATATGATCGTATCCCGTCCGTTCGCGCTGGCCCTGGGCGCCGCATTGCTGCTGTCCGGCTGCGCATCCGTGCCGGTCCGCCCGCTCGAGATCAACCTCGTCGCGCTGAACGACTTCCACGGCAATCTGGAACCCAGCAAGTACACGTACGTGCCGCCCGGATCCACGCAGCCGCGCACGATCCAGGCCGGCGGCATCGACGTGCTGAAAGGCGCGTTGGACACGTTCCGCAAGGACGACCCCGATTTGCTGTTCGTCGCGGCCGGCGATCTCGTGGGCGCCAGTCCCGCCGCGTCGTCGATGTTCGCGGACGAACCGAGCATCGAAGCGCTGAACCGCATGGGCCTCGTCGCCAGCTCGCTCGGCAACCACGAATTCGACCAGGGCCCAAAGGAACTGCTGCGCCAGCAGCACGGCGGCTGCGATTCGCCGCGTCCCGCGAAAGCGTGCCGTTTCTCGCCCGATTTCAGGGGCGCCGGTTTTACTTACCTCGCTTCCAACGTCGTCGACGCGCAGACGGGCAAGAACCTCGTGCCGGGCTGGCGCATCGTCGACGTCAAGGGCGTCAAGGTGGGCCTGATCGGCGCCGTGCTGCGCGACCTCGCCTCCGTGACGATCGCCTCGTCGATCCGGGGCCTGGCCATCAACGACGAAGCAGCGTCCATCAACGCCGTGCTGCCCGCCATGCGCGCGCAGGGCGCGCAGGTGTTCGTCGTGCTGATCCACGAGGGCGGCTTCGCCGACCAGCCGTACGACAAGGCGGATTGCGACACCCTGCACGGCCCCATCGTCGCGATCACGAAGAAGCTCGATCCTTCCATCCGGCTCGTCATCAGCGGCCACTCGCACACGGGCTACCTGTGCAAGGTGGACGGCAAGGTCGTCACGCAGGCGGACGCCTTCGGCCACCTGCTGTCGCGCATCAAGCTGACGCTGGACCCGGCCACGAAGGCGGTCCATGACATCCAGGTGCGCAACGTCGTGATGGCGCCGGATGCCCCAGGGGGCATCCCGTTCAAGCCGGACGCCGGCCTGTCCGCGTACCTGGCCGACGTGCGCGCGAAGAGCCGCGCGGAGCTGGCCAAGCCGGTGGCGCGCGTGCAGGGCGCCTTGTCGCGCAAGGAGAACCCGTCCGGCGAATCGGTGCTGGGCGGCGTGATCGCCGACGCGGCCGTCGCCGCCACGCGCGACCAGGGCGCGCAGATCGGTTTCATGAACCCGGGGGGCATCCGCAAGGACCTGGAAACGGGAGAGGGTGGCGTCGTGAGCTTCGGCCAGGCGCAGGCCGTGCTTCCGTTCGGGAACACGCTCGTCGTGATGGACCTCACGGGTGCGCAGCTGCGCCGCGTGCTCGAACAGCAGTGGGACCGGCCGGCGTCGTCCGATCCGTCGATCCTGGCCGTGTCCAGCAGCGTCACGTACGACTGGGACGGCACGCAACCCGTCGGCCGCCGCACGGCGAACGTGAAAGTGGACGGCAAGGCGCTCGACGATAACCAGACGTATCGCGTCGTGGCCAACAACTTCCTGGCCGAGGGCGGCGACAACATCCCGATGTTCGCCAAGGGCACGCGCCGCGTGGAGACGGGCCTGCGCGACCTCGACGCGCTGATCGCTTACCTGCAGAAGCATCCGGAAGCGGGCGGCACGCAGCGCATTCGCAAGATCCGCTAACGATATAAACAGTTTGGACGAGACTATCTCATGAAGAAAATCGCATGTGTCGTGGCGCTGGCCGGCGCCTTCGTGTCGCTGGACGCGGCCGCATGGGGCACGGACGGCCACCGCGCCGTGGGCGCCATCGCCGACAAGCTGATCAAGGATTCGCACGCCGAGGCGCAGGTGAAGGCGCTGCTGCTGCCGGGCGAATCGCTGGAAGCCGTGTCGACCTGGCCCGACTGCGTGAAGGGCAACTGGTGCGGTCCGCAGACGCCGGAAATGATCGAGTACGTGAACGCGAATCCGAAGCACAGCGAGTACCACTACACGGACGTCCCGTTCCAGCTCGACCACTACCACGACGGCGCCGCCGGCACGGCCGACGACGACATCGTGCAGACGCTGAAGGAAGCGATCGCCGTCCTGCAGGGCAAGGACACGCCCGCGACCAACCCGCACAAGTTCACGAAGCGCCAGGCGCTGATCCTGATCACCCACCTGGCGGGCGACATCGTCCAGCCCCTGCACGTGGGCGCCGCCTTCGTCGACAAGAACGGCAAGTTCATCGTGCCGAAGACGAAGGCCGAGATCGACGAAACCGTCGTCTTCGATTCGCGCGGCGGCAACAACTTCCTGATGGACGACGCGAAGATCGAGCAGATGTCCGCGAATCTCATCCCGCCGGGCGAACCGAAGCCGGCCAAGCCGGGCGTGCCGAAGGCGCTGACGAAGCCGTTCCACTCGTACTGGGACAGCACGACGGTCGACTACGCGTTCCGCCGCATCCGCACGAAGACGCCGGAACAGTTCGCGCAAGCCGCCATCGACGGCAAGCCGAACGTGGCGCAGAACACGGGCGACCCCGTCACCTGGCCGTACCAGTGGGCGGACGACACGCTGGCCGTCTCGAAGATCGCGTTCGCCGGCGTCACGGCGGGCAAGATCGTGCCGCAGGTGAGCAAGAAGGGCGAGACCTATTACACGTGGACCCTGGAAGTGCCGAATGACTATCCGGTGCCCAGCTCCGCGCTCGCAAAGACACAGATGATCAAGGGCGGCTACAACCTGGCCGCGCTGCTGAAGGCGATCTGGCCGTAATCCCGGCGCCAACCTTCCGCAAGCCGCCGCGCGCCCACAAGGCCGCGGCGGTTTTTTTTCATCGGTTAGAATCGCGGCATCTCACTCGGACCTTCACCATGCCCACGATTCTTCGTTTCATCGTTCCCGCCGCCGCGCTGCTGGCGCTCGCGCCCGCCGTGGCCGCCGAACCGGAAGCCCGCAACCTGCCGCTGTGGGAAGCCGGCATCGGCGCCGCCGTGTTCAACACGCCCGCCTACCCGGGCGCATCCGACCGCAGCAACCGGGGCCTCGTGCTGCCCTTTATCCTGTATCGCGGCAAGGTGCTGCGCGCCGACCAGCAGGGCATCGGCGCGCGCCTGCTGGACACGGACAAGGTCGAATTCGACATCGGCTTCGCGGGTGCGCTGCCGTCCCGCTCGGACGACGTGGAGGCGCGCCATGGCATGCCGAACCTCGGCACGCTCGTCGAATTCGGCCCGCGCGTGAAGTATAAATTCGCCGACCTGGGCGACATGGGACGCCTGCGCTTCGAACTGCCCGTGCGCGCCGTCATCGAAGCGCGCGGCGGCCTGCGCCGCCAGGGCTGGACGACGGAACCGCGCTTCGTGTGGGAGCAGCGCGGCGACGCGGGCCGCTGGACGGTGGAAGCGCAGGTGGGTGCCGTGTTCGGCGACCGCCGCATCCACGGCTATTTCTACGACGTCGCGCCGCAGTATGCGACGGCGGACCGGCCGGCGTACCGGGCGGACAGCGGGTTGATGCTGGTGCGGACGGGCGTGTTCGGCACGGTCCGGATCAACCCCGACGTGCGCGCGTTCGCGTTCGTGCGCCTCGACAGTTATGCGGGGAATGCGAACCGGGACAGTCCGCTGTTCAGGAAGGAGTTCGGCCCGTCGGCCGGGGTGGGGCTGGCGTGGACGTTGGCGCGCTCGTCCAGGCGCGCCAACGAGTGACCCCAACGATTACCGTGATTTGACGAACGGCTTGCCGATGGCCTTCGGCGCCACCGACTTGGCCATCAAACCGGCGAGAACGACGACGGTGACGATGTACGGAATCGCCTGGATCAGGGAACCCGGCAGGCGGCCGACGACCGGCAGGTCGACGCCTTCGAGCTGGATCTGGATCGCGCCGAACAGGCCGAACATCAGGCAGCCGAGCACCGTGTGCAGCGGGCGCCAGTTGCCGAAGACGAGCGCCGTCAGCGCCAGGTAGCCGGCGCCGGCCGACATGTCGCGCAGGAAGAAGCCGCTCTGGACCAGCGTCAGGTACGCACCCGAGAACGAGCACAGCACGCCCGCCACGAACATGGCGAGGTAGCGCGTGCGCTCGACGGACACGCCGGCCGCGTCGGCCGCATGCGGGTTTTCGCCGCACGCGCGCAGGCGCAGGCCGAAGCGGCTGTGGTACACGACCCAGTGCACGACGGGCAGCAGCAGGAACGCGACGTAGACCAGCACCGACTGGCCGCCGATCAGGTGGCCGTACAGCCAGCCGATGACGGGAATGTGCTCGACGGCGGCCGTGCCGGGCAGGACGACGTCGAACAGGCGCGCGTTGCGCAGGTCCGGCGTGCGGCCGCCCTGCTGGAAAAAGAATTGCGCGAGCACGAACGTCAGGCCGCTCATGGCGATGTTGATGGCGATGCCGGCCACCAGCTGGTTGCCCT
>CBIHRX010000191.1:0-13180 GCA_966212555.1 uncultured Massilia sp.
AGCTGACCGAGGAAAACCACCTGCGCTGGGACTCGCTGGGCGAATTCCTCGCGCTCGCGGTGAGCTTCGAAGACCTGGGCCTCAAGACCGGCAACGCGAAAGCCAAGCTGCTGGCCAAGACGCTGGACGCCGCCACCGGCAAGCTGCTGGACAACCGCAAGTCGCCGTCGCCGAAGACCGGTGAACTCGACAACCGCGGCAGCCAGTTCTACCTGTCGATGTACTGGGCCCAGGAACTGGCCACGCAGACGGAAGACGCCGAACTGGCCGCCTACTTCGCGCCGCTGGCCAAGCAACTGCTTGATAACGAGCAGAAGATCGTCGCGGAACTGATCGAGATCCAGGGCAAGCCGGTCGACATCGGCGGCTACTACAAGCCGGACAACGCCAAGGTCAAGGCCGTGATGCGTCCGAGCGCGACCTTCAACAAGGCACTGGAGAGCGTCGGCGCCTGATCGCTGAGGCAGTCGTTCGACAAACCCCGGTTCCGCTTCATGCGGGCCGGGGTTTTTTGCATTTGGCGGGCACGGGGTGCCCGCCCTACGCGGTCTGGCCAATTTTCCTTTGGTCTAAAAATTAATTTAATTGGCCCGACCAATTATCATATCCTCGTGCTAACATTTCCCGACCTGGCGGCCCGGCATCCGGCCAGGCTTCGCCATGGCTCATCGGGAATAACAATGAAAACGACGACTACAATCTTGGAGACCCTGGTCCTGGCAGCACTCGCCACCGGCCAGGCACAGGCAGCACCGCTTTCCCTGCAAGACGCCCGCATCACCGCCACCTACAACGGCAGCGCGGCCGACGTTCTCGGACTCGACCACCTGTTCGCGCAGGAACCCGGCAGCAACACGAGCACGCTCGACCCGACGAACAGCGGCGTCGAATTCCTCACGGCCGACTTCCTGTTCGGCTTCGATTTCGCCGCCGACGGTACGCTCGTCATCTACGAAAACCTGCCCGTCCCCACCGGCGACTACCAGCTCACGTTCGACTTCGGCGCGACGCTCCCGGCCGCCATCACCAGCTTCACGCTGCTGGACGGCAGCGCGGCGGATGGCGTGCCCGGCTTGAGTGTCGTCGACGGCCACACCATCGCCGTTGATTTGAGCGCACTCGCCTGGCATGGCGACTTCGGTTCGATCACGGCGCAGATCGGTGCCGCGGATGTCCCCGAACCCGCGGTCCCTGCCCTGCTGCTGGCCGGCGCTGCCGGTCTCGCATTCAACCGCCGCCGCAAATAAGCCACCGCCTGCCAAGGAGACATCCATGAGATACGCACGTATCGGGGCGGTGCTCGCGCTCGCCGCGCTTTGCGTCACCGCCAACGCCGCCACCGACCCCGCCCGCGCCACCGCGCCGCTCGACGGCTGGGCGAGCCAGGGCGGCGGCACGATCGCCGGCGCCAACGCCACCCTTGACCAAATCTACACCGTGACGAACCGCGCCCAGCTGCTCGCGGCCATCGCCAACGGCGGCACGACGCCCAAGATCATCAAGCTGTCCGGCCTCGTCGACATGACCGAAGGGAAGCCGTACACGAGCACCGCCGACCAGTCGGCCCGCGGCGCCATCCGCCTCAAGAGCAACACGACCCTGATCGGCGACGGCGCCAGCTCCGGCCTCGTCAACGGCCACATCATCCTGTCGAACGTCAGCCAGATCATCATCCGCAACCTCAAGATCCGGAACCCGTGCGACGTCGGCCCCGTATGGGACCCGACCGACGGCTCGACCGGCAACTGGAACGCGGCCTATGACGCCATCGGCATCTCCGGCTCGGACCATGTCTGGATCGACCACAACTCGTTCACCGACGCCCCCGTCACCGACAACTTCCTGCCCATCGAGAACGGGCATGTGAAGCAGTGCCACGACGGCGCCGTCGACATCACCAACGCATCCGACTACGTGACGGTGTCGTACAACGTGTTCGGTGAACACGACAAGAACAACCTGATCGGCTCGAGCAGTTCCGCGACGGCGGACGAAGGCAAGCTGCGCGTCACCTTCAGCAACAACGTGTTCCGCGCAATCCAGTCGCGCGCGCCGCGCGTGCGCTTCGGCCAGGTCCACCTCTTCAACAACTACTACGTGGGCAGCAAGACGGCCGACGTGTACAAGAACAGCTACAGCGTGGGCCCGGGCACGAGCGCGAAGATCCTGTCGAACGCGAACGTGTTCGAGATCGCCGGCGCGAGCGGCTGCGACAGCGTGATCAGGAATCCCGGCGACGCCACGGCCGGCAGCTTCAAGGACACCGGTTCGCTGCTGAACGGCGCGGCGCTGGGCGCGTGCGCGGTCTCCAGCGCGACGGCGTGGACGCCGCCGTATGCGTACACGCCGCGCCCGGCCGCCCTCGTGAAGGCGAACGCACTGGCCCAGGCCGGCGGCGGCAAGCTCACGACGGCGATCACCGGCACGGGCAAGACCACCATCGACACGGGCCCCATCCTGAACTGCCCCGCCACGGGCCTGTACTTCTGCGACGATTTCCAAGGCGGCAGTACGGCCAGGTGGAACCTGCTGCCGGTGGCTGGCCCGAACGGCACGTTCGGCGTGACGGAAGAAGCGGCCGGCAGCGCCAGCAAGGTGCTGCAATACACGGCGGCGACGACGGGCGGCGTACTCGCGCTCGTGAAGCCGGACGCGTTCGGCGGCGTCCCCTCCGCAGACTATTACGTGGAAGCGCGCATCCGCCCGATGGCGAACGGCACGACGGGCAACAAGCTGCTGTACCTCGTCGCGCGCTACGTCGATGCGGGTAACTGGTATGGCGCAGGCCTGAACGTCCAGAGCAGCACGACGAGCACCCAGGTCGAGATCGCGCGCATGCTGAACGGAACGCTGAGCCGCCCCAAACAGGTCAAAATGCCGATCGCGATGGATGCGCAGTTCTACACGGTCCGCTTCGAAATGATCGGCACCACGCTCACCGTCTACCTGGACGGGAAGAACCTCGGCAGCGTGACCGATGCGTCGTTCGCGCAGCGCGGCCTGATCGGCCTGTACACGGCCAATAAATCGTTCCAGGTCGACGACGTGCGCGTGGGCGACCCGCGCCAGAAACCCGTACAGCTGACGCTCGATCCGGCTACGACGACCTACACGGCCGAAGCGGGCGATGCGCCTTTGAGCGTCGCCGTCACGGCCGTCACGGCGGACGGCACGGCCGACAGTTTTACCGTCGCGTCCAGCAATCCGGCCGTCGTCGGCGCGAGCGCGAACGGCAACACCGTCACCTTGACGCCGCTGTCCGCCGGCACGGCCGGCATCGTCTTCACGAGCGGCTCTGAACCGGGCCTCACGCGCACGATCGCGGCGACCATCGGCGCGCAATTCGTCCAGCCGACGCAGACGTATGCGCTTGCGGGTACCAGCAGCCCGGCCGCGCAGGCGGGCGCGGTCAACGTCGACACGGTGCTGAAACTGACGTTCGACAGCCCGCCGACCCTGGGTGCGAACGGGAGCATCCGCATCTTCCGCAAGGCCGACGATGCGCTGGTCGACGTGATCCGCACGAGCGGCGAGACGGACGCCCTCGGCTACCCCGGCCAGGCGCTCGTGCGGCGCGTGAACACGGCGCCGATCCGCATCGACGGCAACACGGTGCGCATCACGCCGCACATGGGCAAGCTGGCCTACGGCACGGAATACTATGTCGCGATTGCCGACGGCGTGTTCACGAACACCACGCTGGGCGGCCTGCCCTTCGTCGGCATCGGCAAGCTCGGTGGCTGGTCGTTCACGACGAAGGCAGCGGCGCCGCTTGCTTCCACCGTCACCGTCGACGACGACGGCACCGCCGACTTCCGCACCGTGCAAGGCGCGCTGAACTATGCGATGCAGAACTTCGCGAAGACGGCGCCCGTGACGATCGCCGTGAAGAACGGCACCTACGACGAGCTGCTGTACCTGAACGGCAAGGACAACGTCACGCTCAAGGGAGAGAGCCGCGACGGTGTCGTGATCCGCTACACGAACAACGAGACGCTGAACTCCGGCACCGGCAGCAGCCAGTCGCCGACGGTGGCGGGATCACCGGCCGGCGGGCGGGCCGTGATGCTGGTCGAGAACGCGGACATGCTGGTGCTCGACACGCTGACGATCAACAACACGACGATCCGTTCGGCCTCGATCTCGGGCCAGGCGGAGACGCTGTACTTCAACAGCGACAAGCGCCTCGTCGCGCAGCACGCGAACTTCACGAGCGAGCAGGACACGCTGAACCTGAAGGGCTGGGCGTGGTTCTACGACACGCTCGTCGCGGGCAACGTCGATTTCATCTGGGGCAGCAGCCACGCGGCCCTGTTCGAGAACAGCGAGATCCGCAGCGTGGGCGACAGCGCCAACGCATCCAGCGGCGGCTACGTGCTGCAGGCGCGCGTGCCCGTCGCGACGGACATCGGCTACGTCTTCCTGAACAGCGCGCTGACGCACGGCCCCGGCCCCGGTCCGAACCACGGCGACGTGCCGGCCGGCGCGACGTACCTGGCGCGCAGCCCGGGCACCACGACGACGTGGGACAACATCGCCTTCATCAACTGCCGGATGGACGCGCACGTGGCGCCCGCCGGCTGGGCGGGCCAGGGCGTGAACGGCCAGCCGGCGCCGAATCCGGCCGTGGCAACGGCGGACGCGGGCTGGCGCGAGTACGGCAGCACGACGCTGGCCGGCACGCCGCTCGACCTGCGCACGCGCGTGGGCGGCTACGTGCTGTCCGATGCGGACGTGGCGAACCGCTTCGCGACGCGTGCCCAGGTCTTTGCGGCCTACGGCGGCGGCGCGGGGTGGAATCCGCAGCCGTGATCAGGGCAAGCCCTGCACATAGCCCTCTTTCGGATAATCGATGACGTAGTCGACGTCGAAGCGGGCCGTCTCGTTCGGCTTCAGTGTGCGCGTCCAGCCGACCAGTCCGCGCCGCTGCTCCCAGTCGCGGACGTCCGGCTCCGGACGCAGGGCCGTCTTGACGGTCACCTTGTTCGATTCGCTGACCGGCGTCGGTTCGAGCACCAGCACGTCGATGGGCTGGCGATGGGTGCTCGTCACGACATACGTCTGCGCGATGCGGCGCTGGTTGGCGCCGTTGAAGAAGCCCGTCTGGCCCGACTTGCGGTCGCGGTCGTCGACCTTTACGCGCACGAGCGGATCGCGTCCGAACCCCAGCCGCAATCGCCCGTCCACCGAGGCCTGCGGGTCCCAGCGCAGCGCGCCGACATAGGTGCCGTCGCGCTGCAGCTGCACCTGGCCGGGCAGCCAGACGCCGTCGGGCCGCGCCGCCTGCGCCGTCAGGACGGCGGCATCGTTGCCGCTCCTCGGTGCGACGAGGACGCGCTGCTCCGCCTTCAGCGTCTGGCGCGACAGGCTGACGGCGATCTCGCGGCCGTCCGATGCCAGCGTGACGCGGGCCGGCACCTCGAACTCGGTCGTGAAGTTCCCCTGCGATTCCAGGATGGGGGCGATGTAATCGTCCTGTCCCGGCGCGCGCGGTGCCGCGGGCGCCGGCGGTGGGGGCGGCGACCTCATGGCACGGAACAGGACGGCATCGTTGGCCCGGTTGTCCACCGGCGGCCGGTAATCCAGCAGCCACGGCGCCGGATCGGGCGCGTACACGACAAGGCTCGGCTGGCCCGTCGACAAGCGCAGCTTCACGTTGGTCCAGTCTTCGCCCGTCTTTTGCGAAATGGCCGCCATGCGTTCCAGGTCGATGGTGGATGCGTTCGAGTCGAGCGCGGCGCGGTAGGCCGGCTTCCAGCCCGCGCGGTCGACCTGGTACGTCAGCACGATCTTCCCGCCCTGCCGGGCCGCCACCTGCACCGTGATCGTCCGGCCGGCGTGCGTGCCGGCCCGCGCCTGCGCGAGGTCGCGCTGCGCCGCCTCGAGCTGCTTCGTCAGCGCGCGCTTTTTCGTCTCGTCGTTGCGCACGCGCTCGAGCGCATCGAACGCGCCCTTGCGGATCGCGTCCAGCGTGCCGGCCAGGTTCCTGGCATCGACCGGCGCCGGTTTATCTCCTCCGGTCCCCAGCTTCTCGAGATAGCCTTGCACGATCTGGGCCGACTTGATGTCGGCATCGATCGCGGCGACCTGGTCCTGCAGCGCCAGCACCTTCGTCTCGAGATCCACCTCGCGCGCGCTCGGGCTGTCGGCACGGGCCTGGTCGCGCGTGACGACCTGCCCGACCTGGATGCCGGCATCGGCCTGCAGCCGCACGGTGTCCTTGTCGAAGTTGGCCGGCAGGCCCGTGATCTCGACCTGGGTCGCGCCGGGTGCCACCTGGGCGACGCGCTCCACGGTGGCGCTGCCGGGGTACAGCGTCACGCTCTGGATCGGGGCTTCGGTTGCGCATGCGTACGAGGCGGCGAATGCCAGTCCGAGTGGCCATGCCTGCTTGAATTCCATGATGCTCCTTCGGGGATTGAACCCGCCGAGCTTAGCAAATGGCGCCGTCGGAAAACCCGCGAAATGTAACAATGTCAATCATCATCTTATGACAACGTTGTTGTTGTACAATTTCTTTTGCGACAAGTCGCATTCCGATGCAGTCCCATCATTCCGGGAGATCACACCATGTTTCGTAAATGTCTTGCCGAGTTCCTCGGCACGTTCTGGCTCGTGCTGGGCGGCTGCGGCAGCGCCGTGCTGGCCGCCAAATTCGCCGACGTCGGCATCGGCCTCGCGGGCGTCTCGCTCGCCTTCGGCCTGACCGTGCTGACAGGCGCGTATGCCTTCGGCCCCGTCTCGGGCGGTCACTTCAACCCGGCCGTCACGGTCGGCCTGTGGGCGGGCGGCCGCTTCCCCGCGCGGCATATCGTCCCGTACGTCGTCGTGCAGGTGTGCGGGGCGATCGCCGCCGCGGGCGTCCTGTATGCGATCGCGAGCGGCAAACCGGGCTTCGACCTGGCCGGCGGCTTTGCTTCGAACGGCTACGGCGAGCACTCGCCGGGCGGCTACTCGCTCGGCGCGGCCCTCGTCACGGAGCTCGTCATGACGTTCATGTTCGTGCTGATCATCCTCGGCGCGACGCATACCCGTGCGCCGGTGGGCTTCGCGGGTCTCGCGATCGGGCTGGCGCTGACGCTGATCCACCTGGTCAGCATCCCCATCACCAACACGTCCGTCAATCCGGCCCGCAGCACGGGACCCGCGCTGTTCGTCGGCGGCTGGGCGCTCGCGCAACTGTGGCTGTTCTGGCTCGCGCCGCTGGTGGGCGGCGTGCTGGCAGGTAGCGTGTACCGCGCCGTGCTGGAACGCGACGAGGGCGAGCCGGCGGTGACAGGCCGTCCGGCCCGTCAATAAAGACGCCGTTCAGCGGACGGCGCCCCGTCGCACGACGACGCCGTCCTTCATCACGAACAGGGGCCGCTCGGTGGCCGTGATGTCGGCGACGGGATTGCCCGGCACGGCCACGACGTCCGCCAGCTTGCCCGCCTCCAGCGTGCCGACGCGCTCAAACGTGCCGAGCAACCGCGCCGCGTTGGCGGTGCCGGCCAGCAGCGCCTGCGCCGGCGTCAGGCCGTTCTCCACCATGTAGCGGAACTCGCGCGCATTGGTGCCGTGCGCGCCGACGCCGGCGTCCGTGCCGAGCGCGATCGGCACGCCGATCTGCACCGCGTGGCGGAACGTCTGGCGCAGGTGTGCCGCGGCGGCGCGGCCCTTCTCCGCAATCACGGGCGGGAACGTGCCGATCTTGGCCTCGACATGCGCGATGGCGGAGATCGTCGGCACGAGATAGACGTTCTTCGCCTTCATCGCGCGCAGCGTGTCGTCCTCGATGAAGCTGCCGTGCTCGATCGAATCGACGCCGGCCGCCACCGCCATCTTCGCCGCCTTGTCGCCATGCGCATGCGCCGCGACCTTGCGGCCCCACGCGTGCGACTCGCCGATCACGGCATTCATCTCGTCCTGCGACAGCTCCGGCGCGTCGACGGGATCGGACAGCGACAGCACGCCGCCCGACGGCATGAACTTGATGACGTTGGCGCCGTACTTGATCTGGTAGCGCACCGCGGCGCGGCACTCTTCCGGCCCGTTGCACACGCCCTGCAGCGGCCCGGCCGGCGGCAGTTTATGAGGCGGGACCGGGTCCTGGTCCGCATGGCCGCCGGTGGACCCGACGGCATAGTTCGACACGAGCATGCGCGGCCCCGGCACCTTGCCGGCGTCGATCGCGTTGCGCAGGCCAAGGGCGACCCAATCGGTCGACCCGACGTCGCGCACTGACGTGAAACCCGCCTCCAGCGTGATGCGCGCATAGTATGCGCCGTACAGCGCCTGCTCCGCCGGGAAGCGCATCATGTTGTCGAAGAAGTCGCCGTACCAGTTGTCGCTGGACTGGCCGGACAGGTGCACGTGCGCGTCGATGAAGCCCGGCAGCAGCGTCGCGTCGCCCAGGTCGATGACCTCGGCGCCGGCCGGCACCTCCAGTTTGTCGCCCTGGGCGATGCGGACGATCTTGTTGCCGACGATGGTCAGTTGCGGACGCTCGACGAGCTTGCCGCTGGCGCCGTCGAACATGCGCGCGGCGCGCAGGACCAGAGTATGCGGGGCGGGAGGCGCGTCGGCCGCGCAGGCGTTGGCGGCCAACAGGGAGAGGACGGCGGTGAGGATGCGGGTTCGTGTTGTCATTGTGGGCAGCTCATCGGTGGAAAGCGCCGATGTTACGCCCGGAGACTCCCATTAACAACGTGATCGCATGCCGCACCGCGGCAGGTCACGCCGGCTTGCGGCGGCGGCGGATGAAGGCGATGGCGCCGGCGCCCAGGCCGAACGTCGCGATACTAACCGGTTCCGGCACGGCGTTCAGCTTGTCGTTGCCGGCGAACGTCGCGTAGGCAGCGGCATTCGCGGCCTTGAACTGGGCCTGCATGGCGCCGTCGCAGCAGCCTTCCAGGCCGTAGATCTTCACGATGTGGTTGCCGGCCGCGAGATTGATCGAACCCTGCAAGCTGCCGTTCGTCGTGCCGTAGCTGTTGTTCCACCACATGTCGTGCGTGTTGTAGCCGAGGGCGACGCCATCGACGAACAGGGCGCCGCCGAAGCCGAAGTCGACGCCGGTGCGGAAATTCCACATGCCAGCCTGCGCCGCCGTGACGCCGAAATTGATCGTGGATTCGAACGCGTAGTTGCTGATCCCACCGAAGTAATTCTTGACCGCCAGGTTGTCGTAGACGGCCACGGACTTGCTGCCCTTGTACGCGGCAGGGTTGGCGATGGCGGCGTCCACGGCCAGCTTGTACGCAGCCGCGTTCGCCTGTGCCGCCGGCGACGTGGCCGCCACCTGTACGGTGATGACGCTGGCGTTGGCATCGAGGGCGAGGCTGGCAACCAGGGCAAGGGCGAGTTGGGAGCGCACGGTCATCGCGGATTTCCTTAATTTGTTTGACTAAGATCAATATATCATTCTAAAAAGAACTTTGTCATTACAAAAAGTAATCTTTGTTGTTTTTTTCTTATTTAGTGTCAATACGGCGCCACACGTGCTTGCCCAGCGCGGCCAGATCGAGATCGGCATCGCCCTGCGCGACGGCATCCTGCAGGGTCGCCTTCAGCGTCGCGCCGAATGCCAGCGGCAAGCCCTTGTCCTGCCCGGCCTCCACCGCGAGACGCACGTCCTTCAGGCCCAGCGCCAGCTTGAATCCCGCCGGAGAATAGCGCTCCCCCGCGATCATCCCGCCATACCCCTTGTAGACGGGCGAACCGGCGAACAGCGTACCCGTGACGAGGTCGATGAAATCCGCGGCCGGCACGCCGTGCGCACGCGCCAGGGCGGCGCCCTCGCCCGTTGCCTCGATGGCGCAGGCAAGCATCAGGTTGCAGGCGAGCTTGATCGCGTTCGCCTGTTCCGGCTCGCTGCCGAAGCGCCACGTCTTTTGTCCCATCAGGTCGAACAGCGGCTGCACGCGCGCGATCAGTTCGTCGCTGCCGCCGGCGAGGATGTTCAGCTTGCCCGCCTGCGCGACGTCCACGCGGCCCAGCACGGGCGCGGCGACGTAGCCGACGCCGCGTTCGACGTGCAGCGCCGCCATCTCGCGCGCGAACGCGACGGAGACGGTGGCCATGTTGACGTGAATGCTGCCGGGCGCCATCGCGGCGAGCACGCCGCCGTCCAGCAGCACGGCGCGCGTCGCGTCATCGTCCGCGAGCATGGTGAAGACGACGTCGGCGATGCCGCACTCGGCGGGCGTCGCAGCCGGCTTCGCGCCCAGCGCCGCGAGCGCCTGCACGGGTTCCGGGCTGCGGTTCCAGACGTGGACGGGCTGCCCGGACTTCAGCAGGTTGGTAGCCATGTGGTGGCCCATGCTGCCCAGGCCGATGAATGCGATGCTCATGCGTTTTCCTTTGTTCGGTGTCGCCCGCCTGCGGGGCCAAAACGGTATTAAACCAGCAATCGGCGGGCGAACTGCGTCCCGAACGTTGTTATCGTTAACTTGATATAACTTAAATATAGAAACGAAACATAACGTGCGCGGTGATACCCCCTCCATAATTCATAAGTTTTTTGCTCGCACAAATATCTCGCATCCTTGCGAGACCACGGGCAAGGCGACGGGGACGCCCGGTACGCCCTTGAACGTGACAGTCCCGGCGCGCGGCGCCGGTTAATGATGTTCACTCATGAAGGGGTACCGATGAAACAAAGCACCCGAAACATCCTCGCAACGCTGCTCCTGGCGGGCACCGCCGCGCTGCCGGGTCATGGCATGGCGCAGGTCACCGGCTTCACGCATCCGGGCACGCCGCTCACCGTCGCCGATCTCGCGACGCTCAAGTCCTACGTCGATCAAGGCAGGCAGCCATGGAAGTCCGGCTATGACCAATTGAAGGCCGACGGCAAATCGCAGTCCACCTACGTCATGGCGGGTCCATTCGCGACCGTGAGCCGCAGCCCGGACGTGAATCTCTGGCCATGGCGTAACGACATGATCGCTGTCTGGAATCTCTCGCGGATGTGGTATTTCACCGGCAACGACGCCTACGCAAAGAAAGCGCACGACATCCTGATCGCGTGGGCCACCACCCAGACGGCGTTCTCGGGCAGCGAGTCGATGCTCGACCTGGGAGACTACGCTTACAGGTTCGTGGGCGGCGCGGACATCCTGCGCGGCACCTGGCCGGGTTGGACGGCCGGCGACACGACGACGGTGAAGAACTATTTCACGAATGTCCTGCTGCCGGCGGCGAACCCGTATGGCGAAAACATGTTCGGCGCCGCCAACAAGGGCGCGCTGGCCCTGAATGCCCTCGGGTTGATGGCCATCTTCAATGACGACACCGCGTTGCTGGACAGGGTCGTGGCCCAGACCCGCACCCTCGCCCACATCGGCCTGCGCAGTTCCAACGACATCGGCATGCTCGGCGACTCCCTGCGCGACCAGGGGCACGCCCACGGACAACTGCTGTCGCTCACGATGCTCGCCGAGGCGCTGTGGAAACAGGGCATCGACGTCTATGCCGATCTCGACGAGCGCCTGCTGGCGGCAGGTGAATACTTCGCGCGGGTGAACGAACTCGCGCCCACGCCGTTCCTCCCGTTCGGCACGACCGATGCCTACTACATCGCCGACAACACGAACCGCGGCTGGGGCGGCGGGAACATCGCGCTCAATGTGGTGCATGGCGCCTACGTCGTGCGCAAGGGCATGCAGGCCCCCTATATCGCGCAACGGCGCCTGTGGATGCCGGTGGACAGCACCAGCTTCATGTTCATGAAGGAGGTCGACACGTCGACCGCCACGCCCGCGCCGGAGCTCGCCATTCCCGCGACCGCCTCGATCACGTCGGGCTTCAATGATATCGATATCGGAAACAGCACGCCGGCCGGCGGGTCCTCGTACGCCAACGGCAAATGGACGGTCGTGGGAGCGGGTGCCGACAGCTGGGCCACGGCCGACAGCGGCCACTTCGCCTACAAAGCCCTCACCGGCGACGGCGCCATCATCGCGAAGGTCGAGACGATCCAGAACACGAGCCCCTCCGCGAAGGCGGGCGTGATGATCCGAACCGGTCTCGCCCAGGGTGCGCCCCGCGCCACGATGCTCGTGACGAACCAGGTCAAGGTGGAGCAGAACATGCCGAACCTCTCGGTTTACGGCGGCACGAACTACGGCAACAAGGTCCTTCCCATCGCGAACACCGTGCCCTCGTACTGGGTAAAGCTGGAGCGCATCGGCAACATGATCACCGGCTACCTGTCGCCCGACGGCACCAACTGGGCCGCGACCGACGTCGGCCGCATCGACGGGACGCTGCCCGCCACGATCTATGTCGGCCTGATGGTCTGCTCGCATGCCAACGGCACGCTGAATACCTCCACCTTCAGCAACGTCCGGATCACGGGCGGGAACGGTGGCGCGCCGAGCGTCATCCCCGCCGCGCCGGCCACGCTGCTGGCCGAGCCGGGCGATGGCGCCGTCCCGCTGCGCTGGCAGCAGTCCTTCGGTGCCACCGGCTACACGGTCAAGCGCTCCACGTTCAGCGGCGGCCCGTACACCGCCATCGCCTCCGGCGTCACGGGCGGCAGCTACACGGATAATTCGGTGAGCAACGGCATGACCTACTACTACACCGTCACGGCGACCAACGCCGCCGGCACGAGCGCGAATTCGCCCGAAGACAGCGCGACACCGGTGCACCCGCTGACGAACGTCGCCACCGGCGGCAGCGCCACCGACGGCGCGAACAACGCGGCGAACGCCGGCCAGGCCTTCGACAAGAACTCGGCGACGAAATGGCTCTACGGGGCGACGGCCGGGTGGCTGAAGTACGACCTGGGCCATACGGAGACCGTCCTGCGCTACACCGTCATCAGCGCCAGCGACATGGCCCCGCGCGATCCGAAGGATTGGCAGTTCCAGGGCTCCAACGACGGCGTCAGCTGGACGACGCTCGACGCGCAAAGCAACCAGGTGTTCGCCAACCGTCTCCAGCCGAAAAGCTACGCGGTCGCGGGCGGGGGCGCGTATCGCTGGTACCGGCTCAACATCACGGCCAATAACGGCGATACCGCCTCGACGGCGCTTTCTGAGCTGGGGCTGTTTGCTGCGAAGCCGTAACGAGCTGGACACCCGGGTCGGGTGACGCCGATCCCGGGCGCGGGGGGGGGCCGGGGGCTGGGGCGGGGGCCCCCGCCCAACCCAAAGACGAGGGTTGTGGTTGTTGGGGGCGGCCCACCACGGTG
>CBIHRX010000192.1:0-13115 GCA_966212555.1 uncultured Massilia sp.
CGATGTGGCGGCCGGCGCCCCGGACGGCGGGGTGCCCGTCGTGGCGCCGTTCAGCGTGGCGGAACTCGCGGTGTCCTGGGCCAGCGCCGGCACCTGGGCGAACAGGAAGGCGGCAGCCAGCGCCGGCGCGGACGCCAACATCGTGGAAATCTTCATGGTGGTCCTTCGTGGTGGGTCTAGTGTTTGCGGATCGAGATGCCGCCGAAACCGTTCAGCAGGCGTTCGTTCGCCGCCTGCGTGTCGATGGGGCGCTGCAGGCCGCGGTCGCGGATGCGGTCCATGTCGACCACGCCCAGTTCGTCGTCGGCCAGCGCGAGCTTCAATGCGGGCGGGCGGTTCTTCGGCGGGTAGGCGATGAACAGCGTGTTGCGGTCCCACAGCGTGGCGAACTCCTCGACGGAGAACGTGATGTTGCCGGCCGACGGATCGGCCAGGAACACGAGCCCGCCGCGCACGCCGCGCAGCACGACGAAGTGCTTGAAGCCGGCGTAGTCGATCGGCACGATGCCCGGCGCATCGAGCGTGAGCAGGTCCGACATCTCGGCATGGAAGCCCGCGCTCTGCACGTCGATCGAAGCCAGGTAGCGCTTCATGTCGAGCAGGGAAAAGCCGCGCCGCTCGATGATCTTGTCCTTTTCGCCGAAGGCCATCATGCCCTCCATCGACTGCTGCTCGGTGACGTCGATGCCCAGGTGGTACTTGAGGATCGTGACGAGCGCCGCCGAGCCGCAGCTGTAGTCGTAGGCCTGGTGGACGATGTTCTTGTACTTGAGCTCGGAAAACGGCTCCACCGCCACGTTTGGAATGCCGGCGGCGGCCACGGACATGGTCGTCGGCAGGTCGAAACGGTCGAGCGGACGGTCCTGCGCCTCGTGCTTGGCAAGCACCCCGGCCCCGCCCACGAGGACCGCGAGGATCCCCAGCAGGAATGTGAACATGATGTCTCCCTGGGGCGCTTCATGCGGCCCCTTGTAGCCCGGCTCCGTACGCTTTCGTGGCGCGGCGGATGGCGGATTTTTCATGCATCCCAACGTGGTGTTTTGGCCACGGTTATTGCACTTTTTCTATATTTTGGATGCAGCCACGGCTGGCGGATGTTATAAAACGCTATCGTTTTTATAAAAAACCGCTCATTCGATTGGGGCACCGTGCACACTTGGGACAGGATCAGCAATGCATTGGGCGAGCCGGTCACCAGCGTGGAGATCGGCGGGGTGCCGCTGCGGGCCGAACGCTACATCTTCCAGTTGGGCGGGTGCGAAGTCCCGCCGCTCGATTCGATGGTGCTGGCCTGCCACCTGGGCGGTGCGCGCGCCACGGCCGGGCGCAGTCCGGGCCGCTCGTTCGACTTCCTGGCCGGTGCCGCGACCGTGTTCCAGCCCGGCTTCGCCAGCCGCTGGTCCTTCTTCGGCGCAATCGACATGGCGATGTTCCACTTCCTCGATCCGGACCACGAGATGGTGCGCCACCTCCAGCGCCTGCTGGCCGCGCGCGCCAAGTCGCCCACCTTTTCCGACCCGCTCGTGCATGCGGCCGCCCAGCAGGTACTGGCGGAAGTCGCCCGCAGCAGCACGCCCAACACGGGCTTCGTGGCACGGGCCTGCTCCCTGATGATCGAGCAGACCTGCCGCGTCCTGGAGGGCAAGACGGGCCGGCATTTGCCGCCCGACGCCCTCCAGCTGGGCCGCCTGCAGGGCGTGCTGGAATGGATCGGCCAGAACCTGTCGAGCGAGCTGTCCAACGCCGAACTGGCCGAGCGCGCGGGTGTGTCGGAATCGCACTTCCGCCGCATCTTCCAGGAAGCGATGGGGATGACGCCGCACCGCTATGTGTTGCGTTTACGCCTCGAACGGGTCCATGAATTGCTGACCCGGACCAGCTTCTCCATCGCCCGTGTTGCGGCGCAATGCGGGTTCAACAGCCAGAGTCACATGACGGCCTGTTTCGCGGCCGCGTACGGCATCACGCCCGCCCGGGCGCGCCAGCAGGCACGGGCCTGACCCTCGCCAAACCACCGGGTTTGCGTTGCATCAAATTGAAAATCTTGCCTGCCAAAAATGAGCGTTTTTTGATAAAGACGGGATCATTTTCCGCAGCGTTGCGATTTCGCATGCACACATAATAAAAAAACACCTGGGCACAAGAACCCGGGGCCACTCAATGAATGAGTAAGGAGACCAAGCATGAGACCAGCGCAGGACGCGTCCGCACGTACGCGGTCGCCAGCGTGAAGTACCTGTCCGCCACGGACGTGGTGCAACGCATCAAGGCCTGCCTCGGCGCCGAGGGCATCGACGTCGACGCCCTGTTCGCCAAGGCCAACCTCGAATGGTTCGAGCACGGCGCGCAGGGACAGCGCGCGGCCGACCTGCTCGCGTTGTCCGACCAGTTCAGCACCTTGTGGGAAAGCCTCGCGGCCGCCAGCGGCGATGCCCTGATCGGCTTTCGCGTGTTCGCCCCCGATCCGCTCAGCTGGCTCGGTGTGCTGGGCCATTTGATGCTCGCCTCCCCCACCCTGCGCCAGGCCGCGGACAGCCTGACACGCTACATGCCGCTCGTGTCGCCCGTCGTGCGCGCCACCATCGAGCCGAAGGCGGACCGCGTGCGCGTGGGCCTGAACCTCGTCGGCGGCGCGCGCGCCGTGCCGCAGGCGCGCTACGACTTCACCTGGAACCTGCTGCTGGCCACGATGCGCTTCGTCGGCAGCAGGCCCGACCTGAAGCCGGCCCTCGTCGAATACGCGTATCCGGCCCCGCTCGACACGGCGCCGTACGCGCGCTGGTTCGGCTGCCCGGTGCGTTTCGGCGCGCCCGCCAACGCGCTCGAATTCGCCAACGCCGACATCACGGCGCCCATTCCCACCGCGAATCCGCTGGCGGCGGAGGGCCTGTTCCGCCTGCTCGACGAACGCCTCGCGCAGGCCGAACGCACGAGCGTGGCCGCGCGCGTGCGCGAGCTGCTGCCGGCGATGATCGACCAGGGCGGCGCGCTGCGCGATGCCGTCGCACGGCGCCTCGCGATCAGCGAGCGCACCCTGCAGCGCCGTCTCGCGGACGAGGGCACCGACTTTTCCACGCTCGTCGACGAGGTGCGCCGCACGATCGCGCAGCAATACCTGGGCAGCGACCGCATCAGCGTCAAGAACCTCAGCTACAAGCTGGGTTTCGCCGACCCCAGCGCCTTCCACCGCGCCTGCCTGCGCTGGTTCGGCAAGGCACCCGGCGAGTTCCAGCAGGACCGGCTGAACGCCAATGGACAGCAGGCCGTCAATGGGACCACAGGCGCAACTGGCCCTGCATCTGCAACTCGCCGTTCAGGGTGACCTGCCCCAGGCTCTGCGTGACCGGCCCGCGCGGGTCGGCCTGCACGCTGAGCGAATCGAAGCCGGTGTCCGTGAACTTCGTCCAAGCCGGTAGCGTCAAGGCGAGATAATTCGTGCCGTCCGCGGCCGTCTGCGGGCTGATGTTCAGGCCCACCATCTGGATCACGCCGCCGATGTTTTTCAAGACCGTGTACGTCGTGCGGCCGTCGACCGTCTGGCCGATGGTGAGACGGCTGTCGCCTGTCGTACCGTCGCCCGGCCGATTCAGTTGCAGGCGCACGGCGAAGCTGATGCCGTCGGCGCCGCGCACCTGCGCGAGTTCTTCGTCGGCCAGCGGTTGCGGTGCCGCCAGCGCACCACGCACCGTACAGAGCAACAGGATGGCAAGAAGGCGCGCGTTCACTGGCGGAACTTGATGTCGAGGTACTGCAACTGGATGGACCCGATGCGTGCGCTGCCCAGGTCCATGTTCGCGCCCGCGTCGCTGCGGAAGCTGATGTTCCCGATCTGCAGCGTGCCGCTCGGCGCGGCCTGCCCCGCGTCGGGCCAGTCGACGCCGATGTGCAGGCTGGCGTTGCCCGCCGCATCCGTGCGCGCGTTGAAGATGCCGGCCTGGTTCGTCACGTCGGCGATGCGCCACGGCGCCGTCGGCGCGGAACCGTCCGCCGTCGCCGCGCCGATTTTTATGTTCGACAGCACCATCGCCTCGCCCGTCGCCTCGCGGCCGTTCGGCGCGAGCGTCAGGCTCCCGAGGTCGATGCGCGCGGCGAGGCCGAAGGCGAGACCGTCGCCCACGGCCGGCGTCGACCACTGCAGGCCGCCGCCGTAGTACACGAGGTCCTTGAGGATCACGCTGCCGTTCTTGACGTCGAAGCCGCCGGCGTTCACGCCGAAGTCGTACGCGACCTGCCAGGCTTCGCGCCCGGCCGCGTTCTCGGGGAAGGCGATGTTGATGATGTCGGCGCGGCCCGGACCGCCCGCGACGATATCGAGGCGGTACGGATCCGCGAACGGCGCGTCCGTGTTGTCGGAACGCGACGCGGCCAGGTTGCCGATGCCGATGCTGCCGCCGCCCGGCGCGTAGTAGCGCAGCTCGGCGTTGCCCGACATGGCGAAATTCGACAGGTTGAAACTCATGCCGTCGCGCCCCGCCACCTTGGCGAGCGCACTGTCCGGCAGCGGTTCGAGCGCGAGCGCCAGCGCCGGCACGAACGAGAGGACGATGGCGGCGGCGCGCGTCGGCATCAATGCCCCGCCGCGTTATTGACCGGCACGGTGCCGGTGAGGTTCAGCGCCGTCAGCTTGTCGCGCCAGTTCAGCCAGATGCCGGCCTGCGCCTCGGTCAGCGCCGGCATGCCGGCGGCGGCCTGGAATTGCACGGGCGTCTTGAGGATCGCGATCCAGAAATCGCGGCTCGGTCCGTTCGCATCGCCCGCCGTGACGCCGCCCACGCTGGCGAGCGGCGTGCAACCCGTGCACGTGCCGTCCCAGCGCTTGCCGCCGCCGGCGTCGTTCATGCTGTCGACGATGCCGGCGGCGCCCGCGTCGATGCGCATGGAGCCCGACAGCGTGGCGATCTTCGTGCCGATGTCGCCGGAGATGCCGTCGAAGCCGAGGCGCATGCCGACGATCTCGCGCTGGCTGTCGACGCCCGTGTTCTTGTAGACGAATTCGAAATAGGGATTCGTGATCTGCACGACCCGCTGCGCCGCGGACGCGTCGGTGCGGCCGAATTGCAGTGCACTGATGTCGAGGTCGGCGCCGGACCCGTTGCGCGGCGCGTACGTGTACTCGCCCAGGCGCATGTTGTACAGGTTGGCATTCAGCGTGACGTCGGCGTCGAGGCTGATACGGGTGAAATCGAAACCGCTGTAGCTGGAATTGCTGACCGTGAACAGGCCCTGGCCGCTGACTGTGGACAGTTCGGTGTCGGACATCGGGCGCATCTGGGCCGATGCCGCGCAGGGCAACAGCGAGACTGCCAGGAAGGACGCGGTGAGCAAGGTGCGCATGGTCGAACCAGGGAAAAAGCCGATGGTCAAAAAAACGGCCCGGGGCAAGCCCGCGGGCCGTCCATCACCCAACCCGAGCCGCTTAGTGCGCCCAGATGTACACGGTGGTGCCTTGCAGCTTGATGTCGTTGGCGGCGAACGAACCGTACGAAGCGCTCGAGTTGCCCATCTTGATCGAGTCGACCGACATGCTCAGGTTCTTGTTCGTGTCGATCAGCGGGATCGCGATCTTGACGACGTCGCCTGCCGGCATGAAGGCAGCCAGGCCGGTACCGCCGGTCACGCCCAGGACGCTCGATGCGCCCGACGCTGCGCTGGCGTCGGCCTGGAACGTGGCGTTGTTGATGATGTCGATGGTTGCAGCGATGGCACCGGCGATCTTGATGTTGTTGAAGCTCACCGAACCGCCTGCGGTATCGGTATCCGTGTAGACGAACGAACCGATGTTCACATGCAGGTCAGCGGCGATCGACACACCGTCACGGCCCGAGACCTTGGACAGTTCGGCATCGGCGATCGGGGTCAGGGCCGATGCGTACGAAGCGATCGAGGACAGGGCGGCAACGACGGTCAGTTGTTTCAGCAGTTTCATGGTATCTCCAGTGTTATTGTGATCGACGGAATCTCTTCGGGCTTCCCCGCGCGTCCGCTTCGGTTCCTCTGCGGCTTGTGGCCAATCGGGACGGCAGCGTCGGGACCGCTTTTGGCTTAATTGGAAGTCAATTAAGTGGAAATAATGTTATTCCTTCCGATGCAATAACCACATCGTTTTGTCCTTGCCCGCCGAGCCAAATCGATGGATTCCTGAGCCATAAAAAAACCCGCTGCAGGCAGCGGGTTTTTTGTCGGGAGCGGGAAGCTTACGCGGCTTCGCGGCTGGCCTTCTTGCGCTCGTGCTCCTTCAGGAAGCGCTTGCGCAGGCGGATGCTCTTCGGCGTGATCTCGACCAGTTCGTCGTCCTCGATGAACTCGACGGCGTATTCCAGCGACATCTGGATCGGCGGCACCAGGCGGACGGCTTCGTCGGTACCCGATGCGCGCACGTTGGTCAGCTGCTTGCCCTTGATCGGGTTGACGACCAGGTCGTTGTCGCGCGAGTGGATGCCGATGATCATGCCTTCGTACACCGGGGTGTTGTGCTCGACGAACATGCGGCCGCGGTCCTGCAGCTTCCACAGTGCGTAGGCGACGGCCTGGCCGTCATCCTGCGAGATCAGCACGCCGTTGCGGCGGCCGGCCAGTTCGCCCTTGCCGGTGTCGACCGGCGAGTACGCGTCGAACACGTGGCTCATCAGGCCGGTGCCGCGGGTCAGGGTCATGAAGTCGCCCTGGAAGCCGATCAGGCCACGGGCCGGGATGCGGTATTCCAGACGGACGCGGCCTTTGCCGTCCGATTCCATGTTCTGCAGGTCGCCACGGCGGCGGCCCAGTTCTTCCATCACGCCGCCCTGGTTGACTTCTTCCACGTCGACGGTCAGGTTCTCGTACGGCTCGCACTTCACGCCGTCGATCTCCTTGAAGACGACGCGCGGACGCGACACCGCGAGCTCGAAGCCTTCACGGCGCATGTTTTCCAGCAGGATGGTCAGGTGCAGTTCGCCGCGGCCCGACACTTCGAAGATCGTGTCGTCGTCGGTCGGCAGCACGCGCAGCGCCACGTTCGATTTCAGTTCGCGGTCCAGGCGGTCGCGCAGCTGGCGGCTGGTGACGAACTTGCCTTCGCGGCCGGCCAGCGGCGACGTGTTGACCATGAAGTTCATCGTCAGGGTCGGCTCGTCGACGGTCAGCATCGGCAGCGCTTCCGGGGTGTCCACGGCGGTCACGGTCACGCCGATGCCGATGTCTTCGATACCGTTGATCAGCACGATGTCGCCGGCGACGGCTTCTTCCACCTGCACGCGCTCCAGGCCCTTGAAGTTCAGCACCTGGTTGATGCGGCCCTTGATCGGGCTCTTGTCGTCCTGGCCGTTCACGACCAGCACGTCCATGCCCGGCTTGATGCGGCCGCGGTTGATGCGGCCGATACCGATCTTGCCCACGTACGACGAGTAGTCCAGCGACGTGATCTGCATCTGCAGCGGACCGTCCGGATTGTCGTCGCGCACCGGCACGTATTTCAGGATGGCGTCGAAGAGCGGCTTCATGTCGCCGCCGCGCACGCTTTCGTCCATGCCGGCGTAGCCGTTCAGGCCCGACGCGTAGACGATCGGGAAGTCCAGCTGCTCGTCGGTCGCGCCCAGCTTGTCGAACAGTTCGAACGTCTGGTTGATCGCCCAGTCGGCGCGCGCGCCCGGACGGTCGATCTTGTTGACGACGACGATCGGCTTCAGGCCCAGCGCCAGTGCCTTGCGGGTCACGAAGCGGGTCTGCGGCATCGGGCCTTCCTGGGCGTCGACCAGCAGCAGCACGGAGTCGACCATCGACAGCACGCGCTCGACCTCGCCGCCGAAGTCGGCGTGGCCCGGGGTGTCGACGATGTTGATGTGCGTGCCTTCGTATTCGACGGCGCAGTTCTTCGACAGGATCGTGATGCCGCGTTCCTTCTCGAGGTCGTTCGAGTCCATCACGCGGGTGTCGACCGCCTGGTTTTCACGGAAAGTGCCGGATTGGCGCAGCAGCTGGTCCACCAAGGTGGTCTTGCCGTGGTCAACGTGGGCGATGATTGCGATATTACGAATCGCGCGTTTGGTGTCTGACATATGCGTTTTCAACAGTAAATGTTGCGTGATGGGCGGAAGAGCTCGAGACTTTCGACTTCCGGAACCCACTAGTATAGCATGCTTACAGGCCTCTGCTGCACCGCAACGGCCTGCATCGCCAGAATAACGGCGAAATGTTGAATGACGATGACGTCAGGCGCGCAGTGCCCAGGCGGCGCTGAGCCACAGGATGAGTCCGGCGCCGAGGAAGCCCACCGGCGCCGTCGGGCCGCCGCTCGCCAGCAGCGGATACAGCGCGGCAAACGCGACCATGGCGAGACCCGTCACGTAATGCGGCGGATTCTTGAACACATGGGCCAGCGGCAGGAAGTGCAGGCCGATGATGGCGATGACCATCGGGATGATCCAGACGCCCTTGCCGAGGTGGATCAGCACCTGTGCGAAGACGAAGATGGCGGTCCATTGTGCCGCATTCACGATGTTGAAGACGCGCTTCATGCGGCGCCGCTCCGGCGTGTCCTGCGCGTGCGCCAGTGCGGGCGCGTAGCGGCGGTAACGGCGCCACGCGACGGCCAGCAGGGCCAGGGCCAGTACGGCGATGCCGGCGAATGCGGGGGCGCCCTCGTGGGCTTGCGTCGCCCAGCCTTCCAGCCAGACGGCGCCGAACACGAAGAAGAACATCGCGCCCGTGGCCCGGCCGGCCAGTTGCGCTTCGGTGCGGATGGAGTCGGTCGGTTGCATCGCTTGATTCTGGCGCAATGTTGACGCCAGAGCAAGCTATTTAGCCCTGCGGCCGCGCGATCAACCGTTCCGGAGCCAGCACGCCGTAATCCTGCAGGATCGCCGTGCCCAGCAGCTTGTCGTCGTGGTAGACGCGCACCCTGCCCTGCGTCTCCGGCAGCGTCACCGGCTCGCGGTTCAGCGCGAGGCGCTGGCCGTTCAGGAAGCGCGCGGCCAGCGCTTGCGTCAGGTCGACGCGCGGGAAGCTCGACAGCAGCGCGTCGACGGGCGCCAGCAGCGACAGCGGCTGGTCGTGCGTCTGCAATTGTTCCAGCGTCACCATGCCGTCCACCGTCAGCGCGCCGACCTGGATGCGGCGCAACGCGTTCAGGTGCGCGCCACAGCCGAGTTCGGCACCGATGTCCTCGCCCAGCACGCGCACATACGTCCCTTTGCTGCACGTGACGCGGATGGTCAGCATCGGCGCGTCGTACGCCAGCATCTCGAGCTTGTGGATCGTCACGGGACGGGCTTCGCGCTCCAGCACGATGCCTTCGCGCGCGTACTCGTACAACGCCTTGCCGTCGCGTTTCAGGGCCGAATACATCGGCGGGACCTGCAGGATCGGGCCGCGGAACTTCGCCAGGGCGGCTTCGATCTGCTCGGCCGTCACGTCGACCGGACGTGTCTCGACAGCCTCGCCTTCCGTGTCGCCGGTCGTCGTCGTGACGCCCAGGTGGACGACGGCGTCATACGTCTTGTCCGCTTCCAGCAGGTCTTGCGAGAACTTGGTCGCCTCGCCGAAGCACAGCGGCAGCAAGCCCGTGGCGAACGGGTCCAGCGTGCCGGTGTGGCCGGCCTTCTTCGCGTTGACGACGCGTTTCGCCTTGATCAGCGCATCGTTGGACGACAGGCCGACCGGCTTGTCGATGAGGAGCACCCCGTCGACGAGGTCGCGGGGCTTTTTCGGCGGACGTGCGTTCACTCGGAATCCGAATCTTCTTCGACGTCGTCGTCTTTGGCCCGCGTCGCGTTCGCCTGGTCGATCAGCGCCGACATTGCGAGACCGCGGCTCGTGGACGTGTCGTGCACGAAGTGCAGTTGCGGCAAGGTGTGGATGTGCAGGCGCTTGCCGAGCAGGTTGCGCAGGAAGCCGGATGCCTTCGTCAGGCCTTCGAGCGTCTGCTTGACCTCTTCCGGGCTATCCTTGAGCAAGGTGAAATAGATCTTCGCGTGCGCGTAGTCCGGGGTCAGCTTGACCTCGCTGATGGTGACCATGCCGACGCGCGGATCCTTCAGTTCGAAGGCGATCAGTTCCGACAAGTCCTTCTGGATCTGGTCGGCCACGCGCAGGCCGCGCTGGGGAATGCTTTTGCTGTGTTTTGCCATGTTATTGACTGCTTATAAAAAACTTGGGGCCAGCGGCCCGCGCCAAGCGCAGGCCTGCCAGCCCCAATGCTACTCCTATCGATGGAGAGACCGTGTTACAGCGTACGCGCCACTTCCTGGACTTCGAACACTTCCAGGACGTCGCCGACCTGGATGTCGTTGTAGTTCTTCAGCGACAGACCGCACTCGAGACCGGCACGCACTTCCTTCGCATCGTCCTTGAAACGCTTGAGCGAGTCGATCTCGCCCGTCCACACGACGATGTTGTTGCGCAGCAGGCGGACCGACGAGGTACGCTTGACGACGCCGTCCGTGACCAGGCAGCCCGCGATCGCGCCGACTTTCGACACGAGGATGACCTGGCGGATTTCCACCTGGCCGGTGACGTGCTCGCGCTTCTCCGGTGCCAGCATGCCCGACAGTGCCGTCTTGATCTCGTCGATCGCATCGTAAATGATGCTGTAGTAACGGATGTCGACGCCGTTCGCTTCGGCCAGCTTGCGCGCCTGGGCGTCGGCACGGGCGTTGAAGCCGATGATGACTGCCTTCGACGCGGTCGCCAGGTTGACGTCCGACTCGGTGATGCCGCCGACCGCCGCATGCACGATCTGCACGCGCACTTCCGACGTCGACAGCTTCTGCAGCGAGCCGACCAGCGCTTCCTGCGAACCCTGCACGTCCGTCTTGATGATGAGCGGCAGGTTCTTGACCTCGCCCTCGGCCATCTGGTCGAACATGTTTTCCAGCTTCGCGGCCTGCTGCTTCGCCAGTTTCACGTCGCGGAACTTACCTTGACGGAACAGGGCGATCTCGCGCGCCTTGCGCTCGTCGGCCATGACCATGGCTTCCTCGCCGGCGCTCGGCACTTCCGTCAGACCCTGGATTTCGACCGGGATCGACGGACCGGCTTCCGCCACCGACTTGCCGTTCTCGTCCAGCATCGCACGGACGCGGCCGAAGGACGAACCGGCCAGCACGACGTCGCCGCGCTTCAGCGTACCCGACTGCACGAGGATCGTCGCGACCGGGCCGCGGCCCTTGTCCAGGCGGGCCTCGACGACGAGACCGCGCGCCGGCGATTCCACCGGTGCCTTCAGTTCCAGCACTTCGGCCTGCAGCAGCACGTTTTCCAGCAGGTCGTCGATGCCCTGGCCGGTCTTGGCCGACACCGGGACGAACGGCGAATCGCCGCCGTATTCTTCCGGCACGACGCCTTCCGCGACCAGTTCCTGCGTCACGCGGTCGGTGTTCGCACCCTGCTTGTCGATCTTGTTGATCGCCACGACGAGGGGCACGCCGGCCGCTTTCGCGTGGGCGATCGCTTCCTTCGTCTGCGGCATCACGCCGTCGTCCGCCGCCACCACGAGGATGACGATGTCGGTCGCCTTGGCACCGCGGGCACGCATCGCCGTGAAGGCCTCGTGACCCGGGGTGTCCAGGAAGGTGATCATGCCGCGCGGGGTGTCCACGTGGTACGCACCGATGTGCTGCGTAATGCCGCCGGCTTCGCCCGCCGCCACCTTGGCGCGACGGATGTAGTCCAGCAGCGAGGTCTTGCCGTGGTCGACGTGGCCCATGACGGTCACGACCGGCGCACGCGGCTTGGCCTCGAACTCGTGGTGCTCGCCCTGGTCGGCCAGCAGCGCTTCCGGATCGTCGACGGCGGCGGCGAAGGCCTTGTGGCCCATCTCTTCCACCACGATCATCGCGGTTTCCTGGTCCAGCACCTGGTTGATGGTGCACATCTGGCCCAGCTTCATCAGCTGCTTGATGACTTCCGAAGCCTTGACGGCCATCTTGTGCGCCAGTTCGGCGACGGTGATGGTCTCCGGCACGTAGACATCCTTGACGATGGCTTCGGTCGGGGCCTGGAAGTTCGATTCGCGATCGTCGTGGCCGCCGCGACGGCCGCCACGGCCGCCGCCCGCACGCCAGCCGTCACGGCCGGTCGGCGCCGCGTTGCCGCGACCCTTCGTGCCGCCGCTCGGACCGCCGCGCTTCTTGTCGTCCGACCAGGTCGAAGCCACATTGGCCGACTTGATCGATTTCTTGTCGCCCGGCTTGCCGCGGCCGCCGGCGCCCGCGCCCTCGGCCGGCTTGGCTTCGGCCGGTTTCGCCGCCGTCGCCGGCTTGTGCAAGGTGCTCGGTTCGGCCGCTTTCGGCTTCGCAGCCGGCACCACTTCCGGCGCCTTGATCACGCGGCGCGGCTGGGCCATCATCGCCTTGATCTGGGCGACTTCGTCGGCCACGGCCTTGCGTGCGCGCTCGGTGGCGGCAGCGCGTTCGGCGGCTTCCTTGGCGGCTTCGTCGGCCTTGCGCTTCGCTTCCTCGGCAGCCGCTTTCTTGGCTTCCTCGGCGGCGGCGCGCTTCGCTTCCTCGGCCGCGTTCGCAGCGCCGCTCGACGCCTGCACCGCTTTCTGCGCCTCGTTGGCGCGGGCCGCCTCGGCTTCCGCCGCTTCGCGCTTGGCGCGCTCTTCCGCGTCGCGCTTGGCTTGTTCCTCGGCCGCACGGGCCTGCTCGGCCTTTTCGGATTCGAGCTTGGCCAGGCGTTCCTGCTTCTCGCGCAGTTCCGCTTCCTGGCGCGCGATCAGCTCCGCCTGACGGCGCGCTTCTTCTTCGCGACGCGCCTGTTCGGCGGCGTCGATCACCGGCGACTGCTGGGCAGCCGCCTTCGGCGTGACGAGATCGTCACGCTGCACGAAGGTGCGCTTCTTGCGCACTTCGACCTGGATCGTGCGCGACTTGCCACTGGCGTCAGCCTGCTTGATCTCGGAAGTTTCCTTGCGGGTCACCGTGATCTTCTTCTTTTCGCCCGATTCGGCGGCACCGTGGGTACGGCGCAGATGGTTCAGCAGCTTATCCTTATCATCCTTGGACAAGGGATCTGACGTCGAACTTTTCTCGACGCCGGCAGAACGCAGCTGCGTCAGCAGCAGATCTGCAGGCATCTTCAGTTCGGTGGCAAATTGGGCTACGTTGTTACTCGCCATTCAGTCCTCTTTTCTATGTGTC
>CBIHRX010000193.1:0-13102 GCA_966212555.1 uncultured Massilia sp.
CACCGCGTTCGTCATCGTCACGCACGACCCGGAACTGGCGCGCCGCTGCGACCGCATGCTGCGCATGACGGAGCACGGCCTGCAGCCGGCCTGACGTCCGATGTGGATCGACACGCACTGCCACCTCGACGCGCACGAATTCGGCACGGAGTCGGGCGACATCGCCCGGCGCGCGGCGGAACTCGGGGTCGGCATGATCGTGATACCGGCCGTCGCACGGGATAATTTCGACGTCGTGCGCAAGCTCGCCGGCGACCTGCCGAACGCCAGCTACGCGCTGGGCATCCACCCGATCTACGTACCGCAGGCCACGGACGACGACCTTCTTGCGCTGCGGCGCCAGGTCGAGGCGTCGCTGTCCGACCCCCGCTTTGTCGCCATCGGCGAGATCGGCCTGGATTTCTTCATCCCGATGCTGTGCGAGCCCGCGATGCGCGAGAAGCAGGAACGCTTCCTGCGCGAGCAGCTGCGCATCGCGCGCGACTTCGACCTGCCCGTCCTCACGCACGTGCGCCGTTCGCAGGACCAGGTGCTGAAGCACGTGCGCCAGATCCGGCCCGCCGGCGGCATCGCGCACGCGTTCAACGGCAGCCACCAGCAGGCCAGGGCCTTCATCGACGTGGGCTTCCGCCTCGGCTTCGGCGGCGCCATGACCTTTACGCGCGCCCTGCAGATCCGGCGGCTGGCGGCGGACCTGCCGCTGGACTCCATCGTGCTGGAGACGGACGCGCCGGACATTTCTCCGGCCTGGGTCCACCCGGGCCGTAACAGCCCGGAGCAATTGCCCGCGATCGGTGCGGCGCTGGCGGACATGCGCGGGCTCGACCCGGACGCCGTGCGCGCCGCGACGCACGCGAACGCGCTGGCGACGCTGCCGCGCCTGGCCGCGCTGCTGGGCTGAACACCCTGCGCGCATGAAGCACATGGGTCGTACCCGGCCCTCATGACGGCGCGACCGCGCCGACTCGCTCCCGGTTCCATCGTGTTTCTCCGGCGCGTCGTGCGCACCCGTGCGGCGCGCCGCGTGGGACCATCCGCACGCGCCGAAGTTCGCTCCCGTGCACTCTGATACGCGGCAATCCCGCGCGGTTTGAAGCATGGAAGAATCCATTCTCGTGCCGCAGCCGCGGCGTGCTTACGGGAGAGACAGTGGAAAGCGCGAGCGAGTTCCTGCGGGTTCTGCAGCACGAAAAGGTCCTGAGCACCGCGCACCGCCCGTTGCGCCTGCGCCTGGCCCACGGCGGCCAGCTCGCCGAGGACGTGCTGCTGCCCCAGCGGGTCGTGGGCCACGAGGCGATCTGCGGCGGCATCGACTACCGCGTGGCCTGCCTCGCCAGCAGCCCGCACATCGCGCTGAAGGACCTGATCGCGCTGCCGGCCGAACTGCAGTTCGTCACCGACCGTGGCCAGATGCGCAGCGTGTGCGGCATCGTCACCGAGGCGCGCGCGGGCGATGCCGACGGCGGGCTGGCCGGCTACGAGCTGGTCCTGCGCGACGTGTTCGCCGTGATGGAAAAGCGTACCAACAGCCGCGTGTTCCGCTACCAGAACGAACTGGAGATCGTGCAGGTGCTGTGCGACGAATGGCGCCAGTCGAACACGGTACTGGCCAATGCCTTCGAGCTCGAACTCGATCCGCTGTTCGACATGCGCCAGTTTCCCCCGCGCGAACAGACGATGCAGTACAACGAGTCGGACGCCGCGTTCGTGCGCCGCCTGCTCAAGCGGCGCGGCATCGCCTGGGTGTTCCGGCCGGGCCGCAGCCGCGGCAGCCCCGTCGACCCCGCGCACGACCGCACGCCCGCGCACACGCTGGTGCTGTTCAACGATCCGAACGGCCTGCCGCAGAACGCGGCCGGCACCGTCCTGTACCACCGCGACAGCATGGCGGACGGCCGCGACACGATTCAAACCTGGCGCGCCGCGCGCCGCCTGCAGCCTGGCGTCGCCACGCGCCACAGCTGGGACTACAAGAACCCGGGCGCCGCGCAATTCATGACGGCCACCGCGCGCAGCAACGTGGACCAGGGCCCGAACGGCAACGCACTGGCGGCGTCTCTGGACGACTACCTGATCGAGATGCCGCACGCCGGCAACGACGTCGAGGACCACTGGCGCCTCGGTCACGTGCGCATGAGCCGGCACGAATTCGAATCGAAGTGTTTCCACGGCGAGGGCAGCGTGCGCGACTTCTGCGCCGGCCAGTATTTTTCGCTCGAAGGCCATCCGGAGATCGACACGCACCCCGCCGCGGAGCGCGATTTCGTCATCACGGAACTGCACGTCGTGGCCGACAACAACCTGCCGCGCGATCTCGAGCGGCACACGCGGCACCTGTCCGCGGAGGCGGTCCCGAGCGCGCTGCCAGCCCCGCGCGCCGGCGACGGGCAGGCGCGCGTGCGCGTGAACTTTTCCGCCGTCCGGCGCGGCATTCCCATCGTGCCCGCGTACGATCCGCGCACCGACCTGCCGCATCCGCAGCTGCAAAGCGCGATCGTCGTGGGACCGGCCGGCGAGGACGTCCATTGCGACGCCCTGGGCCGCGTAAAAATCCGCTTCCCCGGCATGCGCGCGGTTGACCACCGCCATGCGCACGGCGCCGGCGCATCCGATACGCCGGCCGATTCGGCGTGGGTACGCGTGGCGTCCAACTGGGCCGGGAACGGCAACGGCAGCCAGCAGCAGGCCGGCGCCCTGATGCTGCCGCGCGTGGGTTCCGAAGTGCTGGTGGCCTTCCTCGGCGGCGACCCGGACCGCCCGATCATCCTCGCCCAGCTGTACAACCAGCGCACGGCGCCGCCCGCGTTCGGCCAGGCGGGTGCGCTGCCGGGCAACCGCTATGTGTCCGGCACGCGCACGCACGAGATCCAGGGCGCGCGCGGCAACCAGCTGCGCTTCGACGATACGCGCGGCGAGATCAGCGCCCAGCTGGCCAGCGACCACGGCACGTCGGAACTGAACCTCGGCTTCCTGACGCGCCCGCGCGCCGACGGCACCGGCACGCCGCGCGGGGAGGGCGCCGAGCTGCGCAGCGACCTGTCCGTGGCCGTGCGCGGCGGGCAGGGCGTGCTGATCAGCGCCGAGGCAAGCTCCCAGGCGGCAGGTGGCCAGCTCGACCGCGCCGGCCTGGCGGGCCTGGCCGACGTCATGCAGGGTATCCTCGACGAAGTGGGCAAGCTGGCGGCCGTCCACACCGACGACGAACCGACGGGCAAGCGCCTCGCCGCCCTCGTCGACAAGCTGAAGCGCTGGCACGCCGGCAGCAACGTGGACGAAGGCGCGGCCGGCGGCGGCGAGCCGATCCTGGCCGCGACGGCGCCGAACGGCGTCATCGTCGCCAGCAACGACAACCTGGCGCTGGGCGCGAGCGGCAAGGTGGACGTCGTCAGCGCGGGCGACGCCGAGGTCGCGGCCGGCGCCAACATCTTCGTGCGTGCCGCGCGCCGCCTCTCGCTGTTCGCCCACGAACTGGGCGTGCGTCTTGTCGCAGGCCGCGGCGACATCGTCGTGCACACGCACGTGGGCAACATCCAGATCAAGTCGGCCGGCCGCATCAGCCTGATCGCCGCCGAGCGCATCGAACTGGAAGCGCCGGCCGTGAAGATCATCGCGCCGGGCGCGCAGACCGACTGGGCCGACGGCACGGTCACCCAGCAGACGAGCGGCCGCCAGGTCTTCAAGGCGACGGAGCACGACCTGGTCGGTCCCGGCGGCGCGACACCGGAAGGCGTGCGCATGCCGACCTCCCACCTGCACACGGACGAATACGTGGTGCTGCGGCACCAGCAGACCGGGAAGCCGGTCCCGAACCAGCGCTACAAGGCGACGTTCGAAGACGGCCGCACCGTCACCGGACGCACCGACGACCAGGGCCGCACCTCGTTGCTGATCGGCGAAATGATCGGCGACGTCGCCATGGCCTTCCTCCCCGACGACGACACGGCCCGCTGACCCCGAACTTTACGCAAACTCAACCCAGACCACGGAGCGCGCATGGCAGACCCGACCCGCCCCTTGCCGAACCTCGTCCCGCAGCCCGACGGCAGCTGGACCGGACGTACCGTCCTGACCCCGACCTCGTTTACGACACGCGGGCTGTTCACACTGCCGCCGTCGAACGTCATTCCGGTGATCGTCGTGCCGGGGATCATGGGGACGAATTTGCGGGCGGCGACCAGTCCGGCGAAAAGGGCGAACGAGGTGCTGGATCCGGGCGAGCCGGCGTGGCGGGCGCCGAATGGGACGTTCGAGGGGTTGAAGACGTCGCGTAAATGGAAGGAGTTCGATCCGAAGACGCGTCAGAAAATTCTCAACGCACGGACGCTGGAGGTGGATAACCGTGGCGATATCCACTTGCCGCTGGAAGCACGCAATTTCGGTACCACTGAGGCCGAGGTGCGCCAGCGTTGGTGGGGAGAGGTTCATTGGGATTCGTATGGGAGGTTGCTATACGGCCTGCATGTGGGCCTCAACCACACGTTCGCGATGGATCCGCTGGATAACGTCCGTGTCATATGCAATCATTGGAAGGACGTCATGGCCTGCGATCCGGCGAAATGGGGGGTGCGCGGTATTGCCAGGGTGACGGAGGCGGAGCTCGAAAAGCACGCGGGGTATTACTATCCGGTTTATGCGTGTGGCTACAATTGGCTCGCGTCCTGCGATGAGTCGGCCAAATGGCTGCGGCAGCGTATCGAACGCATCATCTCGTTCTGGACCGAGCGCAAGCGCGAATGTCGGCAAGTGATCCTGGTCACCCATTCGATGGGTGGATTAGTTGCTCGCGCCTGCGCTAAGCAGATTCCAGGGCAAATTCTTGGCGTTATCCATGGAGCAATGCCTGCCCTTGGTGCTCCTGCATGCTATCGCCGCATTGCTTGCGGTACCGAGAAATGGAGCCCGAGTAATGGTCGGGTGGACAATATCAAGGCAGAGCACGTTGCCGAAATCCTCGGCGAGCAGCCCAAAGACACGATGCCAGTGATGGCCGCCTCACCCGGCGCTCTCCAGCTGCTACCCAATCACCTGTATCCGCAGCCCTGGCTACACATCTGCCTGGTCAATAAGGTCAACCATAAAGACGTGCCGCGCGAGGTGGTGCATTTGCCTGCGGGCGATCCATACGAAATGTATCGCGATACGCAATCCTGGTACAGGCTGATCGATCCCGTGCTCGCAGACCCGGCCAAGCAATACAACGACACCGAGGTTATCGACGTTTTACGGCGAGCCGTCGACGAGGCCGAGAGGTTCCACTGCAAGGTCCTGGACACGTACTACCACCCTAACACGTACGCATTCTACGGCGCCGATCCAGAACACATGTCGTTTGGCGCGGTGCGATGGGTCGCACGCGACCCGGCTGCAGGGGGCGTGTTTACGGAATCTAATATCAAGGCGGCAGCCCGGACGGGTTATGGCCCGAGTGGCGGACGGCGCGTGCGCGTGGAGGGACGTAGTGATCTCTACTTTGTCCCTGCGCGCCAGGACGTCGCCGGCGACGGCACTGTTCCACATCAGTCCGGAGCGGGTCCGCGTGGAAAGGTCAGCCAGTTGTTCGACGTGCGTGGGATCGATCATCAGGGCGCTTACAACAATGACGCGATCCTGATGTTAACCCAGCACCTGATAGTCAAATTGGTTCAGAAGCTGCAATGAAGCGCGCGAAGAATGAGCGTTGGCGCAGTCGCGTCACATCAGTTGCGCCTCCATGCATGATGAGACGCAAGGAAACCCCATGCCTCGTCCAGCGTGCGGGGGCCGCTAAATGTAAATTGGATGGGCGAAGGATTGTCGTCCGTACGTGCGATCGTATGGAGGCATTCATGCGACAAGTCGTCTTGTCGTCGGGCCCAGTTTCCACTGCCATGCCGGTACCGACGTTGCCATGACGCGAACAAGGAAACGCGGTTGGCGAGAGTTCATCGTGTTGCTTGCAGCTATCGCCTGTGCGGGTACCTGGGCCGCTGGCCAGGTCCGCAGCATACGGGACAGATCCGAGGTGGCAAAAATGACGGAAAAGATGAAAACGGTATGCGTCGGACGGTACCTGGTCGACGTTCCTGGCGAGGCCGACGTCAGCCTGTCGGGCGAAAGGATCTCCGGGTTCGCGATTGACTCCGTCGAGGAAGATGAATCCGCATTCCGGGAGCGCGTGGCGGCACGCGAAGCAGAGATCACGGCACGCGGCCGCGATCACGACGACAGCGGCGAAGGCGGTATGCTCGACGCCCACGATCTGCGTATACCTGGGGTAACCGGGCGAGCCTTCGTTTACGGCCGCAGCCGGGGGCATATGATGAATGGGGATCGCCGGATCGATATGGAATCGGTGTCGATCGAAGTCCATGCACACATGAACGGTTTGAGCTTCTCCATGTCTGCGTCTTCGAAGCAGGCGCAAGGTGTTAAAGATGCGGAGGCTCTGTTGGCACGATTGCAAGTGCGTGGCCGGGACGAGATCCCCCGTGTGCCTGGGTTCTGTATATGGAGAGGGGTCTTCGCCGACCCTTTGCCGGACCATGAGAACGAGCATGTGACCTTGCATCTTGGCCTGCCTGGCCATCCGGACATGGGATTGGCATTCGATGTCATGCCCGCTGGTCGCACGGACCGTAGCTTGCTTGTCCGCGTCGCCGATATCGACGCAGAAGCCAGCGCCGATGAGATGCTGCGTGTGACAAAGCTGCGCTCGGGCAAGCGGAGTATCAATGGAATTGACGGAGAAGAGGTCCTGGAGCGGATCCGAGAGCTGAATTTCACGACGGGCTACAGCTTCATGTGGGAGGCGCATGGGGTCGAAAATGATCACTTGCAGCCGTACTTACTGCTCAACATGGAAACCGGCACGAACCCCCGCCCCGGGGGCAAACCTGTCGATTCGAGTCTTCATGAGGACGCCGTACTGGCGCTTTGGGACAACATCTCTTCCAGCATCCGACTGCGCAAGTCTGATTCACCGCCGCCAACGGATCCGCCGTCCGAGCCGTCCGGGCCGAAGCTGGGGGCGATGGCGACGGCCGGAGAACTCTGCCCACAATCCGGCTGGTGGAAATGCCGTGAGGGAGGCCCGGGTGTGGACGTGCAAGGCGGCGCAGTCCAATGGATTCGCAAAGGCGATCGCATGCCGCAGGTGTTGCTGCTACCGCGGCAGACGCTGTGGCAAAAGTTGCGTGGCCTCCAGCCGAGCATCGAACCGTCGCAACCAACCACGTGGCGGCTGGTCGATAAGCGGTTGCGTCCGCGTACGCCGACCCTGGTCACACTCGCTCCACCTGGGCCGGTCAGTATTGCCACCGAAGGCGGAGCCGATCCTGCGCAGGCAGTCCCCCTTGGTACCAACGTACGGACCGGAGATGTTTGTCCGGCGAGCGGCTGGTGGCGCTGCGGGGAGACGCATGCTCTCGACGGGACACGCTGGTTTCCCCGTGGGGGCACGCTTCCAGCCGCCACCTTCCAGGTACCCGTCGGCATGTTCGGTCGCTCGGCCGGTCCGGAGGTAATCCAGAGGCGCAGTACATGGCAGCTTATGCGTCTTGCCGAGGCCGAACGTGTCGCACTTCTTGTTGATTCTGCACAGGAACCACAAGGTGGTGCCATACCGCCCGCTCTTGGCCCGTCGACGCTGGCATGACGGGGCGACCATGGCCGAGTTGATAAGGTTCGGATGGCGCAGGTCGTTTTTGGTGTTCGCAGTGTTTGCATGCGCGGCAACCTGGGGCGCCAGTCAAGTCAGGAGCATACGCGACGTGTCCAGCGTCGAAAAACTGACCGGAAAGACGAAGACGATTTGCGCAGGGCGTTTTTTGATCGATGTCCCTGTCGAGGCTCGGACCGGCATGTCCCATGAAAGAATTGCCGGGTTCGGGATCGAAACGTACGAGGAGAACGAAACTTCTTTTTATGCGCGGGTATCGGCGCGTGAGGCCGAGATCGTGGAGCGTGGTGTCGCCGCGAGTGGCAATGACGATAGTGGGATGATCGACGCGCACGATCTGCGTATTCCCGGGCTGGCCGGCCGCGCATTTGTCTTCGGCCGCAGCCGCGGCCATATCATGGACGGCGATCGGCGCGTCGATATGGAATCGGTGTCGGTCGAGGTCCATGCTCACATGCGTGATTTGAGTTTTTCGCTTATAAATGAATCGACCCGGGAAGACAGCGTCCGGAAGGCCGAAGCGCTATTAGCGCGGTTGCAGCCTCTTGGCGAAACCGAGATTCCGACTGTGCCTGGCTTCTGTGTCGCGCGCGCGGTGTTCGCTGAGCCCTTGCCGCCGCATATCACCGAGCATATCGCAATGCACATCGGCTTTTTGAATCATCCTGACGTAATGCTAAGCTTTGCCAGCATGCCGGGAGGTGGAAGCCGCCGCAGTTTGCTCGCTCGATATGCCGACATGGACAGGGATACAAGCGTTGACGAATTGATGCGCGTAACCAAATTACGGATGGGGCCCCGCATTATCAACGGGATCGCTGGCGAAGAAGTTTTGGAGCGAACGCGAGAGTTCAATGCAGCGTCCACGTATGGGTTTATCTGGGAAACCCCGGGCGTGCGGGATGACCTGTTGCATCCGTACTTGACTCTCGAACTGCAGGGCGGGGTTAGTCCTGACTCAGGTGGTAAGCCAGTGGACACAACATTGCATGAGGAGGCTGTGTTGATTCTATGGGACCGCATTTCAACGAGTATCCGCCTCCGAACAGGCACTTTATCTAATAGTGGCCGGCGGATCACTCGTCCTTCAACCGGTGACCGCAAACGCTGGTGATGGGTCTTCTGCGTTAGCGCCACCGTCCACTCATGCGCAGCTTTATCCTGGGCTTCGTCACCGGCGTCAGCTATCTGCAAACCACCGCCACGCTGCCGACTTCCAGACTGATGGCAGCCTGCACAGCCACCACGCTCCTCCTGCTGGCCTGTGCCCGCAGCCTCCGCCGCCCGGCTGCGCGCATTGCCACCATCGCCACCGCCGGCCTGCTGTCCGGCTACGCGTGGGCCGCCATCTTCGCCCAGGCAACGCTCGCCCCATCGCTGGCCGCACAAGACGAAGGCCGCGACGTTCAGATCGTCGGCATCGTCGAGACGCTGCCATACCGCTTCGACCAGGGCGTCCGCTTCGACCTCCGGGTCGAGCGCACGATCGATGCGCAGGTGCGCGTGCCGCCGCACGTCGCGCTGTCGTGGTACGCCGGCCGCTACGGCGCACGCCAGGCCGTCGGCGACGTACAGCCGGGCCAGCGTTGGCAACTGACCGTGCGCCTGCAGCGCCCGCACGGCAACGCGAATCCGGGCGGCTTCGATTACGAGGCGTGGCTGCTGGAGCAGGGCGTGCGCGCCACCGGCTATGTCCGCGCCGACGACGCCAACCGGTTGCTGGATGCGTTCGTGGCCAGTCCCGGCGTCGTCGTCGAGCGCGCGCGGGCGGCGCTGCGTGCGCGCATCCAGGCGGTGCTGGCGGGGCGCACGTACGCGGGCGTCATCGTGGCGCTCGTGATCGGCGACCAGCGCGGCATCGACCAGGCCGACTGGCAGGTCTTCAACCGCACCGGCGTCGGCCACCTCATTTCGATCTCTGGTTTGCACATCACGATGATCGCGGGACTCGCCGCGTGGGCCGTGTCGGCGCTGTGGCGCCGCTCGTTCTTCACCGATGCGCGGCTGCCGTTGCTGCTGCCGGCGCAGAAGGCCGCCGCGCTGGCCGGGGCCATCGTCGCCTTGCTGTACGTGCTGCTGGCCGGCTTCGGCGTGCCGGCGCAGCGCACCTTGACCATGCTGTCCGTCGTCGCGCTGGCGTTGTGGATGGGACGTCTCGCCGCCGTGTCGCACGTGCTGTGCACGGCGCTCGGCGTGGTCGTGCTGCTCGATCCGTGGGCCGTGCTGTGGCCGGGGTTCTGGCTGTCGTTCGGCGCGGTGGCCGTCATCCTGTTCGCGGGACATGGCCGTATCGGGCCGCCGCCCGCCGGCCCGCGCGGCGCGCTGCTGCTGGCGGGACGCACGCAATGGGCCGTCACGGCCGGGCTGGTGCCGTTGACGTTGCTGTTGTTCGGCCAGGTGTCGGTCGTCAGTCCGGTCGCGAATGCGGTGGCGATCCCGCTGGTGAGCTTCGTCGTGACGCCGCTCGCGCTGGCCGGCAGCCTGGTCCCGGGGCTCCCGGGCGACTGGCTGCTCCTGCTCGCGCATTGGTGCGTGGAGATGCTCGCGTGGCTGCTGCGGCAGATGGCCGGGTGGCCCGGTGCCGTGTGGCGCGCGCCGGCGCCGCAGGCGTGGGTGTTCGCGCTGGGCCTCGGCGGCACGCTGTGGATGCTGATGCCGCGCGGCTGGCCGCACCGCTGGGCCGGTGCCGTCGCGCTGTTGCCGATGCTGCTGCAGCTGCCGGACCATCCGCCCGCAAAGAGCTTTCGCGTGACGGCGTTCGACGTGGGCCAGGGCATGGCGCTGCTCGTCGAGACGGAGCGGCATCGCCTGCTGTACGACACCGGTCCCGCCTACGCGCCCGGCGCCGATGGCGGCAGCCGCGTGATCCTGCCTCACCTGCGAATGCGGGGGATCGCCACCGTCGACGGTATCGTCGTGAGCCACGGCGATACGGACCACACGGGCGGCGCGCTGGCGGTGCTGGAGGGTGTCGATGCGGGCTGGCTCGCCTCGTCGCTCCCCGACGACCATGCAGTCGTCCGCGCGGCGCGCCGGCACGTGCGCTGCAGCGCGGGCCAGCATTGGGAATGGGACGGCATCGCGTTCGACATGCTGCATCCGACGCCGGCGAGTTATGACGACGCGCACCTGAAAACGAACGCACGCAGCTGCACGCTGCGCATCAGCAATGGCCGGCGCACGGTGCTGCTGGCCGGCGACATCGAGGCGGCGCAGGAGGCGGCACTGCTCGAACGTTCGCCCGACCGGCTGCGCGCGGACGTCCTGCTGGCGCCGCACCATGGCAGCGGCACGTCGTCCACGCCGGCGTTCCTGCGGGCGGTGCGGCCCGGCATCGCGATCTTCCAGGTCGGGTACCGCAACCGCTACCATCACCCGAAGGCCGAAGTGTACGACCGCTACGGCACGCTCGGCGCCCTGCGCCTGCGGACCGACGCGGCGGGCGCGCTCACGCTGGACTTCGGCGATGACGTCGCGTGGCGCAGCTACCGCGCGGAGCACGCGCGCTACTGGTATGGGCGTTGATCACGCGATGCGCGGCAGCGTGATCGTGACGCGCAAGCCGCCTTCCGCCCGGTTGGCGGCCGAGATCCGCCCCCCATGCGTCTCCACGACCCGCTTGGCGATCGCGAGACCGAGCCCGTGGCCGTCGACGTTGTTGCGCGTGGGGTTGGAGCGGAAGAATGGTTCGAACACGTCGCCCAGGTGTTCGGGCGCGATGCCCGGCCCCTTGTCCAGCACTTCGATGTGAACGAGGTCGCCGTCCGGGTGCAGGCCCACGTTCACCGGTCCGCCCGCACCGTGCTTGACGGCGTTGCGCACGATGTTCTCGACGGCGCTCCACAACAGGTCCGGCGCGCCGCGCACCGTGACCGGTTCCGGCGCGTCGACGTCGACCGTCGCCCCGGCCTCGAAGCGGGCGTCGTCGGCGATCTGGTCGACCATCTCGACGAGGTCGACGGGTTCCGTCGCCGGCAGCGTCGTCGCCGCTTCCAGGCGCGACAAGGTCAGCAACTCGCCGACGAGGCGGTCCATGCGTACGCTTTCCCGTTCGATGCGTTCCAGCGACGCCTGCAGGCGGTCCGGCTGCTGGTGCGCGAGACCGATGGCGGCCTGCAGGCGCGCGAGCGGCGAGCGCAGTTCGTGCGACACGTCGTGCAGGAGGCGGCGCTGGCCGTCCATCAGGGCGCGCAACTGGGCGCTCATGCGGTCGAAGTCGTGGCCCAGTTCCGCCAGCTCGTCGCCGATCAGGCGCGGCGCCGCGTGGACGAACCTGGGGGCCAGGTCGCCGGCGGCGGCGGCGTCGAAGGCGCGCTGCAGTGCGCGGATCGGGCGCGAGAAATACCAGGCGAGGAGGGCGGCGAACAGCAGGCTCGCGAGGGTGGCGGCGACGATCGGCAGCCAGCGGCCCACGTGGCGTCCGAATTCCGGCGGCAGGCCGAACCAGCCGCCGCCGGGACCGCCGGGGCCGGGACCGCCGTCCATCCGGGGACCGGGGCCGTCCGGACCGCCGGCAGGGCGGCCGCCGCCGGGGCCGCCGGGCGGGCCGAAGCCGGGCCCGGGTCCGCCGCCGAACCCGCGCGCGACCATGCTTTCCACGCCCGGCACGTGCCATGCGCGCGATGCGAAGGCGATGTACCGGCGGCCGTCGGCGCCCGCGAGGCGCGTGACGGCGTGCGTCGGGCCGTCGCCGCGCAGGCTCCGTTCCACTTCCTCGCGCAGCTTGGCGGATACCTCGCGGCCGAGCAGCTCATGGCCCTGTTCGTCGAGCACGTACAAATGCATGCGCCGGCTGGTGGAGGCGAGGTCGCGCAGGGCGTCGATGCCGCCGTGCCTGAGCGTCGCGGCGGCCGCGTCCAGCATGATCGTGGCGGGCGGGCTCGTGTCGAGCGTGGGTTCGCTGCTGCGCTGGCGGGCCTGGTCGCGCAGCCATACTGTGCCGCCGATGCCGATCGTGGCCGCCACCTGGGCCAGCAGGATGGACAGGAAGAACTTCCAGAACAGCCGGCCCATCGCTACTCGCGGATCAGCTGGTAGCCGAGACGGTAGACGGTCTGCAGGCAGGAACGCCCGTCCGACAGCGTGCCCAGTTTGTGGCGCAGGCTGGAGAGGTGGACGTCGATGTTGCGGTCGAAGCGGGCCAGCGGGCGGCCCAGGCCCTGCTCGGACAGGTCGTTCTTGCTGACGGGGCGGCCGGCGTTGCGCGCGAGGACTTCGAGCAGGTTGAATTCGGTGCTGGTCAGTTCCAGCGGCTGGCCGTCCCACATGGCGCGGCGCTGCTCCGGCAGCATGGTCAGTTTGCCGACCGTGAGCGTGATGCCGGGGCCGTCGTTGGGCGAGCTTTGCGTGCGGCGCAGGATGGCGCGCACGCGCGCCGTCAGCTCCCTCGGGGTGCAGGGCTTCGTGACGTAGTCGTCGGCGCCCAGTTCGAGGCCGAGGATGCGG
>CBIHRX010000194.1:0-13096 GCA_966212555.1 uncultured Massilia sp.
CTTCGACGGGTTGCAGGATAAAGGTGTCGCGCCGATGATCTGGTCGCCGCTGGCCGGTGGCCGCCTGTTCACGTCGAACGACGCGAACGCGGAAAACCTGCGCCTCGTGATCAAGGAGATCGCCGACCGCCTGCACCAGCCGTTCGCCAGCGTGGTGTTCGCGTGGATCATGCAACTGCCGTCGCGCCCCATCCCGCTGACGGGCAGCGGCCGCATCGAGGCGATTTCCGTCGCCGTCGCCGGCACGTCGTTCCAGCTGTCGCGCGCCGACTGGTTCACGATCCTGCGCGCCGCGCGCGGCCACGAGGTCGCGTAAGCGTCTCCGCCATGGGCGAACCCCTCAAGATCGTCGAAGGCCGCGCGCTGACGGCGCAGCAGAAGAAGGACCTGCTGAACCGCCTCGCGCGCGTGGAAGGCCAGCTGCGCGGCGTGCAGAAGCTGATCGCGCTGGCCGACGCGCCGTCCGACTGCGATGCCGTGGCCCAGCAGATGGCCGCCGCGCGCAAGGCGCTGGACCGGTCGTTCGTGCAGCTCCTCACCGCCAGCATCGTCACCCATACGGGCAATGCGGGCGACGTCGAGGAAGCGAAAGCGGCGGCGGCACGCCTGGCCGCCATGTTCGACAAGTTCGCGTAGGTTGGACGCGTGGACGGCAAGCCGTCCACGTTACACAATCATTCGTCGTCGTACACCTTCGGCGGCGCGATCTTCGTCCACCCGCCCTTCCACGCGATGTTCAGCAGCAGCGTCGCGCTGATATAAAACACGAAGAACAGCGCGAAGAAGCGCGAGCGCAGGAGCGCCAGCAGCACGATGCAGACGATGAGCGCCACGAGGGCCGCCTTCGATTTCGGCTGCTTGGAGCTGGGGAAGCGGATCGTCGACACCATCAGCGTGCCCACCGCGACCATCAGGAGCATGACGAGGAAGGCGCCGGCCATGTCGGCGACCGGGTCCGGCCACGCGACCACCACCGATGCGACGCAGGCCGCGCCCGCGGTGATCGGCATGCCGACGAAGTAGCGCGGGTCCGTCTTCCCGACCATCACGTTGAAGCGCGCCAGGCGCAGCGCGCCGCAGGCCACGAACACGAAGCACGCCAGGCCGCCCATGCGCACGAGGGTCGGGTGCGCGGCGCCCATCTGGGCGAAGCCGTAGCAGTACAGCAGCAGGCCGGGCGCGCAGCCGAAATTCATCACGTCGGCGATGGAGTCCAGCTGCACGCCGAACGCGGACTGCGTGTTGGTGGCGCGGGCGACGAAGCCGTCGAGGGCGTCGAACACGCCGGCCAGTACCAGCAGGATCGCGGCCAGGCGATAGTCGGAAGGATCGCCCACGGGCGCGTTGTCGACCGAGATCACGATGCTGCCGAAGCCGCAGGCGATCGACAGCAGGGTCACGAAACTGGGCAGGGCAAACTTGGCGCGCGCGAGGCGCTGCTGGCGGGTCGAAGTCACTGGGATTCGTTAAAAGCGAAAGAATGGCTTATTTTACATGGGCTTATGCTGGGGCCGCGATTGTCCTTACGATCGTCACCGGGACCCGATTTCGCCTAGAATGGAGCCTCCTTCACCCCATCAGGACGGACGCCGGGAGTTTTATATGATGAACAATATGCTTCGCGTGCGGCAGATCGCCCTCGCCTGCACTGCGGCGTGGGCGCTGGTCGCCTGCGGCGGGGGCGGCGGCGGGAGCAGTGCCGGCACCCCGAACGTGACGCCCTCGACCGGCTTCTCGGGACAGGACGCCTCGGCGCCCACGGCGACGAATAACACTGCCACGGACGGCCTGAACTGGATCAACTACCGCCGCAGCCAGATCGGCATGCCGGCGCTGACGCGCAACGGCGTGATCGACACCGCGGCCCAGGGCCATTCCGATTACCAGCGCATCAACAATGTCGTGACCCACGACCAGACGGCCGGCAAGACCGGCTACACGGGTGCGCGCCTGCAGGACCGCCTGACGAATGCCGGCTACGTGTTCGGGCAGCCGAATGCGATCGGCGAAGTGATTTCGGCAACGTCGAACGATTCCGGCTTCTACATGGCCGAGGAACTGATCACGGCGATCTACCACCGCTTCGTGATCTTCGAGCCCGTGTTCAAGGAAATCGGCGCGGGCGCGGCGACGACGTCCGCCAATTACAGTTACTTCACCGCCGACTTCGTCACCAACGACGGCTACGGCACCGGCATCGCCGCGGGCACGATCGTGACGTGGCCGTTCAATGGCCAGACCCAGGTCCCGAACAATTTCAACAGCGATTTCGAGGAACCGGATCCAGTCCCCGACCGCAGCGTCGTCGGCTACCCGGTCAGCGTGCACACGAACCTCACGCGCAGGCTGACGGTCCAGAGCTTCACGATCCGCGCCCACGGGTCCAACAGCGACCTGGCGACGCGCCTGCTGGTCCAGGGCCAGGACGCCAACACGAGCACGCAGTCGGCGGCCGCCATCGTGCCGCTGGCCCAGCTGGCCTCCGCGACCACGTATGATGTCAGCTTCTCGGGTGCCGTCGACGGTACCCCGATCACCCGCAGCTGGTCATTCACGACGAAATAAAGCATGGACAGTCCCGACCACCGTTTTCCGCCAGACGCACACGATGCCCCCGCCGTGAACCACGCGGGCGGCATCGCGCGCCTGATGGGCGACGGGGCCTTGTTCGGCCGCGTCCTCGCGCGCTTCCGCAACGAATACCGCCAGGCCGCGGCCGGCATCCGCACCGCACACGACCAGGGCGACACCGCGCTGGCGCTGCGCCTCGTGCACACGCTGAAAGGGGCCGCCGGCATGATCGAGGCGGTGCCGCTGCGGCGCCAGGCGGACGTCGTCGAACGGCTGCTGCGCACGGGCACCGGCGACGTCCACGGCAGCCTCGCGCGCCTGCAGGATGAGCTGGAACGGGTGCTGCTCGAACTGGACGCGCTGGCAAGCACGCTGCCGGAACGCCCCGCGGTGGCGGTGGCGCAGCGTCCGGCGGAGATGGATCACGATATCGTCGACAGCCTGATAACGCTGCTCGACGAAGGCAATGGCGATGCGGTCGACCTCGTGCGCGAAGGCGCCGGCGCGCTGGCCACACAACTCGGGGAAGAGAATTACCGCCAGGTGGCGGATCTGGTCGAAGGCTTCGACTTCGACGGGGCCCTGGCGCTGCTGCGCGCACGGGGCGGCTGACGGATCAGCGGTTGTATTCCGCCTCTTCGTCGAACGAGTCGGCGCAGGATTTGCCGCAGAAACGGCGTACGCTGTCGAGCGGTTTGTCGCAATACCAGCACGCGCCCTTGGGCGGCAGGCTCAGGCGGGCAGGCACCGGCGTCGCTCCCACGGGCGCAACCACCGGCTCGACAGGCACGCTCTTGTCCGGAACACTTTCCTGTAACGTTTCCAAGATTACCCCCTTACCGGCAGCACGTCAGTAACGCTGAGATTACTTTAGTGGAACACCGTGTGCATGAGAAAGCGCAAGTGCGCTTGTGCCCGCTTCTGCGGTACGCGGTCTTTCAAACCAGTGTGCGCCGATTGTGCTACCTCTGCAACGCCTGTTGCCCACGAGTCATCAAGAAACAACAGTCGCGGTGCCCCGACGTCATCGTCACCGATGCCGGACCATCCAACTGCCGGAAATAATAGCAGTGTTGGCAATGGTTGCACCGGGCCGTTCAATCGTGCGGGCCGGCGTATCGGATTTGCGACGAGGCGTCAGCGCGCCGGTTCCAGCGTGACGAACAGGGCGCCGGGCGCCGTCTCGAGGCGTGTCGGAATGAATTGCACGCCGGCGTAGCGCAGGTCTTCGGGGCGGAAGGTGTAGACCGGCATGTCGCGCATTAATTGATTCACGAGCAGGTCGGCGGCGCGGCCCAGGTCGCGCGCGCGGTTGCCGTCCATGCCGTCGACGTCGAAGCTGTCGACGTGTGTCGCGGACAGGACGACGGCATTGCGCACGTTGTCCAGCACCAGGTGGCCGGACATGGCCAGCGTGCCGTTCCACGACTCGCGCAGGAACGGCGGCGACACGGACACGTCCAGGGACAGGCCCACGCGGTCGGTCTCCGGCATGATCGCGAGGCGTGGCCGAGTCAATTGCACATCGAACAACTCGAGCATGCGGTTGCGCAGCGGGAAGCGGCGCTCCAGGCCGGCCTGCAGGCGCGATTGCGACAGTTCGACGCGGCGTGGCCCGATCACCGTCGCGCAGGATGCCAGCAGGCCGCCGCCCGCCAGTGCCAACGCCGCCTTGCCGAACCGCCGTCTCGTCATCGCCGTCATCATCATCTGCCTCGTTCGTCCATGGATGGGGCGAAGCCTAGCACATCAATAGTAATACGGCGTTGCGCGCGCCCATTCGCTGCGCGGCCAGCGCTTGTGCAGGAGTGCGTGCGCCTTGCGCGACAGGGCCTTCGCATCATCGTCGAGGCAGCCGCCGCGCGTCGACATCACGACCACGTGCAGCAGCCAGGGCAGCTCAGGATCGGCCGGATGAGTGTCGGCCCACTGCATCACGTCGTCGCCCAGGGTCCCGGTGGCCGTCTTCAGCTGTTCCAGGCGACCCAGTTCCGTGCGGCGCGCCGCCGTGTCGCCCAGGTCCGGCGTCGCGGGCAGGCGCCACACGAAGTTCGTGGGAGCGTCGTAGGGGCTCGGCTTGAAGCTGCACCAGCCGGATGCCGTGGCGTCGCCGGCCTCGGTGCGGGTCACGGGCTGGGAATCCATGTCGAGATCCGCCGACAGGCCGAATACGACCGACGCGACCAGCGCCACGTGGCGGCGCTCGGCGGGCGTGGCGGCGCGGGCGTAGCGCGTCGCCATCTCGCCCACGGCCGGCACCAGTCTGGCCAGCACGCCGGCGGCGGCGCGGCCGGTCTCGGGCTGGTCGAGCAGCGCCGCGCGGATCCAGGCCGCGCCGGCGATGCGCGCACGCAGCGGCTGCGGCAGCGACTCCACGCGCGCCAGGTCGAGCATGTCGGCCGTGGCCAGGCCGCGCTTGAACCACGCAATGGCATCGTCGTTGAGCATGTCCTCGGCCGGTGCCGCATCCGGACTCGCCATGTCGACGTTCGCGCGCAGCAGGTATGCGCCGGCGTCCCGCACCGACGTCGCGACGGCGAAGCGCTCTTCGCGGAACAGGTTGCGCGTGCCCGGCGACAGCTTGCCCTTCAATGCGGCGTCGGCGACGGCGCGCGCGGCATCGCGCTTGCCCGCCAGGCGGTACAGCCGGGCGAGGTGATAGCGCACGGTGAGATACGCCGGATCGGCCGCGTCGACGGCCAGCGCGGCCTGTTCCAGCGCGGGCGTTGGCGTCTCGGACAGCATCAGCGCGGCGACCAGCCAAGGGTCGGTATGCCCGCGCTGCTTCGTCCCCTGCTGCCAGCGCTCCAGCGCATGGCGTGCCGGGACGGCGCAGGAACCGTCACGGCTGCCGGCACAGTCTTGCAGCGTTGCGATCCAGTCGATGAAGGCATGCTGTCCGCGCAGCGGTTCCGCCTTGGCGTCGTCCATCAAAACGGACCAGTCGCCCAGGCGGTCGAGCGCGAACGGGTCGTGCGCCGGATCGGCCAGGTAGCGGTTCAATTCGTCCAGCCGGGCTTCGGGCGTCAGCCGCACGCGCATGGACCGCAGCAGGGCGCGGGCCGGTTCGTGCATGGCCTGCAGGGACGCGTCGGCCACGATGGCGGCGCCGCGCTTGTCGAGGACCTGCGCCTGGCGCTCGCGCGCGTCGCGCAGCGTCTGCGGGACGGCGGCCACCGCGCGCCGGACTTCCGAACGCAATGCGAGATACGCGCCGAGACCCCGCATCGGATGGCCGGCCGTCGCGCCGATCTGGTCGAACAAGGCCGTGCTCTCGGCATAGTGGGCGCCGTGGAACTGCCAGGCCGCGCGCTGGTAATCGCGCAACTGGCGCCAGTACGCCGGCTCGGCCGCGGGCAGCGGCTGTGGCGGCGTGATGGCGGCCGGTTTGCTGCCGGCGGGAGCGTAGCGCGCATCGTCGTCAGCCTGGCAGGCTTCGCCGACCTGGTATTGCGCGCGCAGCCAGGCATCGACCCGCGCCCGGGTCGCGTCCGGCCGCGCCTCCAGCCGGCGCAGGGTCGTGGCCGCGTGCGCGCTGGCGGCGGCCGGGCAAGCCAGTATCTTGCGCGCGGCCGGATCGTCGGCGCCGACTTTCAACAACACGGCGATGCGCGGCACCAGCTCCTGGTAGGGCACGTCGCCATCGACATGGTCCCACCCGTTGCCGAACGCGCTGCCGTCGGCGCGGTCCAGGCCCCCCTCGGTGCCCGCCTTCTTCGCGACCTGCGCGCCGAGCATGATCGCGCGCCACGCCGTGTACAGGTAGACGCGGCGCATGCCCGGCTGCAGCACGCCCAGCTCGCCGGCCTGGAAGCGCGCATTGGAGATGTCCGGTTTCGTGTACGCCTTGAACATCGTGTAGCTGGGACCATAGTCGCCGCTGGCGAACGCATTCGCCGCGACGGCGGCGACTACGGCACAGGCAAGCAGGTATTTCATCGGGAATCTCTCCATCCTCGTTCGTCGAACCAAAACGTGCGCCGGTAGCGCGCCGCCACCGCGGGCGGGAACGCTTCCTGGCGCGAAAAGCCGGCGCTGCCCACGCGACACAGCGGGTGCAGCAATTCGGGGCGCGTTGCCACGATGCCGCGCAGCGCCCGGTTGTCGCGGCCCATGCGGAAGAACATCGGCACGACTTCATCCGCTTCCAGCCCGTCCAGCCAGGCCGGCGCGCGGCACCACCAGCCGAGGGCCGTGACGCTCAGCCGCATGTCGCCCGGCAGCGCGGCGCGGATGCGGTGCACGAGGTCGCGGTAATCCGCGCGCTGCGACGGCCGCGCCTCCAGGTCCAGCTGCACCCAGCCGGACGTCGACGCGCCCGCGGCGCTCCGCATGGCAGCCAGCACGGTGTCTTTCGCGGCCTGCAGACCGACAGGCGGATGCAGCGGATCGATCTCGACGTGTACGACGGGGATCACGCGCGTCCCGGGCGGGAGCAGCCGCGGACGGGCCCCCGGCCGCACGAGCACCTTGTCGCCGGCGAGCCAGATGTGGCGGTCGACCACGGCAACGAGCGTGCTTGAAAACGCCGGGACGGGCGCATCCCGCCACAGCCAGGCGATGGCGCCGGTGGGCGGTTCGGGCGGCAGGGAAAAGATGGGCAAGCGGTTCTTTCGGCAGTGCGGCAACGACGCACGCTATGTTAGCAATCTTTCCACGCCGAATTTGCGCACACAATCACACCCTTGAAATACTCCGTATATACTCCATTTGGAGTATAAGGAGAACAGATCATGAAACTCGTCACATCCCAACAGCGCATCCCCGACAGCGACAAGGTCACTGTCAACGTCGGTCTCGTCGACCTTGCCCAGGTCGACCTGCTGGTCAACGAAGGCTTTTATTCGAACCGCACCGATTTCGTACGGACCGCGATCCGCAACCAGCTCCTGGTCCATGCGGACGCCATCCGCCAGACCGTGGTACGCAAGCGCTTCGTGGTCGGGCAGCACCGGTACTCGCGCAAGGAGCTCGAACAGGTCGTCGCGGCCGGCGAACGGCTCGACGTGCACGTGCTGGGGCTGGCCGTCATCGAAGACGACGTGCCTGCCGAGCTGGCCGGCGCCGCCATCGCCACGATCCAGGTCCTTGGCGCATTCATCGCAAGCCCCGCCGTCCGCCAGGCACTCGCGGACCGCATCCACACCTGACAGGAATTCACATGAAACCGCTCGACCAGTTCCTCAAACAAATGATGGCCTCGGCGCAGCGCGTCCAGGCCAACGACGCCGCCGGCGCCACCGACATCATCCACCGCGCTCTGCGCGACGCGGGACTGATGCAATCGCCCCCGCAGAACGCGCCGGAGGCTCCCGCCGGCTTCGTCGACCTGAATGCCGCGCCGTCCTGGTCCGCCCGCCGGCCGCGCACGCGGCGTGCGCCGGCCGATACGGCGGACAGCGCGGCACGCGGCCGGTTCGTCGACGGCGTCTTTGCCTGCGGCGCCGGCACGCGGCGCTACAAACTCTACATACCGGCGTCCGGCACGCAGGCGCGGCGTCCGCTGGTCGTGATGCTGCACGGCTGCACCCAGAATGCCGCCGACTTCGCGGCAGGCACGGGCATGAACGCGCTGGCCGACGACCATGACTGCCTGGTGCTCTATCCCGAACAGGATCGCGGCGCCAACCCGTCGGGCTGCTGGAACTGGTTCGACCCCGCGCAGCGCGCGCCCGACAGCGGCGAGCCCGCCATCCTGGCCGGCATGACCCGCCACGTCATGGCGGAGCATGCGGCCGATCCCGCGCGCGTGTATGCCGCCGGCCTGTCCGCCGGCGGCGCGATGGCGGCCATCCTCGGCGCCGAATTCCCCGAGCTGTACGCCGCAATCGGCGTCCACTCCGGACTCGCGGCGGGCAGCGGCAAGGACATGATCTCGGGACTGCACGCGATGAAGCATCCCGCACGCGGCAAGGTCTTGAAGAAAGGCGCGCCGATCATCGTGTTCCATGGCGACGCCGACGCCGTCGTCCACCCGGGCAACGGCAAGGCGGTCCTGCATCAGTTCATCGCCGCGCACGGCGGCCAACTGGTGGAGGACACCGAACGCGGGAACCACGGCGCCGGCCGCGCGTACAGCCGGACCCGCTGGCACGACGCGGCCGGCCGGCGCGTCGCGGAGCATTGGGTGGTCCATGGCGCCGCGCACGCGTGGCAGGGCGGCAAGGCGGCCGGTTCCCATACGGATCCCGGCGGACCGTGCGCGTCCACTGCCATGCTGGCGTTCTTCCTCGGGCGCGCGGACTGAGGCGCGGACTTAGTTACCGCCCTACTTTCCGATACAGAACCGGCTGAAGATCACCCCGAGCAGATCGTCCGGCGTGAACTGCCCGGTGATGCTGGACAGCTGGTCCTGCGCGAGCCGCAGCTCCTCGGCGAACAGGTCGAGCGACTGGTCGTCCTGGGCCGCATGCTCGGCGGCGTACCGCAGGTGCTCGCGTGCCTGGCGCAGCGCGACGAGGTGGCGTTCGCGCGCGAGGTACAGCGATTCGCCCGTCTGCTGCCAGCCGGCGATGCGCAGCAGTTCCGCGCGCAGCAGGTCGATGCCGATCTTCTCGTGCGCGGACAAATAGATGTTGATGGCGTCCGCGCCCGGGTCCACGGATGGCTGGTGGCCGGACAGGTCGATCTTGTTCCAGATGCGCACGACGGGCACGCCGGCCGGGAACGCGGCGACGATGTCCTCGTCGGCCTTGGCCGGGCCGAGGCTCGCGTCGAGCAGGTGCAGGATCACGTCCGCCTTGCCGACCTCGCCCCACGTGCGCTCGATGCCGATGCGCTCGACGACGTCGATGCCCTCGTCGATGGCGCGGATGCCGGCCGTGTCGACGATGTTCAGCGGGATGCCCTCGACCTGGATCGTCTCGCTGACTTTATCCCGCGTCGTGCCCGCGATCGGCGTGACGATCGCGACGTCCGATCCGGCCAGCGCGTTCAGCAGCGACGATTTGCCGACGTTCGGCTGGCCGACCAGCACGACGTTCAAGCCCTCGCGCAGCAGCGCGCCCTGGGCGGCCTGGCGGAACACGGCCTCCAGCGCATCGACGATGCCCTTCAGCTGGCCGCGCGCGTTGGATTTCTCGAGGAAGTCGATCTCTTCTTCCGGGAAGTCGAGCGTGGCCTCCACCAGCATGCGCAGGTTGATCGTCTTCTCGACCAGTTCATGGACAACCTTCGAGAACGCGCCCGACAGCGATTGCGACGCCGATTTCGCGGCGGCCTCGGTGGACGCGTCGATCAGGTCGGCGACGGCTTCCGCCTGGGCGAGGTCGAGCTTGTCGTTCAGGAAGGCGCGGCGCGTGAATTCGCCCGGTTCGGCGAGGCGCAGGTCGAGGTCGCGGCCCGCCTCCAGCACGCGTGCGAGCAGCATGCGCAGCACGACGGGGCCGCCGTGGCCCTGCAGTTCCAGCACGTCCTCGCCCGTGTACGAATGCGGCGCCTTGAAGTACAGCGCGAGGCCTTCGTCGATGACGGTGCCCGCGTCATCCTTGAACGGCAGGTAGGTGGCGTGGCGCGGGGCCAGCTTCGTGCCGGGGAACAGCGCGGCCACGAGGGCGGACAAGTCCTTGCCGGAGGCGCGCACCACGCCGATGCCGCCGCGGCCGGGGGCGGTGGCGATGGCGGCGATGGGGGAGGTGTCGAGTTTCATGGGGTGGGATTGTAGTTTATTAGTCGGACTGATGCCGATCCCGTCGCTCCCGCGAAGGCGGGAGCCCAATTTGCATGCGCTCCCGCGACGCCCGCAGTACTTGGGTCCCCGCCTGCGCGGGGACGACGATACTGCCAACGCATCAGTTCAGCGTTCGCGGCTTTCAAAAATAAAAAAGCCCGTGCAAGCACGGGCTCCTCTTCACCGGGCCGGAGTTACTTGGCCGGCGCGAACTTCTTGGTGATGACGTACTGCTGCGCCATCGAGATCAGGTTGTTCACGACCCAGTACAGCACGAGGCCGGACGGGAAGAACAGGAAGATGACCGAGAACGCCAGCGGCATGAACATCATCATCTTGGCCTGCACCGGATCGGCCGGCTGCGGGTTCAGCTTCTGCGTGATGAACATCGAGATCGCGTACAGGATCGGCAGGATGAAGTACGGGTCCGGTGCCGTCAGGTCGTGGATCCAGCCCACCCACGGTGCGCCGCGCATCTCGACCGCGGCCTGCAGCACCCAGTACAGGGCCAGGAACACCGGCATCTGCACGAGGATCGGCAGGCAGCCGCCCAGCGGGTTGATCTTCTCGGCCTTGTACAGCTCCATCGTGGCCTGCTGCATCTTGACCGGATCGTTCTTGAAGCGCTCGCGGATCGCCTGCATCTTCGGCGTCACCGTCTTCATCTTGGCCATGCTGCGGTAGCCGGCCGCCGACAGCGGGAAGAACAGCAGCTTGATCAGGATGGTGAAGGCGATGATGGTCCAGCCCCAGTTGCCGATCATCGAGTGCAGCCAGTTCATCGTGGCGAAGATCGGCTTGGCGATGATCGCCGCCCACGCGTAGTCGCGCACCAGGTCCAGGCCCGGCGTCACGTTTTCCAGCAGGCTCTGCACCTGCGGGCCCGAGTACAGGCGCGCGGCGTTGGAGACGGTCGCGCCCGGAGCAACGGTGCCCAGCGGCTCGACGGCGCCGATGGCGAACAGGTTGTTGCCCAGTGCCTTCGTGTAGATGTCGCGCTGCGTGTTCGCCGGCGGGATGAAGGCCGAGACGAAGAAGTGCTGCGAGATCGCGATCCAGCCATCCTTCGACTGTTTCGCGTGGTCATCGGAACCCTTGCCGATCTTGTCGAAGGTCAGCTTCTGGTAGTGCTCTTCCGGCGTCCACAGCGTGGGGCCCGTGTAGCTGCTGTTGAAATAGGTGTCGCCTTCCGGCTTCATGCCGTCATGCTCGAGCTGGAAGTACAGCGACGGCGTGACCGGTGCCTGGGTCAGGTTCGTCACGTCGTGGCGCACGTCGATCACGTAGTCGTTGCGCTTGAACGTGAAGGTCTTGGTCAGGCGCACGCCGCCCTGCTCCGCGTCCAGCACGACCTGCACCTGGTTGTTGCTGTCCAGCGTGCGCGCGCCCGGACGGACCGTGAACGGGGTGTTGTGGTTCGGCAGGACGCCGGCCGCGCTCGTGCCGGTCAGGCCCGTCTGCGCGAGGTAGACGCGCGGACCGTTGGCCTGGAACAGCACCTGGTTCTTCGTCTGGTCGACCTTGTCGCGGTACTTCAGCAGTTCCAGGCGGCGGATCACGCCGCCGGCCGTGTCGATGTCGGCTTTATAGACGTCGGTGGTGATCGTGATGACCTGGGTCTGGACCGCAGCGGGCGCCGCGGGCGTGCCCGGGACAGCGCCGGCCGGGGTCGGCGTCGAAGCCGTCGGCAGGTCGTTCGGCTTGGCCGGGTTCGGAGCCTGCGCGACCTTGGCCGGCGGCTGCGCCGAGAACATCGACTGCTTGCCGTTGGCCACCATCCAGTCGTTCCACAGGACGACCAGCGAGACGGCGAACACGATCCACAGGATGGTACGTTTATTGATTTCCATTGGTCTTATTCAGGAATGCTTGCAACCGCAAGCGGTTGGTGAGGAATGCTGCTCCCCGGGACGCGGTACCAGGTCGACGCCGCCGTCGTTCCACGGATGGCAGCGGCAGACGCGGCGCAGGGCCAGCCATCCGCCGCGCGCGGCGCCGTGGATCTTGACGGCCTCGATCGCGTAGTTGGAACAGGTCGGATAGAAACGGCAGTTCTGTCCGAGCATCGGAGACACCAGCAACTGGTAACCGCGCAACAGCCAGACGAGCAACCGGTTCATGATAGTCCCGGTTCCAAACCTGGAGGCGCAACGCTCGCCGCCTGTGGAGCGGCTTGGGCTTTACGCGGACGCGGCAACTGCGACGCGAACAGGCGTGCCAGTTCCACGCGCAACTGGGCCTTCAGCGCGGACGTCGTCGCCGGACCGTCCTTGCCGTTGACGGGACGCGACAAGCGCACGATGCAGTCGAGCGCCGGCAGCGGCGTAGTCCGGAACAGTTCGCGCGTAATGCGCTTGATGGTGTTGCGCGTGACCGCGCGCGGGGCAAAACGTTTGGCCGCGACGACGCCCAGCCGCGCATGAGGCAGGGCATTCGGTCGGGTATAGAGCACGAAATGCGCGGTTTTTTGTGCAGGGCGCAAACGAAAAACGGATGAAAACTCATCCGTTTTTACGATACGCCGAACGCGCGCAAAGTCGTGCGAACCTTCGCCTGACATATGTCGTAGGCGCGGTCGATGCGGCTTTCCGGCTTAGACAGCCAGGCGCTTGCGGCCCTTGGCGCGGCGAGCGTTCAGGACCAGACGGCCACCACGGGTAGCCATACGTGCGCGGAAGCCGTGCGTGCGCTTGCGACGAACGACGGAAGGTTGGTAAGTACGTTTCATGGTGGTCTCGCTTAAAGCAAAATAGAATGCAAAGTGGGCTGAACTCTGGCTGAGTCAGCATTGCGCCAATGACATTTCGCAGTTGTTAAGCCAGCGTCACGCCACAGCAAAGCTTGTCGCCTGTGTGC
>CBIHRX010000195.1:0-13029 GCA_966212555.1 uncultured Massilia sp.
GTTGTCGAACTTCGTCAACCCGGCCGGCCTGGAATCGCTGGGCGAGAACCTGTATGCCGAGACGGGCTCGTCCGGTACGGCGCAAGCCAACACCCCGGGCACGAACGGTGCCGGCGTGCTGATGCAGGGCTATGTCGAAACGTCCAACGTGAACGTCGTCGAAGAGATGGTCAACATGATCCAGACGCAGCGCGCGTACGAGATCAACAGCAAGGCCATCACCACGTCCGACCAGATGCTGGCGAAGATTTCCCAATTATGAAAAAGGCTTATGAAACTTGGATCCCCGCCTTCGCGGGGATGACGATCGCCGCGGCGCTCGTCGGTTGCGCCGCGACTCCGACCTCGATCGTCAAGGGCCCGACCTCGGTGCGTCCGATGCTGGCCGATGCCGGCACCCCGACGGAAGGCGCGATCTACAACGCCAACACGTTCCGCCCGATGTTCGAAGACCGCCGCGCGCGCCATATCGGCGACGTGCTCACGGTCGCCATCGTCGAGAAGACGGCCGCCAACAAGAGCGGCGCCAGCACCGGCAACAAGTCGGGCAGCGCCGAACTGGGCGTGCCCGGCCCGCTGCAGGGCCGCCTGGGCGGCAGCCTCGCCACGAGCAGCGGCATCAAGTACGCCGACGGCGACACCCAGACCGCGTCGAACGCCTTCACGGGCACGATCGGCGTGACGGTGTCCGAAGTCCTGCAGAACGGTAACCTGATCGTCGTCGGCGAGAAGCAGATCGCCATGAACAAGGGCGTCGAATTCATCCGCTTCTCGGGCATGGTGAATCCGGACTCGATCCAGGCGGGCAACATCGTGCAGTCGACGCTGGTCGCCGACGCCCGTGTCGAATACCGTACCAACAGCCAGATCGACCGCGCCGAGATGACGTCGATGATGTCGCGCTTCTTCCAGTCATTACTCCCGTTCTGATCATGAACTTCAAGACCCTCGCCCTCTGTGTTGCCCTGCTGGGCCCGCTGACCGCCACCACCGCCCACGCCGAGCGCCTCAAGGATCTCGCCAGCATCGGCGGCGTGCGCCAGAACCAGCTGTCCGGCTACGGCATCGTCGTCGGCCTCGACGGCACCGGCGACCAGACGACGCAGACCCCGTTCACCGTACAGTCGATCACGGCGATGCTGCAGCAGAAGGGCATCAGCCTGCCGCCCGGCACCCAGCTGCAGCTGAAGAACGTGGCGGCCGTGATGGTGACGGCCTCGCTGCCCGCCTTCGCCCAGCCGGGCCAGACGATCGACGTGACCGTCTCGTCGATGGGTAACGCGAAGAGCCTGCGCGGCGGGACGCTCCTCATGACGCCGCTGCAGGGCGCGGACGGCCAGGTGTACGGCATGGCCCAGGGTAATGTGCTCGTGGGTGGCGCGGGCGCGTCGGGCGGCGGTGCGCAGGTGCAGGTGAATCAATTGGCTGTCGGCCGCATCTCGGGCGGTGCCACGGTCGAGCGCGCCGTCGCGTCGAACCTGGGCGCCGACAACCAGGTCAAGCTGGAACTGAACACGACGGACTTCGCCACCGCGAGCCGCGTCGTGGAAGCGGTCAACGACAAGTTCGGTCCGGGCATCGCCACGGCGCTGGACGGCCGCGTGATCCGCGTGCGCGTGCCGTCGTCGAGCGACCAGCGCGTTTCCTTCCTCGGCATCCTGGAAAACATGGACGTCAAGCCGGCCGAGGCGGCCGCCAAGATCATCCTCAACGCGCGCACCGGTTCCGTCGTCATGAACCGGTCCGTCACCCTGGATCCGTGCGCGATTTCGCACGGTAACCTGTCCGTCAGCATCGGCGCCGACACGCAGGTGAGCCAGCCGAACCCGGGTTCGCTGGGCCGCACCGTCGTCACGCAGACGCCGCAGGTGTCCGTCAAGAAGGACGCCGGCAAGGTCATCATGCTGAACGGCGGCGCGTCGCTGGCGGAAGTCGTCAAGGCGATGAACGCCATCGGCGCCACGCCGCAAGACCTGCTCGCGATCCTGCAGGCACTCAAGGCCGCCGGTTCGCTGCGCGCCGAACTCGAGATCATTTAACCGTCGAGGCCATCATGCTCGGTTCCACTTCCGACCTGTCCAGTAAATTTGCGCTCGACGCCAACAGCCTCGGCGACCTCAAGCAGTCGGCGAAAGCCGGCTCGCCGGAAGCGCTGAAAGGTGCCGCGACGCAGTTCGAATCCATGTTCGTCAACATGATGATGAAGAGCATGCGCGACGCGACGCCGCAGGACGGCATGACCGACAGCCAGGAAACCAAGACGTTCACGGGCATGCTGGACCAGCAGATGAGCCAGAAGATGGCCAAGCGCGGCATCGGCCTGGCCGACGTGCTCGTGCGCCAGCTGACCGTGCAGCAGAAGGGCCAGCAGCTGATGCAGGACATGAACAAGCAGGCCCTGGGCATCGGCGGCGAACAGCAGGCGGCTGCCGCCGGCGGCGCCGCGGCCCTGCGCATGCAGCGCGACCCGGACACGATGCCCACCGACGGCGTGGCAAAGGCGGGCGCGGCCGGCGTGACGGGCGCCGCGCGCGGCACGGACAACGCGAACAAGCCGGCCCACGTGCGCGCGTTCCAGGAAAAGCTGGCCGACGCCGCCGAGGAAGCGGAACAGGTCACGGGCGTGCCCGCGAAATTCATGATGGGCCAGGCCGCGCTCGAAACGGGTTGGGGCCGCCGCGTGATCCGCAATGCGGACGGCACGTCCAGCAACAACCTGTTCGGCATCAAGGCCGGTCCGGGCTGGAAAGGCAAGGTCGCGACGGCCGTCACGACGGAATACATCAACGGCAAGCCGCACACGCGCGTGGAAAAATTCCGTTCCTACGATTCGCATGCCGACGCGTTCAAGGATTACGCCCGCATGCTGAGCAACAACCCGCGCTACGAAAAAGTGCTGGCGCACGGCGGCGACGCGGCCACGTTCGCGCACGGCCTGCAGCGCGCCGGTTATGCGACCGACCCGCAGTACGCGGCCAAGCTGTCGCGCATCATCAAGCATTCGCTGGCGTAACGGGATGCTGGAGCGAACGGGTAGGGTGGGCACCCTGTGCCCACCATGCGTTACCACGACGGAATGCTTTTGGTGGGGTCTTTTCATTTGGGCCCCCCGCCCCAAAATGCCCACTCTACGGATAGGTTCTTGATAGGACGACAAGAATAAAGTTTTGGCGGAACTTGCCGTCAATGACATAGCAGAAAGAAAACCACCATGTCCCTCCTCAGCATCGGCAAAACCGGTTTGTACGCCGCCCAGGCAGGCCTGGCGACGACCGGCAACAACATCACCAACGCCAACGTGGCCGGCTACAGCCGCCAGGTAGTGGTGCAGGCGACGGCGATCTCGATGGGGGGCTCCAACGGTTATATCGGCACCGGCACCCAGGTTGCCCAGGTCAAGCGCTATTCGGACGATTTCCTGAACGCCCAGGTGCGCACGGCCCAGGCCGCGAGCAGCGGGCTGGACGCCTACCAGGCGCAGGTCCAGCAGATCGACAACCTGCTGGCCGACACGACGTCGGGCCTGTCGCCGGCGCTGCAGGATTTCTTTTCCGCCGTGCAGAACCTCACGGGCGACGGCGCGGGCGTGTCGTCGCGCGGCTCGTTCATGACGTCGGCCGACACGCTGGCCGCCCGCTTCCAGAGCATGACCGGCCGCCTCGACGAGATCCGCAAGGGCGTCAACACCCAGCTGACCGCGAGCGTCACGACGATCAACACGTATGCGAAGCAGATCGCCCAGCTGAACGACAAGATCGGCCAGTTGACGGAGGCCGGCGGCCTGAACCCGCCGAACGACCTGCTGGACAAGCGCGACCAGTTGATCATGGACCTGAACAAGCAGGTCAAGGCGACCGTCGTGCCGGGCGATAACTACAGCCTGACCGTGTCGATCGGCAACGGCCAGCCGCTCGTCGTCGGCGTGAACGCCTTCGAACTGGCGGCCACGAATTCGCCGACCGACCAGACCCGCGTGACGATCGGCTACGTCACCCACGGCAAGGTCACGCCGATGGCCGAGAGCGCGCTCACGGGCGGCGAACTGGGCGCCGTGCTGCAGTTCCGCAACCAGTCGCTGGACCTGGCGCAGAATTCGCTGGGCCGCGTCGCGATCGCCCTGGCCACGACGATGAACGACCAGAACAAGCTCGGCCTGGACGGCAACGGCAACCCGGGCGGCGACATCTTCAGCATCGCGCCGGCCGACGTGACGAAGAACGTCAACAACAACCAGACGAGCACGACGGCCATCAAGGCCACGGTCGTCGATGCCACGCAGCTCACGACGAGCAACTACAAGGTCGATTTCGACGGCACGAACTATAACGTCTACCGCCTGGCGGACAACAAGAAGACGGTGATCTCGCCGTACCCGCAGACCCAGCCGCAGGTCATCGACGGCCTCGCGTTCGACATCCAGGGCGTCGCCGACTCGGGCGACAACTTCCTCGTGCGCCCGACGCAGAACGGCGCCGCCAACTTCAAGCTGGCGCTGACGGACGGCGCGCAGATCGCGGCCGCCGCGCCGATCGCCACGAGCGTCCCGCTGACCAACAGCGGCACGGGCAAGATCAGCGCGGGCTCGGTCGACAAGAACTACCTGGGCTCGCCGCTGACCGGTACCGTCACGCTGGCGTTCGACAAGGCGACGGGCACGCTGTCCGGCTTCCCGGCCGGACAAAGCGTCAGCATGACGGTGAACGGCGCGACGACGACGTACCCGGCCGGCACGAACCCGCCTTTCAAGGACGGCGCCAGCTACACGGTGGCCGGCATGAGCTTCACCATGAACGGCGCGCCGGGCAACGGCGACAAGTTCGCCATCGCGCCGAACACGGGCCTGGGCGACACGCGCAATGCGGGCCTGATGGGCGACCTGCAATCGAAGAACATCCTCGACGGCGGCAAGGCCACGTACCAGTCGGCCTATGCCACGCTGGTGTCCACGATCGGCAACAAGACCCGCGAAGTGCAGGCCAATGCCGAAGCCGCGGCGGCCCAGCTGACGCAGGCCGAATCGGCCGCCAACAACGTCTCCGGCGTCAACCTCGACGAAGAGGCCGCCAACCTGCTCAAGTACCAGCAGGCTTACCAGGCGTCGGGCAAGGTGATGCAGATCGCCGACACGATCTTCAACGCGCTGTTGCAGATCGGCCATTGATTAACGGAGCCACGCGATGACCCTACGCATCAGCACCAACGCGATCTACCAGGCCGGCACCACGCAGATCAACACGCTGCAGAGCCAGATGGCCAAGACGCAGATGCAGCTGTCGACCAACAAGCGCATGCTGACGGCCGCCGACGACCCGATCGGCTCGGCCAAGGCGCTCGAACTGACGCAGTCGCAATCGATGAACACGCAGTTCGGCACAAACCGCACGAACGCGAAATCGTCGCTGTCGCTGGTCGACAAGACGCTCACCGACGTCTCGAACCAGATCCAGGACATCCAGACGCTGATCGTCACCGCCGGCAACGGCGGCTACACGCAGAGCGACCGCGCGGCGCTGGCCACCGAACTGGAAGGGCGCATGGCCGACCTGCTCGGCTCGGCCAACACGACGGACGGCACGGGCACCTATCTGTTCTCCGGCTACAAGACGACCACGCAACCGTTCACGCAGACCCCGACGGGCGCCACCTACCAGGGCGACCAGGGCCAGCGCACGCTGCAGGTGGGATCGGCGCGCAAGATGCCCATCAGCGAAAGCGGCAGCGCCATCTTCGAGGCCAACGTCACCGGCAACGGCACCTTCGTGACGCAGGCTGCGGGCACGAACACGGGCGCGGGCATCATCTCCCCGGGGGCCGTGACGGACGCGACGAAGGTGACGGGCCACGATTACGCGATCGCCTTCCAGGTCACGGGCACGCCGGCCGTGACGACGTACACGGTCACCGACAATTCGACGTCACCGGCCAGCGCCGTGCTGAGCAACCAGCCCTACACGGCGGGTGCCGCGATCTCCTTCGACGGCATCTCGTTCGACGTCAAGGGCGCGCCGGCGAACGGCGACGCGTTCACCGTGCAGCCGAGCCAGAAGCAGTCGGTGTTCACGACGATCACGAACCTGATCCAGACGCTGCGCAGCCCGTCCGACGGCTCGTCCGGCAAGGCTGCGCTGGCCAACGACCTGAACATGGCCAGCCAGAACATGAAGAACGCGCTCGACAACGTGCTGACCGTGCAAGCCTCGGTGGGCGCGCGCCTGAAGGAAGTCGATTCGCTGGACAGCACGGGCGACGACCTCAACGTCCAGTACCAGACCACGCTGAGCGGCCTGCAGGACCTGGACATGGTCAAGGCGGTGTCCCTGTACACCCAGCAGCAGCAGACGCTGCAGGCGGCCCAGGTGTCCTTCAAGACAATGTCTGGCCTCTCTCTCTTCAACTACATTTCCTAAAACCGGGGTCAGACCCCGGTTTTAGGCAATTGCCTAAGTTCAGGCGGCGGTTGCCCCGGCCGCTGGCCGCCCACGCGCGGGATCTTGCGGCCCGCCTCGATCCCCTGGTTGAACAGGTTCTGCAGCGGCGTGCCGAGGTAGGGCAGCGTGAGGCTGATGATGAGGAAGCCGGCCCCGAGCGTGATCGGGAACCCGATGCCGAACAGGTTCAGCTGCGGCGCCGCGCGCGTCAGGATGGCCAGCGCGATGTTGGTGATGAGCATGGCGGCGACGATCGGCATCGCGATCTGCAGGCCGGCCGAGAACACGCGGCTGCCCCAGCGCACCATTTCCAGCGGCGCGGACAGCGACATCGGCGTGGCCGAGATCGGCAGCGTGAAAAAGCTTTCCGCCAGCGCCTCGATCAGCACGAGGTGGGCGTTCATGGCGAGGAAGGCCATCGTCGCGACGAGGGCGAGGAACTGGCTGATGGCCGACGAGCGGCCGGCCGAGCTCGGATCGAAAAACGTGGCGAACGAAAAGCCCATCGTCGAGCTGGCGACCTCGCCGGCGAATTCGACGGCGGCGAACACGAGGCGCATCGCGAACCCCATCGCGACGCCGATCAGGAGTTCCTGCGCGACGATCAGGATGCCCGCCCACGATGTCGGATCCACGGCCGGAACGGGCGGGAGCGTCGGGCCGACGATCGCGGCCAGCAGCACGCCGAGCGTCGTCTTGATGAGGATGGGGACGGCCGTGTTGCCGAACACGGGCGCCGCCGCGACGAGCCCGAGGATGCGCGTCAGCGGCCACAGGAGGCCGCCGATCCACGCATACAGCTCCGTCGTGGTGAACGAGATCATCGCGGGCGCAACGTCACCCGATCATCTGCGGGATGCCGCTGAACAGGTTGCGCATGTAGTCGGTCATGACCGTGATCATCCACGGCCCCGCGAGCACGAGCGCGATGAAGACGCCGATCAGCTTGGGGATGAAGGACAGGGTCTGTTCGTTGATCTGCGTGGCGGCCTGGAAGATGCTGACGACGAGGCCGATGACGAGCGCGACGAGCAGCAGCGGCGCCGACACCATCAGCGTGACTTCCATGGCCGTGCGGCCCATCGCGATGACGCTTTCCGGAGTCATGGCGTCCTCCCTAGTAAAAACTCTGGGACAACGAGCCCAGCAGCAATTGCCAGCCGTCGACGAGCACGAACAGCATCAGCTTGAACGGCAGCGAGATCACGGCCGGCGACATCATCATCATACCCATCGACATCAGCACGGATGCGACGACCATGTCGATGATGAGGAACGGAATGAAAATGGCGAAGCCGATCTGGAACGCGGTCTTCAGCTCGCTCGTGATGAAGGCGGGGATCAGCACGCGCAGCGGCACGTCTTCCGGACCCTGCAGCGCGGGCGTGCGCGAGATCTTGACGAACAGGGCGAGGTCGGACTGGCGCGTCTGCTTCAGCATGAAGCCCTTCAGCGGCGCCGCGGCCTTGTCCATCGCCTCGCCCATCTGGATGCGGTTTTCCTGCAGCGGTACGTACGCTTCCGTGTAGATGCGGTCGAACGTCGGCCCCATCACGAACAGGGTGAGGAACAGGGCGAGGCCCACCATTACCTGGTTCGGCGGCGCCGTCTGCGTGCCGAGCGCCTGGCGCAGCAGGGACAGCACGATGATGATGCGCGTAAAACTCGTCATCATCAGCAGCGCCGCGGGGATGAAGGTCAGCGCCGTCATCAGCAGCAGCGTCTGCACCGGCAGGGAATAGGCGGTGCCGCCGCCCGGGGCCGGGCTCGTCGTGAAAGCGGGGATGGCGGGCGCCGCCACCGCCGCCGCCAGCGGCAGGGCCACAAGCCCCGTCGCCAGCAGGAGTCGTTTATTCAGCATCACTTGCGTTTGTCGATCGTTTGTTTGAGCCAGTCGGCGAAGCTGTGCGCCGCCGGTGCATGCGGAGCCAGCGCGGCGTTCGTACCGCCGGTGTCGCCATTCTGCCCGTCCTGGCGCGGCATTGTCGCCAGCGCGTTGATGCGGCCGGGTGATGCACCGACCACGATCCATTCATTGCCCACTTCCACCACCACGATGCGCTCGCGGCCGCCGAGATTCAGCGAACCGACGACGCGCAGGTTGGCGTTGCCGCCGCCGACCTTCGGACCGTAGCGCTTGAGGAACCAGGCGAGGGCGCCCAGCACGGCCAGCACGAGGATCAGCGCGAACAGCGTCTGCAGCAGGCTGCCCGTGGACGAACCGGCGGGCATCGTGACGGGCGGTACGGCGGCACTGGGCGTGGCGGGGCGTGGCGCGACGACGTCGGGTGCCGCCGGGGTGGCGGGGACTGCCGTGCCGGTGGGCGCGGCGGCGGTGTCGGGTTGGACGGCGGGTGCAGGCGCGGCGGCGGATGGCACACCGGTGCCGGCGACTGCCCGCGTTTGTGCCTTCGCGGGGGCCGTGGGCGCAGTCGTTTGCGGAACTTGCCGGGTAGCCGGTTGTGCCGGTGCCGCCGCGGGTTCGGTCACGACGGGTGCAGGCGCAGGTGCTTGCGCGGTCGCCGCCGTCGTCGCCGCCGGCGCAGCGGCCTCGGCCGACCGTGCCGCTGCCTGCCCGGGCCCCGGCTGGGCCGCGCAGGCGGCCAGCGGAAGGGCGAGGGCGAGGGTGGTCAGCAGGCGCGCCGTCATTTGTTGAGCTTACGGATGCGCTCGGATGGGGTGATGATGTCGGTGAGGCGGATACCGAATTTGTCGTTCACGACCACCACCTCGCCCTGGGCGATCAGGCAGCCGTTGACGAGCACGTCCATCGGCTCGCCCGCCAGGCCATCCAGTTCGACCACGGAACCCTGCGCGAGTTGCAGCAGGTTCTTGATGGCGATCTTGGTGCGGCCCAGTTCGACCGTCAGCTGGACGGGAATGTCGAGGATGAAGTCGATGTCGTTGGGGGTATCCGGACGGGGCCCCTTGTTCGAGAAATCCTTGAACACTGCGGCCGAAGCCGCCTGCTGCTGGCTCGCCAGTGCGGCGGCTTCGGCAGCGGCCTGTTCGGCGATCGCGGCGCCCCAATCGTCGTCGAGGCTGCTTTGGTCGTCTTGAGTGTCGGACATGTTTCTCTCCTGTGTTGCTTTACTTGTTGAAGGTTTCGCTGTTCGCCAGCAGTTTCTCGACCTTCAGCGCATATTGTCCGTTGAACACGCCGTAGCTGCAGTCCATGACGGGCACGCCGTCCACGGTGGCCTGGAGCGTTTCCGGGACCGAGATCGGGATCACGTCGCCGATCTTCATGTTCAGGATCTCGTCGAAATTGGCCTTGCCGTGGCCCAGGACGGCCACCAGTTCCACTTCCGCCACCTGGATCTGCTGCGTCAGCAGGCGGATCCAGCGCTTGTCGACTTCCAGCGCCTCGCCCTGGATGCTCGACGTCAGCGCGTCGCGGATCGGCTCGACCATCGAATAGGGCATGCAGAAGTGGATCTGGCCCGACACCGAACCGAGCTCGATGGTGAAAGTGCACGATACCACGACTTCGTTCGGGGTGGCGATGTTCGCGAACTGCGTGTTCATCTCCGAGCGGATGTACTCGAATTCGATCGGGTACACCGGTTCCCACGACTTGGCATACGCCTCGAACACGATGTCGAGGATGCGCATGATGATGCGTTGCTCGGTCTGCGTGAAATCGCGGCCTTCCACGCGCGTGTGGAAGCGGCCGTCGCCGCCGAACAGGTTGTCCACGAGCAGGAACACGAGGCCCGGGTCGAACACCATCAGCGCGGTGCCGCGCAGCGGCTTCATGTGGACGAGGTTCAGGTTGGTCGGCACGACGAGGTTACGGATGAACTCGCTGTACTTCGACACGCGCACGGACCCCACCGAGACCTCGGCGGAACGGCGCAAAAAGTTGAACAGGCCGACGCGCAGATACCTGGCGAAACGCTCGTTGATGATCTCGAGCGTCGGCATGCGGCCGCGGACGATCCGCTCCTGCGTTGCCAGGTTATACGTGCGGACTCCCGAGGTGTCTTCAGGCGTCGCTACGTCGTCCTGATCGCCGTTGACCCCTTTGAGGAGGGCATCGACTTCTTCCTGTGAGAGAAAATTATCGGCCATGCTGCTCTACCGTTAATGACGTCTGCTTTACTGGATGATAAAGGAAGTGAACAGAACGTCGGTCACTTCCTGTTCGTCGCCGCGCGGCACGAACGGTTCGTTGACCGCCGCGAGGATCTCGCCGGCCAGTTGCTGCTTGCCTTCCACCGTGCTGATCTCGGACGCCTTCTTGCCCGACAACAGCAACAGCACGCGACTGCGCACCTTGGCCATGTTGGCCTTGATGAGCTCGACCTGCTCCGGCCCCTCGACCTGCAGGGTAAACGCGACCTGCAGGTACTGGTCGCCATGTTCCGGCTGCAAGTTGACCGTGAAGGGCTCGACGGCCACGTATTCGGGCGGCGCCTCCTCCTTCTTCTTTTTCTTGCTGCTCGAGTGTTCCTTCTTGGCCGGCTCGGCCGCCGCTTCCGCGCTGCTGCCGTGCATGAAGTACCAGCCGGCACCTCCGCCCAGGCCGAGCACGACCACGGCCGCGCCGATCATGATGAACAGCTTGCCTTTGCCGCCGCTGGCTGCCGGTGCCGCCGCATCCGCTTTCGGATCGGCTTTGATTTTTGGATTCGCTTTCAAGAGTCTTCGGTCCCGCTGTTGGATCGTCCCGTCATTATGTCATTATCGGGAAAAAGTGAGCAGCGGCAACGGTCGAAAAGAGGGAGGAACCTGGGGTATCTCGTTGTTTCTTGACGGATTTGTTGTCGAGGCTATATTCAAACGTTGGATGGGCACCCTTGTGCCCACGCGAACGCTGGCGTGGTGCCGACGTCACGCGTGGGCACGGGGTGCCCACCCAACGCGATTCATGGCCGTTTTAGGCGAACGTATCGACCATCCCTCGATCGCCGATCGTCGCCGTGCGCGTGGCGGGCCGGACGGTGGCTTCGCCGACGACCGCGTCGTTGTCACCGTTGCCGCGGCCGTTGTTACCCCGGCCGAAACCCCTCGATGCGGCCGCCTGGTCCTGCTGCGCCTGGCCGCCGTTCGACATGCCCGCGTTGACGGTCGCATTGCCCAGCGCGATGCCGCTCTCGCTCATCATTTCCTGCAGGCGGGGCAAGGCGTTTTCCAGCGCCTGGCGGACTTCCAGCTGGTTCGACGAGAACGTCACGTCGGCCTGGCCGTTGGAGACGGACAGCACCACCTGCAGCGGACCCAGGTCCGGCGGGTTCAGGGTCAGCGACGCGGTCTGGTCTTCGGCGCCGACCATGTAGATGACCTTCTGGCCGACCTGGTCGTTCCATGCATCCGTGCCGACGTGGGCCGACAGTTCTTCGCCGGCCGCAGCCGCGGCCTGGGCCGCTTCCAGCATGGCCGGCTGCAGCTGGGCGGTCGCGACGGCGGCCGTCGGCGCCTGTTCCTTCTGGGCGAGCAGCGCGGCGTCGCGCGCCTGCTGCAGGCTGAACTCGGCGGGGTCCAGCTGCGGCTTGACCTCCGCCTTGACGTTGCCCAGCGCGGCGCGCAGGTCGGCCGAGGCGGCCGCCGCCTTGTCCGCGCCGAGGTCGGCGCCGGCGGCCGCGAGGGCCGGGTTCTTGATCGACGTGGCCGAGAACGTCTTCGCGCCGGCCGCATCCAGGCCGGCTTCCTTCGACACCGACTTCATCGCGGCCTGGAGGGCGGCCAACTGGCCGGCGTCCGTGCGCTTGCCCTTGCCGGACAGCGCGTCGAAGGCCTGGGCCGCGGTGGTCGTCTTGCCGGCGTCCGCGCCCGGCTTGTGCAGGCTGGCCATCAGCGCGAGCATGGCGCTGGCCGGGTCGCCCGCCTTGGCCGTGCCGTCGTCGTCGGCTTTCTCGTCGTCGGCCTTGGCGGCATCGTCTTTCGCATCGGCGGCGTCCGCCTTGCTGTCGGCCGGCCTGGCGGCCTGTTGCGGTGCGGCCTCGTCGGGCTGCGCGGGTTTCTCGGCTTCGGCGGGCTTGGATGCCTCCTGCTTCGCGGCGGGCGCGGGGGCGGGGGCCGGAGCCGGCGTGGACGCGAGTGCGAGCATCGCGCTGAACTGGCTGCCGTCGCTGCCGCCATTGCCCGGGTTGTTCGGGCGCTGGTTGATGCCGCTGGCCGTGTTGAGCTGGAGAGGGGAGGTCGTGTTCATGTCGCTGGTCGCTCAGGTTGGGTGGCGCGGTCAGCGCCTGGCGCGGACCGTCCGGGCCGCGTGGTCATCCATCATCTTCTGGTCGCGCTTGTTTTCGATCGCGAGTGCCTCGGCGGCCGCGCGCTCGTTCAGGGTCCGGTACGACAGGCGCTTGCGCTCGCTTTCCTGCCATCCCTTCTTTTCCATGTCGGCCTTCACACGCGCGTGCTTAAGCACTTCGCGCTGGCCGTCGATCGCCTGTTCCAGCTTGCCGAGGAAGGCGACGAAATTCTGGTATGCGAACGGGGTGATGCCTGCCATTTGCGCCGCGTCGAGCCGGTTCGCATAGTCGTCGCGGTAGCCGAGCAGCATCTGCAGCTTCTGCTCCCCCTCGTCGACGGCCTTCAGCGCCGCGCCCAGGCGCTTCGCGCAGGCGTCGGACTCGCGCTGGGCGAGGTCGATCAGGGT
>CBIHRX010000196.1:0-12949 GCA_966212555.1 uncultured Massilia sp.
CGCCCGCGCGCGGGCCCCCGCTGATGTCGCGGGCGGGCGCGGGGGGGCTCACCCGGCGGCGCGGCACCCCCCCCGGGGCGCGCCCCGCCAGGGTCGGCAGCGCCGGGCCGTTGCCTCGGTCGTCCTGGGCGAAGGTTCCCGCGGCGGCAAAGCCCAGTCCGGCCATCCCGATCGACCATGCGAGTCCGAGGTGGGTCGAGGTCAGCATCGACCAGGTGGCGCCGGCCGCTTCCGGGACCGGTACCTCGGCCATTGCCGCCGATACGAGCCACAGCAGCACAAGGTTGGCGACGAGCGCGACCACGGCACCGGCGATCGCGGCCTCGCGCACACGCTGGCGACGCGCCCCGGCCCAGCTGGATGCGTCGCGGCCCAGCCACACCCGCGCGACCGTCGCGCCCGTAAGCGCGGCGACCGCCAGGTTCAGCAGGGCAGTGAGAAGGTGCAGGGCAGGTTGCAGGTCCGGCCCCATTACTTGACCTTGAATGTGACCTCGCCCTTCACTTTGTGGCCGTCGTGGGTCATCGTCGACCACTGGATGCGGTATTCGCCGGTGGCCAGCTGCGGCAGCGGGGCCGTCATGACCGTTGGGTCCGCCTTGTCGACGGCCGTCGCGGTGACCGGGATCTCCTTGTTTTGCGGACCCGTCAGCTTGATCTTGCTGAACGCCGGCTCCAGCGCTTCATTGAACTTCAGGCGTACCTGCTTCGGCGCGGTGTCGAGCGTGCTGCCCGCCCGGGGATCGGACGATTGCAGTTTCGCGTGCGCGAAAGCGGACGAGGTGACGGCACTTGAGAGCGCGAAGGTGGTCACGGCCAGAGAGCGTTTGATGGACATGCAGACTCCTGAATTGATTGATGAGGATGACGGGCAGAGCGACTTCGGTCTCATTTGGCCGTTTCAAGCTTCGTCACGGTGAAGGTACCGTTGACGAGCTCGACACGCAGCCGGATCTTGTCCCCGGCTTTCACCCGATCGAGCATGGCAGCATCCTGCACTTGGAACGCCATGGTCATGCCGGGCATGTCGAGGTTGGTCAGTGGACCATGCTTGACGGTCAGCTTGCCGGCGGCCTTGTCGACTTTCTGTACCTCACCGTCGGTCAATGCATTCGGATCGTCGTGTGAAGCGGAAGGCATTGCGCTGTGCTGGCTGTGATCGTGCATCTGCATCTGTGCGGATGCGTTCGAGGTTGCCAGGACAAAGCCTGCGGACATGATAAGGGTGCTGAGCAGAGAAGAGAAACGGGTCATTTGAAGCTCCAAGGCAGTCAAAAATTGTAGACAGTTGCTGTGGACGCGCGACGACCTTCGTTGGCCTGCCGCGGTCCATTTCATTGATGGATAGCGTGGGGGGCACGCGCTGAAAGTTAGCGCCCGTGACATAGCCAGACGAGCACGTCCAGCCGTGCGAACGGTCAGGCGCGCGGAGGTCGCTCTGGAAGCGCGAGGTCGACCGACGGCAGGATGCGCTGGTCGAAGGGAACAGTGAGGGAGGGAGAGGCGGATGCCGGCAGCAGGGCGATGAACGAAGGTGCCATCGACACGCACGAGCCGCAGGTGGCACAGGCTGCGCATTTGGCGGTGTGGTGATGACTTGCCGGATGGTGATCGGACTGCACGGTCGGCCCGGGCTGCTCGTGATGTGCATGCGCGCTGGCGATGTCCATGTCGTCGGCCATCGGTTCGCGGTCGTGGTCGACCTGTGCCGCGGCCGCAGGCGGCGCACAGAGGGACATCGTCGCGGAAGCGAAGCCTTGAAGCGGCACCGCCAGCAACGTCATCCAGACGATCAGGACTTTCAGGATGGCTTTCACGCGGCGATTCTAGCATATGCAAAAGTATCGGAAATCCCCTGGGCGGCCCAGGTATTCACGAAATTGCGGCACTGTATCGTGCAGACATATCATTTTTGCATATGCTAGATTGATCGACATGCGCCCTCTAGTCCGAATCCTCATGCTGTGGATCCTGATCGTGTCGCTGCCGGTGCAAGCCATCGCCGGCGCGACCGCATTGCCATGCACGATGACGATGGCGCATACCTCGGCGGCGAGCCGGCAGACGGCCGGCATGGAGGGGTGCGATGATCCCGACATGGCGGTGGCGATGACCCGGCCGACGGCACAGCGGGTCGCCGGCGCCGATGTCGGCCATCAGGATATGCCGTGCGGCGAAGACTCGCACCACAAGCATTCGACGTGCCGCACATGCAGTGCCTGCCACGTAGGTGCATCCGCGCCTCCGCCGTTTTATATTGCCGAGCCTGCTGCGGCACACTTCGCCAATAACTACCTTGCTCCGGCCTCGTCCTTCACGGGCTGGATTCCCTCCCGCATAGAGCGCCCGCCGCGCTCCTGACCTTCAAGCTGGCTGTCGCGAAGACATTGCCTCGACTGGTTTCGAGGCTTGCACGAACACGCCAGCCCGCCGGACGACGTCTGCCAGCCATGACACAACATTCTGATTTTGTTGCGGCTGTACGCATTGTCGTCCGGACGCGGCCGAGCGCCATGTCGACAGCGGATTCCGATAACGCAGCAGGGTGGCGACGACCACCCTGCGCCTGTCCAGCGGAAGGTCCTGAAGAGGTATTCCCAACCCATTCAAGGAGAACGTCATGCAACAACAGTACCAATCTTGTATCGATGCTTGCAATGCCTGTGCCGACGCCTGCGACATGTGTTCGACGGCCTGCCTGAAGGAAGACGACGTGAAGATGATGGCGCGCTGTATCGCCCTCGACATGGACTGCGCACAGATCTGCCGGCTGGCTGCTGCGTTCATGGCAAGGGGCGGCGAGTTCGCCCAAGCGCTGTGCCAGGTTTGCGCCCAGGTGTGCGCGGCGTGTGGCGACGAATGCGCGAAGCACCAGATGCAGCATTGCCAGGACTGTGCGGCCGCATGCAGGCGCTGCGCCGAGGAATGCCGCCGTATGGGATCGATGGCAGGCGCCTGACGGATCCTGGCACAGCACGGTTGAGTTTGCGTTCGCTCCTTCACGCCGTGCCGCACCGTGGTGCTCGGCGCCGTGGCGGGGCGGACACCGAGACGTTCCCGTTGTCGAATGCGTCGCGGGACGCGTTTGTCTTTCCGGAGCATGGAGAGCGACGGGACGGCGTCCTGAACAGACGATGGCTGCAGCTTGACCCTTGCATCACTACTCAAGAGGAGGGAAACATGAACCATACTGACCTGGATTTCACCAACGGGGCAGCGCCGGTCGCCCGTTGCCGCTCCCTGGCCACGCGCGCGCTTGGCGGACTGGCGCTGGTGGCGATCGGCGGCACGGCGGCCGCGGATGCCCCGGGCCGCGGCGCGACCGCGACATTCGAGAAGAACTATCTTGTTTTCATCATCGACCATCATTACTCGGCATTGCGGATGACGGAACTGGCCGCGGGAACGGATACGCAGCGTAATGCGCCGGTAAGCAATCCAGGCGAAGGAACGTCGCCCACCCCCGGGTTTGGTGCCACCGTTGCGAAGGCGAGCGACGAGCGGATCCGCTCCATGTCGCGCCAGGGCAACCGCACGCAGCGGGAAGAAATCATGCGCGCCCAACGCTTTCTGCGTGACTGGTACGGCGTGCAGCACACGCCCCAGCTCACCGCCGACGGCCAGCGGATGATCGCGACGCTGGAAAGCGCGCCGGCCGGCGCCCAGTTCAACCAGGTGTTCCTGCGTACCTTCAGCAACCACCATCTCAGCGCGCTGGCTCCGAGCCTTCACTGCCAGGTCAAGAGCGACATCGACCACGACTCCCTGCACCGCTATTGCGAGAACATCGTCGTGACGCAGAAGAACCAGATCAACGAGATGCGGCACATGCTGTGCGAGCAATATCGTGACTGCGGCTTCATGCCGGCCACCGGCGACAGGCGAAAAGATCAGGACTTCTGAGGCGGTTGCGTGAGGTAGTCGATTCTTATCGGGGCGCTGGCCGGCTTTCATGCCGGCGCCCGCGCCACGCTTGAGGTACTTGACCGCCTTTGGTTTAATGTTGTGCTCACACCCCGATTCGTTCAAGGAGCATTGATGCGCCAACTGTCCTGCCTTTCCTTTCTGATCGTGGTATCGCTTCCCGTTTTCGCCGCCAGTCCTACCGAGGTGGTCGGCGAGTATCACGCGGCGCTCGCCAGCGGCAACACGGCGAAAGCGCTATCTCTGCTCAGCCCGGCAGTGCAGATCTTCGAAGGTGGTCATGTCGAGAAGTCGAAGGATGAATACGCGAGGCACCATCTCCCGGCCGACATGGCGTTCGCAAAGACCGTCAACAGGAAAGTCGTGAAGGGGAGCGAGCGTATCGCTGGCGACCTGGCCGTCGTGATGCAGGAGACCGACACGCAAGGCACGTACAAAGGTACGGCGGTCCATATGGTCGGTACGGAGACGGCGGTGCTGGAAAAGAAGGACGATAGCTGGGTCATCTCACACTTCCACTGGTCGTCCCGGAAGGCGAAATGATCGATTCAGTCGCCAGGTGAAGAGGGCGCGGCTTGCCACGTAACTGGCATGGACAGGCTAAGCGACAGTCTGGCTCAAGCTGCCCATTCGGCAACACCCTCCCGCAGTTCCATGGCTTCGTAGCCATTCTTGCGCAGCAGCTTCACTGCATCAGTGGACATGAGGCAAAACGGGCCGCGGCAATAGGCGATGATCGGTTTGTTCTTCGGCAGTTCAGCCAGCCGGGTTTCGATTTCCGGCAGTGGCATCGACCGCGCAAACGGCAAATGGCCAACCTCATATTCGTCCCCAGGACGGACATCGATAACGACGACTTCTCCGCTTTTCGCTTTCTCGAGCAATTCGTCGCGACCGTTGCCGACCCATTCGTGGGAAGCAGCACTGAGTTGCCTCAATGCTTCTTGCAATTCGAACAGGCGATCCTCGGCAAGGAGGCGGATCGTGACCCAAAAACGCGCGACATCCTCGCTGGCAAGGCGATAGACGATGTACTTGCCTTGCCGCTCGGCCTCGACAAGGCGGGCTACCTTCAGTTCTTTCAGATGGGCGCTGGCCAGCTTGACGCTGATCCCGGCAGCCTGCGCGAGCGCTTCTACCGTTTTCGGCGACTGACAAAGAACCTCCAGCAATTCCAGCCGCTTCGGGCTGGCTGCCGCTTTGGCGATGCGCGCCACCTGGTCGTAAAGCGCGTCTTTGATCATTCTATTCGTGGTCATATGGCAAGAGTCTGATGGTGGAGTGCAGGGCGGTCAAGCCCACCGCAGCCCGCTTGACGATGCAATCTCGGATCGATAATATTCTAACACTCTTTGGAATGTTGGTATCGAGGCCGCGTGTAAATGTTCGATCGGGAGGGATTATGTTCTTCAAACAACGTGTCAACGATGACGCGTCCATTTCATATTTTTTCGGATGCGGCGGGCAGGGCAAGGGCATTGCCGTCGACGTCCTGGCCGGTGACGAGCAATGGTATCTGGAGCAGGCGAAGAAACTTGACGTCGACATTACCATGGTGTTCGACACGCATGTTCACGCTGACCATTTGTCGGGTGGGCGTGCGTTAGCGAAGTTGGCACAAGCAGATTTCCTGCTTCACGAAAGCGATATTGGTAAAACCGGCTTTCCGTTCAAATCTGTCCGGGATGGTGACGTCCTCATGGCGGGCAATACCCGCGTCGAAATCTTGCACACCCCGGGACATACGGAAGACAGCGTCTGCCTCCTTGTATCCGACTTGCGGCGTGGCGAAGCGCCGTGGTTTGTCTTGACCGGAGATACGCTCTTCGTCGGCGCCGTTGGGCGCCCGGACCTGGCGGGACGCGAGCGCGAAATGGCTGGGCTTTTATGGGAAAGCCTGCATCAACATTTGTTGAATCTTCCCGACGACCTGGAACTCTTCCCGGGGCACACGGCCGGCAGTCCCTGTGGCGCCGACATCTCGGGCAAGCCTTCGTCGACGATCGGTTTTGAGAAGCGTTGGAATGGCTTGCTTTCGCTCGGCAAGGAAGACTTCGTCGCGGCCGTCACCAGCAACATTCCAGCCAGGCCAGCCGGCATGGAGCGCCTCATCGCCGCGAACCTCGGTCAGCAAGCGTATGCGTGAAAAAAGCGTGGCAGCGCCTGCCGCTATCCCTTCGCCTGGACATCCGGCATCCCAGGTCACGCTCGGCTTGCGCGCCAACTGGCGGCAGTTTTCGCTGCTCGTCCTGATCAATGCTTTCGTTGGCGGCCTTGTGGGTATCGAGCGTACAGTAGTACCCCTCATCGGATCCGAAGTCTTTCATATCGAATCCACGACGCTGATCACCTCATTCATCATCAGTTTCGGCGTCGTGAAGGCCTGCGCCAACCTGGTGTCGGGGCAACTGGCGGATACCTGGGGACGCAAGCGAGTCCTGGTGATCGGTTGGCTGATGGGATTACCGGTGCCGTTCATGATCATCGCCGCGCCAAGCTGGGAGTGGATCGTAGCTGCGAACGTGCTGCTGGGCTTGAGCCAAGGGTTTGCATGGTCCATGACTGTCGTAATGAAGATTGATCTCGTGGGACCAAAAGGCCGAGGCCTGGCAGTCGGACTGAACGAATTCGCCGGCTATTTCGCGGTCGGCGCAACCGCTTTTCTGACGGGCTACCTGGCTGCGCATTTCGGGTTGCGGCCAGTGCCAATCTACGTCGGCGTCGGGTATGCCGTCATCGGCGCCGTCCTTTCAATCCTCGTTGTACGGGACACTCGCGAATACGTGCGCGCCGAAATTGCAGGCGCGAGTGATCCGGTTTCACGACCTGGCTTCCGCGAAGTGTTCGCTCTAACCACTTTTCGCGATCGCAATCTTTTCGCAGCCTCGCAGGCCGGCATGGTCAATAACCTCAATGACGGCATGAGCTGGGGCATTTTCCCGTTGTTCTATACGTCCTTGGGTCTTGGCGTCGGGCGCGTCGGCATCCTGAAGGCGATCTATCCGGTGGTATGGGGCGTCGGCCAGGTGATTACAGGCCCCCTTAGTGACCGCTGGGGCCGCAAGGGACTCATCGTGGCGGGTATGTGGGTCCAGGCTGCCGGGCTCTTGCTCACGGCCGCGACAGGGCAGTTTTTTCCCTGGTTAGTGGCCAGCGTGCTGCTTGGCGCGGGAACGGCAATGGTCTATCCGAGCCTGATTGCCGCCGTTTCCGATGTTTCCGCGCCGGCGTGGCGCGCTCGTTCGCTCAGCGTGTACCGGTTCTGGCGTGACCTGGGCTACGCAGTCGGCGCGCTTTCGGCAGGGATCATCGCTGATCGTTTCGGGTTCCGCGTAGCGATTTATGCGATCGGCGGCCTGACGTTCCTGTCGGGCGTCGTGGTGGCGGTAGTGATGAAAGAGCACCGAACGGAGTACGATCTATCGAATACGAGGCAGCGTTAAGCGGGCTGGGCGCGCGGACTCGCATCCAGATTCATTGTCGTGCATGCGTGGCGGCTTCGACCTTTAGATGACGATGGCAGCGCATGGAATAATCGTGACGCGTAACGGTTTATCAATAACTTCGCATAATCTATAGGAAGTGAAACGAGCCTTTAGACTGCTATCAGCGCGCCGGAACCCGCATCCGGCGCGGGCTCGCGCCCAATAGCAGCGTCTCAAAACCCTCGGAAATTTTTTCCAAAAGTCCCTTCCAAACCGCCTGAATCTCAGGGTTTTTCGTGCGCTCGGCCGTCGCTGCCGTGATGACTTCCGCCGGGTTCACGTCGAGCAGCTTGGCGATTTTGAGCGCGGTCTCGTCGTTGTACGTGCCACCGTTGTCGAAGAGCTGATACATGCGCGAGCTGGTCAGGCCCAGTTCCTTTGCGATACGAAAGCGCGACCAACCATATTTGGCCTCTACCTCTCGCAGGTAGTCGATACAGAGTTTCATGTGTTTCTCCCAAGGTGGGGCGGGTCTCGCCCCATACGCGACCGATGGTAGTGCAACTGGCAGTGGCACGGAAGTAGCAGTGGCACTTGGATGTAAGTAGCACTTGGAGTACCATATGTCTGTCGGGAGGGAAATTTTTCGTGCTCCCAAGGCAATTCCGGCCTGCAACCGGGCCTCCCGACACCTTTTGCCTGGGAGACAAGACCTTGGGAAGCCATCATGTCTGAAACGAATTCTTACAAAATAGCAACAGATTCGATCCCTGTTCGTACCCTCTCGCTGACCGATGCGCAGCTCCAGCAAGTCAAGATCGCGTTATCGGCGCATGCCGATCAGCTCTACGAGAACTTGATGTTCCGGCCGTCCATGGCGAATCAGGAAAAGCTAGACGCGGCCCGCCAGGCGCTCCAGATCGTGCAGGAGGCATGATGGACAAGCGAACCCCTCAATTCGAATTGCCCCTATTTCGCATCTTCCACGGCACGAAGGTGCTCGTCGCGGTGTCGGTCGACGACATGTACCAAATGGAGCTGGCCCTTGAGCAACGCGTCAAGGATCTGGAGGCGGATGGCGTGCCCGACAACGCCCTGACCGCCCTGGGCTCCTCGCGCCGCGCGCTTCGTCTGGTACGGGCCGCGAAATGAACCCCGCCGCCTATCTCGACGCCGACGTCGCCCGCCTGGGTGACGCCGCGCCTCTCCGTACCGTACCCGTACCGTTACCGTCCGTAACCGACACCGTCCTGACCGAGCTCGACTACGCCGTCGACCTCTTCCGGCAGGCCGAGCGGTCGGTATCCGCTGAAGTGGCCGTCTTGCGCGGCCTTTCCCTTTCCATCGACTGGAGCGCCGTCGCGTCGGCGTGCTTCGTGCTCATGAGCACGGCCGTGGCGATGGACCTGCACGTCCAGGTCGAGCGCGCGCGGAGGTCCGCATGAGCCCGGCCGAACAACTCCGTCAGCACCTCGGCCTGGAGCACGACCCGGCAGGCGACGCGTTCGGGTTCCCCTGGTCGTCCTGGTCCCGCGTCGTACGTAGTGCCCCGAAGTGCGACCCGGACGCCGAGACTCCTGCACGCAGGGCCGCCCGCGTGGTCGAGGCTTCGCGCACGGTGCGCCTTCCCGTGGTTGACCCGCGTCAGATGGAGCTTGCGGTATGACGACCATGCAACCCGGCTCTAATAACCTTGGTATTAGTGGTAAATCGACAAACCGTGAGCAAAATCAAAACGTTAGCGGCGTGTATGTGGAGAATCCCGGGCGTTTCCAGAAGTACGTCCTAACCCGTCGCTCCGGCACGATCCTGTTCGACCCGTCCAAGGAAGCCTCGGCGCAGCACCGTACGTGCTGGTGCCATCGCGGCGTCGCCAACGCGGCTGATCACGTGATGGTCTACCGCAACGTCGACGGTGGAAGCGCACGCATGCACGGCGTGACTACGTGCAAGAGCGTGTGGACGTGCCCGACGTGCAGCGCGCGCATCTGCGCCGTGCGCCAGGCCGAGCTGTCGACCGGCCTCCAGAACTGGGTCGGACAGGGCGGCTACGTGTTCCTGATGACCCTCACTTTCCCGCACGATCGCGGCGAGGCGCTCGCCGAGCTGCTGCCCGCGTTCGGCAAGGCCACGACCCACTTCAAGAACAGCAAGACGTACAAGCGCATCCTGGCGAAGGGCATCCGCAAGGGCTCCGTGTCGTCGCTAGAGGTGACGCTGGGCGAGCGGAGCGGCTGGCACCCGCACCGCCACGACCTGGTCTTCTGCACGCCGGACGCGTTCGGCGACGTGCACCAGGGCGCCGACGGCCGCCTGGCGTCCCGCGTGATCGACGAGCTGAAACAGCAGTGGTACGAGTCCCTTCGCAAGGCCGGTTTGTGTGATCGTCACGAAATGTCGGACGTGCTGGCCCATGGCCTGGACGTGCGCGGTGGCCAGTACGCGGCCGAATACGTCGCGAAGTTCGGCAAGGAACAGAAGTGGGGGCTGTCGCGCGAGGTCACCATGCACGCCGCGAAGGTGGGCACGGACAATAAGGGCGCGCACCCCTTCCAGCTGCTGGCCTGGGCCGAAGAAGGCGACGGCGCCGCTGTCGAGCAGTTCCGCGAATACGCCGCGGCGTTCGAAGGGAAGCGAATGCTGACCTGGTCGCGCGGCCTGAAGAAGGAGCTGACCGGCCTGGACGACACGACGGACGAGCAGGCCGCCGACCAGGTGCTGCCGGAAGAGATCGTCGCCGGCCAGATCGACGCGGAGGCCCTATCGGTCCTCCAGTCGCGCCGGCTGCTGCCGAACTTCCTGGGCTTCGTCGCAACGTACTGTAGCGACCCGACGACGGCGCAGGCCGGCATCGACGCGTACCTGGCGTACGCGCGCACGCTGCCGAAGCTGACGCGCGGCACCGTGAAGCGAAAGATGTGGCAGCGCGGCTTCATGCACGTCGACGCCGAAACGATGGAGGCGGCATGATGGCCGGGGCCTGGACGTTCCTCCTGACGGCTGACGATCCTGTTGTCGTCGCCTCTGTGCTGGGCGTCGGTGTCGTGCTGGCGATCATCCTAACCTGGCCGTGGGGCTGGGACGAATAACGAAACCGCGAAAGGTCAACCCCATGAACAAACAGCAGCGCCCCGCCGTCCTCGCGGCCGTTAACGAGCGGATCACCGCGATCACGCTCGAACTGGAGTCCTCTCAGGACCGGGAAGCGATGCGCGCCCTGCACCAGGAGCGCGAGACGTTGCGCCTGGCCCGCGTGTCCCTCGCGACGCAAGACCACATGGATATGGAGCTGGAGACCGAAGCGATCGCCATGCTTCGCAAATACGGCCTGTTGCTGCCGGCCGCCGGAAAAGCCTTCTTCCGGAAATTGGCGGCCTACCTGAGTTGGTTCGAACTGGAGCGACACCTCAAATGACCAATCGCACGCCCTACATTCCACCCGACCAGGTGGATGAATACGAAAAGAGTTCCTTCGTGAACGAGCCGGCCGAGCCGGCACCTGAAGCACCCGCAGCACCCCAGAAGCCGGAAGAAAACCGGCCGCAACAGCAGTAGAAGTCCAATTAAAATCCGCGTCCGACGAGCTCACAAGGCACTGATGGCGCACCAGGGCGCGCGGCCTTACCGGGCCGCGCGCAAGGGACCTCCGATGACAAAGACACCGACCATCCTCGGGCACGTCGCGTGCCCGATCTGCGACAACGCCTCCGCCGAAGTCCGCCCCGACCGCAACGACCTCGCCTACATCTACTGCGCGTCCGGCTGCTACACCCAGGTCTTCACCCGCGATAAGCACCGAGACGGCCTGCTGCGCGCGCGCATGCGCCCCTTCGCCGCAGCCGTCGCCAGTCCGGCGCCTGCCCCCGTCGCGGCGCCCGTGCCGACGCTGCCAGCGCAGCCGGCCCTCGAGGCGCCGCCCGCGCCGGCCGCTGCTAAACCGCGCACGACCTGGTTGACCACTCTCCTCGACAAGACCCCCGCAAAATGACCGACCTCGAAAACACAAACACGGACACAAACACAAACACCGGCCTGGACCCGCTGGACCGCATCGCACTGGAGGCGTCGCTGGACGAGCAGGCCGCGCAGCGCGCGCAGGATGAGGCCCTGAATCCGCCGCCGCCGGAAGGCGTGCCGGACCAGGCTGAAATCTGGGGCCTGATCCCGAAGCAGCTCGGCGCGCTGCTGTCCATCGCGATGCCCGAGCTGGGCCACGTCTACACCGACGAAGCGTGTCGCCAGTGGGGCATCGGTATGGCGGCCGTGTCGCAGAAATACGGATGGGACGCGGCGGACACCCTGGCGAAGTTCGCGCCCGAGCTGGCCCTGGTCACGGCGACGATCCCGCTCGCCGTCCCGACCTTCGTGGCGGTGCGCAAACGCACGGAGGCCGCGCGCCTGGCAAACGAGCAAAAGGACCGCATGGCACCGCCGGCCGAGCAGCCCATGCGTGACTTGAACCCGAATCCGATGATGCAGGAACCTGGAGGCTTCGTTGACCCGACATAAAGCAGCGGGCGGCGGCACCCGCAACAAGGCCGACATCATCGCTGTCATCGGTGCGTCCGGTACCGGCAAGAGCTCCTACATCAAGGGCGAGCTGCTGAAGAAGTTCGACCGGCTGCTGGTCTGGTCGCCGCTTGAGAAGACGGACGATTACGCGGGCTTCTGTGGCGGCAAGGTCGTTACGAAGATCACCGACCTGGTCGCGGCGGTAAAGGCCAGCGAGAAGGCAATCGTGTACTGGCCGAAGGGATCGGACGCGGAGATCAAGACGCAGTTCGACCGCTTCTGCCGGATCGTGTGGGAGTTGGAGGGCACGACTGTTCTCGTGGAGGAGCTGAGCCGCGTCACGATGGCGTCATGGGCCCCGCCGGCCTGGAAGAACCTTTCGACTGCCGGACGTCACCAGGGCCTGACCATCATCGGCACGTCGCAGCGCCCGGCGCAGATCGACAAGGACTTCCTCGGCAACTGCACGGAGATTCGCTGCTACCGCGTCAACTACGACACGGACGCGAAGACGATGGCAGACGCGCTGGGCCTCCGGACGGTTTACCCGGCGTCCGGACCTGGCGGCCGACCGAAGGCGACGAAGCCGGTCGAGCTGCTGCGAGCGTTGCCCAATTTCCACTACTTCCACAAAAATCCGGACCTTTCCGTCCGTCAAGGCGTGAACAAATCGCCGTAACCGTACCGTACGGGAACCGTTACCGCCTATCAACATTTTGGGCCCGCTGTCGTACCTTGAAGCCTTCCATCAGGCAACAAGTGCGACACCGGGCCCAAGTCATTTCCCGACCTGTTCCTGGTGGCCTTGATCCCTCAACCACAGGAACCGCTCATGAACAAGAACGTCATCCACACCGCCCTGATCGCCCTGGGCACCTTCGCCGTCTGCTTCTACGTGCAGAAGGGCCTGAACTTCAAGATCCCGGTCGCCGGTCCGTACCTGCCGGGCGGCGCCTAATCGGCGCTGCAACAGCTCGCGGCCACAAGCCTCGCGAGCTGACGTGACGTAGCGGGGGGCCCCAAACCCGGCGGCCCCACAACAACACCCACGGACAACCCCAGGATTAAGTCCCGATGTTAGACCAGCCA
>CBIHRX010000197.1:0-12908 GCA_966212555.1 uncultured Massilia sp.
ACTTTGGGATGGAACATGAAGAATTCGCAGAAAGTCGTTGTCGTGACCGGCGCCTCGCAAGGCATCGGCGCCGACATCGTGAAGGCATTCCGGAAGCTCGATTACCGCGTCGTCGCCACTTCCCGTTCGATCAAGCCGTCGGACGACGAGAACATCCTGAACATCGCCGGCGACATCGGCGATCCCGCGACGGCGCAACGTATCGTCGCCGCGGGCGTCGCGCGATTCGGCCGGATCGATACGCTGGTAAACAACGCGGGCATCTACATCGGCAAGCCGTTTACCGACCACACGGCCGAAGACTATGCCGCCGTGATGCATGTGAACATGGCGGGCTTCTATCACATGACGCAGCACGCCATCGCCGAGATGGAAAAGCATGCGAACGGCCACGTCGTGACCGTCACGGCCAGCCTGGCCGACGCCCCGGTCAGCGGCATCTACTCGGTGCTCGCGGCCATGACGAAAGGCGGCCTCAATGCCGCCACGAAAGCGCTGGCGATCGAGTACGCGAAGAAGGGAATCCGGGTGAACGCCGTCGCCCCCGGGATCATCAGGACGCCGATGCACGGCGCGGACACGCACGACGCGCTCGGTGCTTTTCACCCGATCGGACACATGGGCGAAACACGAGATATTGCCGAAGCCATTGTGTTTCTCGACTCGGCACCATTCGTCACCGGCGAGATCCTGCACGTCGACGGCGGGCTCCGCGCCGGCCGCTGAGATCTGCCGGGACGACGGCAGGTCACGCGCTTCGCCCGCCCCGGGTTGCCGTTTTCCTGGGGCAGTTTATGCAGTAAAGCCTGTCTCGAGACCCATAGACGCTCCCGACCACCCGACGAACAACTTGAAACGATGCTGCTACCTCGACAATTCGTACCCGAACTTCGCGTTCCGACGCTCGACCATGGCGAGTTCGACCTCGCCGGCGACGCACCGGACCGATTCACGTTGCTGACCTTCTACCGCGGCCTTCATTGTCCGATTTGTCTGAAGTACTTGCACGAACTCGGGTCCCTCGTACCCGAGTTCGCGCGTCGCGGGACCACGGTGATCGCGATCAGTTCCGACACGCCCGAACGAGCCCGGGAAATGGCACGCAAGGTCGGTACGAACGATCTGCGATTGGGACATTCGCTACCGCTCACCGTCGCCCGCCAGTGGGGTCTCTACATTTCGTCGTCGCGCGGCAAATCGTCGATCAACATCGACGAGCCTCCCCTCTTTTCGGAACCCGGCGTCTTTCTCGTGCGGTCCGATGGCACCCTGTACTACGGCTCGGTGCAAACGATGCCGTTTGCCCGTCCGCTGTTCCCTGAACTGCTTCAGGCGATCGACTTCGCCATCGCGAAAGATTATCCGGCACGAGGCGAATACGCGGGCCCGCTCTGATGCAGACCGATGTATGAAAGACGCCGGTGACGCTAGAATCCGCGAAATGCGCCCGATCGTTTTAACTTTTGCAACGTCCCCGACATCCCCGCCGGATTCTGGCATGATGTCGGCCTTTCGAGCAGGACAGGCTGTGCGGCAGGAAAGTCTTCGATGAAGTCCACCCCCAACATTTCGACAACAGATTTGAACCGGTTGATCACGGCGCTGGACGTCCAGATCGTCACACTCGCGGAATGCCTGGTCAGCCCGGGGTTCAACCTCGTCATGGGCAGCCATCCGTGTCCGGGCATTCATTACGTGCTCGAGGGCACGGGACTCATGTACCTGAGAAACGAAGCGCCGGTCAACGTGGTGCCGCATACCCTCGTCATCGTCCCGCCCAATTGCCCGTTCCGCCTCGAGGTCTTCAAGGACGGATTGCCGGGTGCAACCGAGGCGATCGTGGGGGCGGACAACATGGAAATCGTCGATTCGGTATATCGCTTCACGGCGGGCGACGCCGGGCCGCGAACCGTCCTGATATGCGGCTATTTCAAAACCCTGTACGGCGCATCGATGGACTTGTTCGAATCCCTGGCGACGCCGATTGTCGAGAGGTTCTGTGCCGACGATCAGTTGGACGTCAAGCTTAAATGCGCAATGGCCGAACTGGTGGCGCAAGAAATCGGTTGCGGCGCGATGACCGGAGCCTTGCTGAAGCAGGTGATCGTCGCCCTGGTGCGCAAGTCGCTCGGTTCGATGAATGCTTGGGTCGAACGCTTTTCCATGCTGAGCGATCCGCACGTCGCACGCGCTTTCGCGGACATGGTCGCCCAACCGGGAAAGGCGCATACCGTCCATACGCTGGCGGAGACCGCATGCCTGAGCAGATCCGCGTTCATGGCACGATTTACCAGCGCCGTCGGACGTTCACCGATGGCGGTGCTGCGGGAGGTGCGCATGCGCCAGGCCGCGGCCGATCTGGCCGCGGGCAACCTGTCCGTCGACCAGGTCGTTCGCAACACGGGATATGCGAGCCGCAGCAGCTTTGTCCGGGCGTTCAGGCAGGCGTACGGCATGGACCCGTCGGGTTATCGCGAGTCCGTTCTGCGGGACAAGGACGCGTAGACATCCAGCCGTCGGTACACACGACATCGGCCGACCTTGGTCCTTCAATTCGTACCATGAATGGATCAGAATTCATGGCGCGTCACGCCATCAACACCCGACCAGGTTGGAAACCCATGAAGATCCAAGAACGCCGTTACAGCCAGCAGGCATCCCGCGTGGAACAGTCACCGGAAATCGGCGACAGGATCAGCGATCGAAGGGCAGCACCCGACGACGGCAGCGTCCGGGACTGGATCGGTACGGAGGCATTCCAGCATTGGTCGGCACTGAGGCGCTGGATCGACGACGCCTATCCCGGTATCTTCGCGCCGGACTGGCTGTATGGCGGCAAGACACGCGGTTGGGTCTTGCGCTACAAGAAAACCCGGGCCCTCTGCACTCTGCTGCCGGGCTATCGGTCGCTCGCCGTGCAAGTCGTCCTGGGACGGGCGGAGCGGGACAGGTTCGAGGAGCGGCGCTATTTCTGGCGCCCCCGCCTGGTCGAACTCTACGACCAGGCCCGCACTTACCCCGACGGCAAGTGGCTGACTATTCCGGTCTCCTCCACCGACGATCGTCACGATGTGGTGGCGCTGATCGACATGAAGCGCCCGGCACATCCGCGTTATTGAAGGCGCAATCATCCGTATCGCCATTGCACGCGATCGGCGAGTTGCCGCCTTGACGACAGCGGCACCAACCAGAGCCACGCGGCCATCGGTTCGTCCGCCGTGATGGGTCGCGTCGGCGGCCTGTCCATGGCATGTCGACACTTGGGCAATCCATCGAACGATGGCCGGGTCCCCTTACTCATCGAGGAGTGATATTCGTGAGCGAAGTGGCGGCTGATACTGACTTTGGACCTGGTTCAGTCACTGGCGGCTTTACTTTGATGGATTCCGAGCCATAAAAACGAAGTGGGCCTCACAAGAGGTCCACGCGTTTATTATTTGGAGGCGAGGACGGGAGTCGAACCCGTCTAGACGGCTTTGCAGGCGGTCTTCGCTCTTATAAATCAAAGGGTTAGCTCTGCACCGCACTTTGCACCACATGAGTTCGCCTCCCCTCCCTTGCCGAAGTCCCAAATTGGGACTATCATGGTGCGTGCGAATCCTGTCCCTACCTACTCTTCGGATCTTCTACGAACGACCCGAGTATGCCGACTCGAAGGAGCCACTTCTTACCTGGCATGGCCATGTCCTCAAGGCCAAGTGGCAAACCCCGGCGGACGTCAAGGCCGATTTTGGTACCGCGAGCATCCTGAAGGACGGACGCGTGGTCTTCAATATCGCCGGCAACAAGTATCGCCTGGTCACGTCCATCAACTATCCGTACGGGATCGTTTTCGTCAAGTTCGTCGGCACGCACAAGCAGTACGACAGTACGACGCCATCGACGCACAAACTATCGAGGGACATCATGGACATTAAGCCTATTCGTACCGAGGCAGACTACCAGGCAGCGCTGCGCGAAGCGGAATCGCTCATGAGTGCTGAATTCGGCACGCCGGAAGGCGACCGCCTGGATGTGCTTGCGACACTGGTCGAAGCCTACGAGGCAAAACACTTCCCGATGGAAGTCGCGGACCCGGTCGAGGCCATCAAATTCCAGATGGAACAGAAGGGCCTGACCGTCAAGGACCTCGAGCCGATGATTGGGCGGTCCAACAGGGTGTACGAGGTACTGAATCGCACCCGCCCTTTGACGCTTCCGATGATCTGGAGACTGCACAAAGGACTTGGGATCCCAGCCGAAGCTCTTATCCAACCGCCCAAACGTGCCGCTGCTGTTTGATTCACGATCGGCACGTCGATGCAGTTTTGCAGTGTGCACTTAAACTGCTCGGGTTACGCAAGGGTTGGGAACGCTTCAACTCATCACATGGTGCAGACCCGACGCGCGTACCCGTCACGTTTCGGATACCGTATGAACGCCGAAATCGCCATCGCCTACCAGCGCCTGAACGCGCTGGGTACAAGCGCCATGCGCCTGTTGCCGAACCTCGTCATCGCCCTGCTCGTCTTCCTGCTGTTTCTACTGGCGGCCACCATCGTCCGCACTTCCCCACCCATCAGGTGCTGCTCCACGACCGGACCGAAGCGACGGATGGAGACCGCCGCCGCCAGCGCGAAGGGTGGCCTGCGGGAAAAGGCGACGTTCCGGAGTCCGCCCGGCTGGGTGAGGCATTGCGGAAACTGGTGCCCGGAGTGCGGGAACCCGACGCATGAACCGGCTCCGCCCCGGGTCGCTGATGAACGCGGCTACGGACGTCGTACGGACTGCGGCCGCCCGGCGACCAGCACCACCCTGGCGTCAGGCGATGCGGTGCGCACCTTCAGCCACTCATTGATCCGCTTGACCTCGTCGACACGCGGCACGGGTCGGCAGGTCGCGCTGAGGAACGGCACGGACGCAGCGCCATCCGCGCCACTCTTCGCGGCCTGGCCCACGAGGACGTCGCCGCATTGCGGGTACTGCGCCGCGAATTCGCGCGTCACCGCGCCGGCCTGCGCCGCCCATTCCTGCTGGGCCGTCACCTGGCGGCGCAAGGCCTCGATCGCGGCATCCTTGTCCTGCAACGCGTCCTGGCTGTTGCGCACGATCTCGGCCAGGATATCGGCCTTCAGGCTGCCGACGTCGATCTTCTGGCTTTCGACGTGCGGCACCTCGCCCTGGTGCACGAACAGGCGCGCGTCCTTCAGGCCTGCCGACGCCAGCCGCTGCTCGACGGCCTTGATGGCCGCCATGCCCAGCGGCGTCCCGATCAGGGTGACTTCGATATCGTGTGTGCCTGGGGCGACACGGGTCTCGAGCACGTGCACCGTGGCCGCGTTGAATTCCTTGCGCACGAAGTCGCGCGCGCGGCTGCCGAAGACTTCGTTATCGACGAGGCGCGCCGCGAGCCAGATGCTGGGCAACGCGGTGAGCAGGACGACGGCCAGCAACGCCCGCTTGACGCGGCGTTCCTTGATGGGATCGATGAATTTTCGGTGCGGCAAACGGAGGAAGTCGATGACGATCACTGCCGCGAAGGCGATGAATACGCAGTTGATCGAGAACAGGTAGAAGGCGCCGCCGAACACCGACCAGTTCGCGTTCGCGAGGCCGTAGCCGGCCGTGCACAACGGCGGCATCAGCGCGGTCGCGATGGCCACGCCTGGGATCACGTTCGATTTTTCGCGTCGCGTCTGGCCGATGATGCCGGCCAGGCCGCCGGCCAGCGCGATCAGGACGTCCCACAGCGAGGGCGTCGTCCGCGCCAGCAGTTCCGACTGCGCCTCGGCCAGCGGCGTGACGAGGAAATATAGCGTCGACGTCCCCAGGCTGATCGTGGCGGCGATGCCGAGGTTGGCGAGCGCGCGGCGGATCAGCGCGAAGTCGAGGATGCCGATGCCGTAGCCAAACCCGACGATCGGTCCCATCAGCGGCGACACCAGCATGGCGCCGATGATCACGGCGGTCGAGTTGGTGTTCAGGCCGACGGACGCGATCAGGATCGCCAACATGAGGATCCACAACGTCGCACCCTGCAATTCGACGCCCGCGCGAATGGCGCGATCGATCTCGCCATCGTCCGCCTTGTCGTCGTGGAGGCTGAAACGGTGGGCAATCGCGGCGCGCAGGGACGGTGGATCGGGTTGGGTGTCGGGTGCGTTCATGGAAGCGGGAAAACGAAGGCTAAACGCCCGATTTTCGCTTACGCGTCACATTTGTCCAAACATTTCTTGCAGTAAGTCACTGGATTGTTGCGGGGACGCCGCCCGATGAGGATTGCGGCAAGGGTGACCGCGCCGTCGCGGCACGACAGGACGAACCCGGACACCGGCATCATTTGCCTGGCGGTTGCGTCCCGCCGGCCTGTGCGAAATACACGGTCTGGGTGGGATACGCGAATGCGATGCCTTCCTGCGCAAACCTGTCGAACAGGGCCACGTTGATCGCCTGCTGGATGTCCATGTACACGGCATAGTCCGGCGTTTCCACGATGTACACGGTCTCGAAGTCGAGCGAGGACGCGCCGTAGCTCTTGAAGTGCGCGCGGTCGAAGCGCGCCTGCGGCTGGGCCGACACGACCTCGCGCAGGATCTCCGGGATCGCCAGCAGCCGGCGCTTGTCGATCTCGTAGACGACGCCGATCGTGAACACGATGCGGCGCGTCTGCATCCGCTTGTAGTTGCGGATCCGGCTCTTGAGCAGGTCGCTGTTCGAGAATACCACCTGCTCGCCACCGAGGCCGCGGATGCGTGTCGTCTTCAGTCCCACGTATTCGACGGTACCGGCGATGTCGTCCACGGTGATGAAATCGCCCACGACGAACGGCTTGTCGAGCACGATGGACAGCGACGAGAACAGGTCGCCGAGGATGTTCTGGAGCGCCAGCGCCACCGCGATGCCGCCGATGCCCAGGCTGGCGACGAGGGTCGTGATGTTGACGCCGAAGTTATCCAGGATCATCAGGACGATGATCAGCCACAGCAGCGTGCGCGCGACGAAGCCCAGTGCCGCTGTCGACGTGGTGCTGGCGGCGTCCTGCGCGCTGCGCTCCGTCCGGTAATGGTGCAGCCAGTCGCGCATGCCGACGTCGCCCCAGCGGGCTACCTGCAGCAGCAGCGCCGCGATCGCCAGCCGTGCCAGCACGGCAGCGCCGTTGCCCGGCAGGACGAGCCACTGGGCGCCGGCATACAGGCCCATCAACAGCACGAACAGCGGGCTGGTCGCGCACAGCACCTTGATCGCCACATCGTCCAGGTGGGTTGCGGTCGCCTGTGCATAGCCCTGCAGGCGGGAGACGACCAGGCGGCGCGTGCCGTACAGCAGCGCGCACACGACGGCGGCGGTCGCCAGCGCGGCCGTCCACGCGGCCAGGTTGTTGCCGAGGATGACGTGGTTCATGCAGCCCTCGCCTCTTCCAGCGCCGGAAGGCAGGCCGTTTCGACGGCGCCCAGGAAGTCGTCGCCCCAGCGCACGACGTCGTGCTCGGCGACGATCATGGCCATGCGCGCCGTGCGGTAGGCACGCTCGTCCTCGCGCATGGTCAGGGCCTGGTGCAGGGCGCTGGTCATGGCGTGGCCGTCGTACGGGTTGGCCAGCAGCGCGCCGTGCAGCTCGACCGCCGCCCCGGCGAATTCCGACAGGATCAGCACGCCCGTACCGCCGCTGGCCTTCTTGGCCGCGACGAATTCCTTCGCCACCAGGTTCAACCCGTCGCGCAACGGCGTGATCCACGCCACGTCGCACGCCGCGTAGTGGGCGATGACTTCTTCGAACGGCAGCGAGCGGTAGAAGTAGCGCACCGGGACCCAGTTCAGCGTGGAGAAGCGGCCATTGATGCGCCCCACCGTGCGGTCGACCTCGACGCGCAGGCTCTCGTAGATCTCCATCCCCGGCGCCGCCGGCGTGATGATGTTCAGCAGCGTGACCTTGCCGATGTGTTCCGGATGCATGTCCAGCAGGCGCTCGAACGCCTGTAGTTTCTCGAGGGTCCCCTTGACGTAGTCGAGCCGTTCGATCGACACGATGCCGGCCGCGCCGCCGAGATAGTCGCGGATCGCCTCCGCCTGCGCCCGCGCCTGCGGCGATGCCACGATGCGCTGGATGAGCGCGGCGTCCGTGCCGACCGGATGCGCGCCGAGGCTGACGCGCCGGCCGCCGGCCTCGATCGCCGTCGTCATGGTGTCCACGCCGAGCGCGCAGCCGTAGGTGAGGAAGCGCGGCGCGCAGGGCACGCTGCCGCACGGGTCGACCGGCGCGAACGAACGCACGGCGTCGACGAAATTCTCGACGTAGCGCGGGATGTGGAAGCCGATGTAGTCGCACTGGAGCAGGCTGCCGATGATCTCGCGCCGCCACGGCAGGATGTTGAAGACGTCGCTCGACGGAAAGGCAGTGTGGTGGAAGAACGCGATGCGCAGGTCAGGGCGGAGCGGACGCAGGAACGCGGGCACCATCCACAGGTTGTAGTCGTGGACCCAGACCACGGCGTTCTCCGCCGCCTCGTGCGCCGTGCGCTCGGCGAACAGGCGGTTCACTTCGAGGAAGCGCTCCCAGTGCGCCTGGTTGAATTCGGCCTTGTCCGGGAACGAGAAGATGATCGGCCAGAACGCCTCCTTCGAAAATTTCTTGTAGAAGACGTCGACGTCGTCCGCGGTCAGCGCGATGCGCGCCGCCTGCAGTTGCGGGTAGCGCTCCGGATCGACCGCGACATTCGGCTCGAATCCGTCCGGGTCGCGGCACGGCTGCTGCGACCACGCGACCCAGGAGCCGGCACGCTCGCCGGCAAAGAAGCGCAATAGCGTCGGGATGATGCCGTTCGGACTGCGCGGGCGCCGCCGGTACGCGACGCCGTCCTCGACCACTTCGTCGAACGGCAGCCGGTGGTACACCATCACCAGTTCGGCCCGGCCCCGCGCGCGTTCCTCCTGCGCCGGCGCCGCGGGAGCGACCGCGCCGTGATGCACCAGCCCTTCGAGGATGCCGTCGCAACCCTCGCCCGTCGCGATGTGGACGAGCGGACGCTTGCGCACGCGCTCCACCAGCTCCGGCTCGGCCCCGCCGACGACGATCCCGCGCAGGCCTGTCTCGAACATCGACAGGTCGTTGAGCGTGTCGCCGGCGACGACGATGGTGGCCGGATCGATATCGGCCGCCTGCGCGAGCCGCAGCACGGCCGCGCCCTTGCTCACGCCGCGCGGCAGCACGTCGAGATAGCAGCCGGCCGACAGCAGCAGGTCGCAGCCGAGGCGGTCGACGGCCGCGCGCAGCTGGGGCGTGACGTCGCCCTCGCCTACCAGAAAAGAACAGCGCCGTTCCTGCGGCACGCTCTGGCGCCGCAGGCCGGGAAAGCCGGCGAGCGCCTTCAGCACCGCCTGCGAGCCCGGCCAGCGCGCGGCGATTTCCTGCTGGACGTCGCCCACCGGGCGCAGGTCGCCGTGGACGATCGTGGCGCCAACGTCCGCGATGATGTAGTCCGGTGCGGGTATCGTGGAATCGCTCAGCAGCGGCAGGATCGATTCGAGGCCGCGTCCGGTCACGTAGACCAGGCGGACGCCGGACGCCGCCGCCGCGAACAGGTCGCGGATGCGGCGCCGGGCTTCGACGCTGCCGGCCAGCAGCGTGCCGTCGAGATCGGTGGCAAGCACAAAATTGTCGGGCGACGGGCGCGCGGCCAGTCGTCGGGGATATACAAGAGTCATCGTCTTCGTCCTTTCTTGGCGATGCGGAAGGCGACGCTGCACGGCCTGGTGGCGTGCCGGCGCGGCACAGGGCGAACGCAATCGGCGGCGACGTGACGCGCTTGCGTCACCGGCAATTGCCAGAATGAGACGCGGGCACGTGGGAGCCTGCCGCGTCGGGAAGAAATACTCGATTCCTTCGGAGAGGCTTACATCTTAACAAGTTTTATGCATTTGCACAAATGTATTGTCACATAAACATGTTTTATCGTGTTCAGCCGCGTGCCGCGAGCCGATAGCGGGCGAGCCAGGTGCGTACCCGATTGGCGTCGGCCGCGCGGGAAAATTTTCCTTGCGCGTCGAGGAACACCATGACCGTCGGCCGGCCCGCGACGGTGGCGTGCAGGACCATGCAACGGCCCGCCTCCGAGATATACCCTGTCTTCTGCAGCCGGATCTTCCAGCGCCGGCTGGCCGTCAGCCGGTTCGTGTTGTGGTAGGCGGTACGCTGCCGGCCCTGGCGGATCGTGAAGTGCCGGTCCGTCGAATAGCGCCGTATCAGCGCATGGCGTTCGGCCGCAACGACGAGCCGGGCCAGGTCTTCCGGGGTGGAGACGTTGGCGCTCGACAAGCCGGTCGGCTCCACGTAGCGCGTACGCCGCATGCCCAGCGCCCGCGCCTTCGCATTCATGGCCGCGACAAATGCCTTCGTTCCGCCGGGGTAGTTTCGCCCAAGGGCCGACGCCGCGCGGTTCTCCGAACTCATCAGCGCAATGTGCAGCATGGCCGCGCGCGACAGGCGCGTACCGACGCGCAGCCGCGACGACGAATACTTGAGACGGTCGACGTCGGCGTCCGTCACGGTCAGCATCTCCCCCATGCCCTGCCTGGCTTCCAGCACGACCAGAGCAGTCATGAGCTTGGTCAGCGACGCGATCGGCATCACGGCCTGCGCATTCTTCCCGTACAGGACCGTCTTCGTCTTCGGATCGAGGATGAGGACGGCGCTGGACTTCAGCGCCACCATCCCGGCCACCTTGGCGGTACGGGCGTGGCGCGCATGGACGGCATGGAACGGCACTGATACGCACGCCAGCGCCAGCACGAGAGAAGCAAGGAATTTCATATCGCCGGATCGGCAGCTGAGTGAACCCGGCCATGATAGGCAGGCCGACTTAGCAAACTCTTAGCGTCAGGAAATCAATAAGGAGGAATGTCGAAGTGACCGTTGTCGATGCTGACCGTATAGGCATCGACGCGGACCAGTCGGTGAGATTGAACACGGTCCGGGAATCCGCGAGCTTCCTGATCTCGACCCGGTCGATCGACAGCGGCACGCCGGGTTCGCATTCGGTCGGCGGCACCAGCGGACGCACGAAATACACGGCGCCCTCGGCGTCGCTCCACGGATTCTTGACCCTGCGGGCGATATAGTCGTGCTTGTCCGGCGTACTTTCGATGAGCAGGGCCGCCTGTTCGCTGACGCCGATGCCCCGTATGCCGCGCAGGCTCCTTTGCGCCGTCGACATCTTGCCCAGGCAGCCAGCGCCCTCCCCGCCGGCCAGGCGGGACAGGAAGGCGATCAGGCGGCCCATCAGCTTGCGACGAACGAAATGGGAGTCCGTCAGCACGCCCATCATCGGCTCGGGCACCAGGAAGCTCTTGCCGGGGCCGACCGGGTCGGGGTCAAGCGTGATACGCGGATCAAACGGGTTGGACAGCGCCGCCGCGGAATCGATCGTGCCCTGCATCGCGGCGAACGCGTATTCGCCCAGGATGGCGAGACCGGCGCTTGTACCGCCGATCGGTATGTTCCGGCTCAGCAAGGCGTTAAGGCTGCGGTCGAGCGCGGTCCCTTTCCAGAAGCGGATATACCGGCTCTGGTCGCCCCCTGCGATAAAGACGGCGTCGGCGCGGCGCACGACGGCGTTGACAAACGGATCGTCGGCGGCTGTCCTGCTGGGAATGACGAGGGTCTCGACCGAGCTCAGGCCCAGCGCCGCCCCGCCCACCCAATACGGATCCGCGGGTTCGCCCGTCTTCTTGCCGGGACCGCTGTAGTAGATATAGGGATTGTAGCCATCGGCACCGGTCGCCCGCAGCACGACGAAACGCCCGCCGGTGCCTGGTTTGACGCCCGCCCTGCGTATCATCCAGCGAAAGGCCTGGTCGACGTCGTCGCCACCGCCCATCAGGACGATGCTCGTCCGGGCGTGAGGCACTGGCAACGCGATACCGGCTTGGGGCTCGCCGATCACGAAATAGCGGAAATCGCCATCATCCGGATGCACGGCGCCCGCCACGATGAACAGCAACAACCCCAGCAGGAGTGTGGCGAATCGGTAGGGATCGGGTCGGATGCGTTGGTTCATGGTTACGCCAGGTCACGGTTGCCGGCAGCACCATCAGTATGCCGCCATATGGCCACGGCAGGGTACGTCATGCGGATGAGGCACGGACACCGCCTCGCGCGGGCCCGAGCTAAGTATTCGCTAAGTGAGGCTCCCTATCCTTGCGGTCGTCATCCGCGGCCGCGGCAATCGCCCGGGCCGGAGGAGATCAGGGAAGGAAGTCGAACATGGTTGGATCGATCCCGCCGCCGCGGTTCGCCGGCGCACGAGCGGGCAGCATGAGGATCGGACTCGAGTGGATGGTACTCGACCGCGTGACCTACGATTTGCATCCCGCAGCGCCGGATATCGTGTTCGGGCTCGACCGGCAGCACGCGGCCTGGGCCGCCACGCCGGAGATCAATGCGACGACATTGGACGTGGCCACGTCGGCGCTGGACGGTTACCGGGCGGCGGCGGACACGCTGGAGGACATGCGCCGCTGCGTGCGCCGGGCCGCCCGCTCGGTCGGGGCCGCGGTCGCGGGAGGCGGCGCCCATCCGGTCCGGACGTGCGGCGGACAGCGGGAGCCGGGGCGGTTCGCGGGATTCGGCATGCACGTGCAGATCGGTGCGCCGGACGCCGACGAGGCGGTGCGCATCGGGGCCTGGCTGAACCAGCGCGCGCCGTTGTTCATCGCCCTGTCCGCAAGCTCGCCCTACTGGCGCGGCGTGGACTCGGGCTTTTGCAGCGCACGCAACAACGTCGCCGGTATGTTCCAGGTTAGCGGCATGATGCCGTCCTCGCTGCGCAGCTGGCAGGATATCGCCCGGCACGTCGCGGGGGGGGGGCGGGCGGGGCGCGCGCCGCGGCGGGCGGGCGGGGGGGGGGGGGGGCCCACCCCGGCACCCCCAGGGGG
>CBIHRX010000198.1:0-12883 GCA_966212555.1 uncultured Massilia sp.
GATGCTGCGCATCGGGCCGCTCCAGTATGTCATACCCCCGTTGTTTCGACTAATGCCACCTAAAACATCAAATCCTTTGGTCTTGACGGGGCAGTTTGGTTTAGCATTGCACAGTTCAGTCATGGCAATCCCAACACATCCCACGAGGACATGAGTAAATACACACTGAACGTCAACGGCAAGGCCCACGCCGTCGACGTCGAAGCGGATACCCCGCTGCTGTGGGCGCTGCGCGATACCCTTGGCCTCGTCGGCACGAAATACGGTTGCGGCATCGGCGCCTGCGGCGCCTGCACCGTGCACGTGGACGGCCAGCCGGCCCGTGCCTGCCAGTTGCCGGTGAGCAGCATCGGGAAGCGCCGCATCACGACGATCGAAGGCCTGGACGCACGCGCCATGCATCCGCTGCAGCAAGCCTGGACCGAGCTCGACGTGCCGCAGTGCGGCTATTGCCAGGCCGGTCAGATCATGACGGCATGTGCACTGCTGAAACAGCATCCGAAACCGAACGACGCCCAGATCGACGACGCGATGGCGGGCAACCTGTGCCGCTGCGCGACCTATGTCCGCATCCGCGCCGGCATTCATCGCGCGGCGGAAATCGCCTCGACCGGAAAGGACAAGGCATGACTCCCGCTTCCCCATCGCGCCGCCGCTTCCTGGGCCGGTCGGCCGCCGCCGGCACCGCCCTGCTGCTGGGCGTGCAGGCGAGCGGTGCCATCGCCGCGCTGGCCGACAACGGGGCGCAAGAACCCGCCGCCGGCGATTTCGTGCCGAACGCGTTCATCCGCATCGGCACGGACGGCCGCGTGACGCTCGTCTCCAAGCAGCCGGAAATCGGCCAGGGCATCAAGACGTCGCTGCCGATGGTGCTGGCCGAAGAACTCGAGGTCGACTGGAAAACGGTCCGCGTCGTGCAGGGCGACCTGAACCCGATCTACGGCTCGCAGGGTGCGGGCGGATCGACGTCGACGCCCACCAACTACGACAACTTCCACCGCCTGGGCGCCACCGCGCGCACGATGCTGGTAAAAGCGGCCGCGCAGACGTGGAACGTGCCGGTGGCCGAATGCCGTGCCGAGAACGGCGCCGTCGTGCACGGCGCCAGCGGCCGCAAGCTGGGCTACGGCGCGCTCGTGCGCACGGCGGCCGCGCTGCCGGTGCCGGCGGCCGCGGACGTCGTGCTCAAGGATCCGGCCGCGTACCGCCTGCTCGGCACGCGCGTGGGCGGCGTGGACAACGCGCTCGTCGTCAGCGGCCAGCCGCTGTTCGGCATCGACACCCGCCTGCCCGGCATGCTCTACGCCACGTACGTGAAGTGTCCGGTGCCGGGCGGCCGCCCCGTCGAGGCGAACCTGGACGCCATCAAGCGCATGCCGGGCGTGAAGGCCGCGTTCCTCGTCGAAGGCACGGAAAACCTGAACGGCCTGCGGCCCGGCGTCGCGATCGTGGCCGACTCGACGTGGAACGCGTTCCGCGCCCGCAAGAAGCTGACGGTGACGTGGGACGAAGGCGAAGGCGCGCGCCACAGCTGGTCGGGCTTCCTCGCCGCCGCGCAGGCCGCGAGCAACCAGCCCGGCGCCGCCGTCATGCGCAAGGACGGCGACGTGGACGCGGCGCTGGCCGGCGCCGCGCGCACGGTGGAAGCGAACTACGTCTACCCGTTCATCTCGCACGCGAGCATGGAACCGCAGAACTGCACGGCGTGGTTCAAGCCGGCCGACGGCACCCTCGAACTGTGGGCGCCCACGCAGAACCCGGGCGCGGGCCAGGCGCTCGTGTCCACGACCTTCAACATCCCGAAAGACAAGATCACGCTGCACATCACGCGCAGCGGCGGCGGCTTCGGGCGCCGGCTGTCGTCCGACTTCATCGTCGAGGCGGCCGCGATCGCGCAGAAAGTGAAGGCGCCCGTCAAGCTGACGTGGATGCGCGAGGACGACCTGCAGCACGACCACTTCCGTGCCGGCGGCTTCCACTTCCTGCGCGGCGGCGTCGACGAGCAAGGCAAGGTCGTCGCGTGGCACGATCACTTCGTCACGTTCGCCAACCGCATCGAGAAGAAGGAAAGCGACGGCGGCACCGCGAGCGTGCTGCAGCCGGGCAGCGGCGGCAACCTGTCGGGCGACGAATTCCCCGGCCGCTGGCTCGCCAACTGCCTGATCGAACAGACGCCGCTCGAATGCCGCATCCCGATGGGACCGTGGCGCGCGCCGGGCAGCAACGTGTTCGCGTGGGTGTTCCACAGCTTCATCGACGAACTGGCTCACGCGGCCGGGCGCGATCCGCTCGCGTTCCGCCTCGACCTCCTCGGCGACAAGGACCTCGTCGCCGGCACGGGCGAGCGCGGCGTGCCGTACAATGTGGGCCGCATGCGCAACGTCCTGAAAGCGGTCGCGGAGAAATCCGGCTGGGGCCGGCGCAAGTTCGCGCGCGGCCAGGGCGCCGGCATCGCCTTCCACTTCAGCCACCGCGGCTACGTGGCCGAAGTGGCCGAGGTGACGGTGTCGAAGGAAGGCCGGCTGCGCGTGGACCGCGTCGTCGTCGTCGCCGACATCGGCGCGCAGATCGTGAACCTGTCCGGCGCCGAGAACCAGGTGCAGGGTTCCGTCATCGACGGCCTGTCCACGCTGATGTACCCGGCGCTCGACATCGACAAGGGCCGCATCGTGCAGAGCAACTTCCACGACTACGCCCTGCTGCGCATGCCCGACACGCCGACGAAGATCGAAACGCACTTCCTCAAGACGGACTACCCCGTCACGGGCCTGGGCGAACCCGTGTTCCCGCCGCTGGCGCCGGCCGTCTGCAACGCGATCTTCGCCGCCACCGGCAAGCGCGTGCGCGAGCTGCCGCTTGCGAAGGCGGACCTGTCCTGGAGCTGACCCCGTGGCGGTGGAAGACGTGTCCGACCTGCTCGGCCAGGCCGTCAGGCTGCACCGGCAGGGCCGCCTCGAGCAGGCGCAGGCCCTGTACCGGCGGGTATTGGCGCTCGACCCGCGCCAGTTCGACGCGCTGCACCTGCTGGGCGTGATCGAGCGCCAGCGCGGCGCGCCTGCCCGTGCGGTCGAACTGATCGAGGAAGCGCTGCGCGTCGACCCCCAGCAGGCGCGCGCCCATTGCAACCTGGGCGCCGCGCTGCAGGACCTCGGCCGCACCGGCGACGCGCTGGCCAGCTACGAAGCGGCGCTGCGGCTCGACCCGGCGTATGCGCTCGCGTGGGACAACCGCGGCAACACGCTGCGCCGGCTCGGCCGCCTGGCGGAGGCGCTGGGCAGCTACGAACGCGCCCTCGGCATCGACCCGGCGCTCGCCGACGCGTGGTGCCACCGCGCCATCGCGCTGCACGACCTGGGACGCCATGCCGATGCCGTCGCCAGCGCCGAACAGGCCCTCGCCGCACGGCCCGCGTATGCGGACGCCTTCGTCGCGCTGGGCCACGCGCTGCAGGCGCTGGGCCATCACGCGGACAGCGTCGACGCCTACGACCGCGCGCTCGCGCTGGCCCCGCAGGCCGACACCTGGTGCGCGCGCGGCACCGCGCTGAAGGCATCGGGCGACCTCGCCGGCGCCCTGCACAGCTACGACCGGGCGCTGGCCCTGCGGCCCGGCTACGCGCTGGCCGAACACTATCGCGCGAACGCGCTGCGCGCACTGGGACAGCGCGACGCGGCCGTGGCGTCGTACCGGCGCGCGCTCGACCTGGGCGCGGATGCGGACGAGATCCGGTTTTCGCTGGCGGCGCTGGGAGAACTGGACGCGGCAGACCAGCCGGCGGCGGCGCCCGCGGATTACGTGAAGCACCTGTTCGACCAGTACGCGGGCCGGTTCGACCGCCACCTCGTCGACGTCCTCGGCTACCGCACGCCGGCGCTGCTGGACGCCCTGCTCCGCCCGCACCTGGCCGCGCTGCCGGTGGAGGCGGCGCTGGACCTCGGCTGCGGCACGGGACTGTGCGCGCCGTTCCTGCGGCCGCTGGCGCGGCACGTCACCGGCGTCGACCTGTCGCAGAAAATGCTGGACAAGGCGGCGGAACTCGACCTGTACGATGACCTGATCTGCGCCGACATCGTCGCATGGCTGGCGGAGGGTGCGGCTTCATGCGACCTCGCCGTCGCGGCCGACGTGCTCGTGTACCTCGGCGACCTGTCTCCGCTGTTCGCGCGGGTGAGGCGCGCGTTGCGTTCGGGCGGCCTGTTCGCGTTCTCGTGCGAAGCGCTCGACGACGGCCGCGATTACGCCATCCTGCCGTCGAACCGGTTCGCCCATGCGCTCGACTACGTCACGCGGACCGCGCGGGCGGCCGGGTTCGACGTCGTGGCCACCGAGCGCGCCGTGCTGCGCCAGGATCACGGCCGGGACGTGGCCGGGCACCTCGTGCTGGTGCGCGCGGCGTAGATCAGGCCACCGACAGCGCCACCATCCCGAACTCGCCCAGCCGCACCGGCACGGCCCCGCGTGCAACCATGCGGTCGAGCGCGCGGCGGCCGTCGCCCGGATTCACGTCCACGGCGCGCATCGCCTCCGGCACGATCAGCGTCGTAAAACCTTCTTCCAGCGCATCCGTGACGGTGTTCAGCACGCAGTAATCGGTGGCGAGACCCACCACCGTCACGCGCTCCACGCCCCGCGCCCGCAACTGCGCCGCGAGGTCCGTGTCGCCGAACGCGGAGTAGGCATCGACGGCCGCCGTGTCGGCCTTCGAGACGACGATGGCATCGTCCGGCAGCGCCAGCTCGGCCGCGAACTCCGCGCCCGGCGTGCCGGCCACGCAGTGCGGCGGCCACGGTCCGCCCTGGGCCGCGAACGAACAATGGTCCTGCGGGTGCCAGTCGCGCGACGCGAAGATGGGCAGGCCTTGCGCCCGATACAGTTCGATCAGGTGGTTGATGGGCGCCACCACTTCATGGCCGCCCGTCACCCCGAGCGCCCCGCCGGGCAGGAAGTCGACCTGCATGTCGATGATCAGGAGGGCATCAGGCTTGTCGAGGTGGATCGCACTCATTGGTATCTCCGGAAAGCGGTCGCGGACCGCGATGCCCTATTGTCGCGCAAACTCAATGGCGCGTCTGCCGGGCGGCGATGGCGGCGGCGTGGGCCGGATCCGGATCGTGCCCGCCGTGCCGGTCGAGGATCGCGGCGGCGCGCTCGGCCAGCGCGGCGTCGACCGCGTTCACCGTGACCTGGCAGTCGCGCACGTCGTCCTGCGCCACCGGCGCGTACGTGTGCGAATAGGCCGTCTTGCCGGTCACCGCGGGCGAATCGCCGACGGTGAAATTGCCCTGCACGGGGCCGGTCTCGTCGATGCGGACGTCGATCGCGACGTCGTCGGCCGCGATGCCCGCGGCCAGCAGTTCGGCACGCGCCTGTTCGGCGGCCGTCACGTGCTTGAAGGTGCGTACGATGGGTTGCTGCATGGTGTCCTCCCGCATGGTTCACTTGCAATCACCGTACCAGAATCCCGCGCCGCGCGGCGCCCGTCCATCGGCCTGATTCCTGCAAGCTATTTTCCACCAGTGCGGCATCGTTCTCCCGATTTAGTACAATCAAGCAACACCCAGCCGTTGCACCGTGCGTTGTGACTTTTCAATAACATTATCCCAAGAGAACAACAAATGAAAATTTCTGCCCGGATTGCTACTTCCCGCCCCCTTGCCACGACCGCCATGCACGGGCGCGTGGAAACGCTGCGCAGCGAGGGCCAGTCCGTCATCGATTTCTCGATCGCCATCTCGCACTTCCCCGCGCCGCGGCCCGTGCTGGACGCGGTGGCGGCGGCCATCGAGCGCGAGCGGATCATGCCCTACACGAGCGTGGTCGGCGCGCTGGACGTGCGGACGCGGCTGGCGGCCAAGCTCAAGAAGGAAAACGGCATCGACGCGGGCACCGACGAGATCATCGTCACCAACGGCGCCAAGCAGGGGTTGTACGAAGCGCTCTACACCTTGAGCGACCCGTACGACACCGTCCTGATCTTCAAGCCGCACTGGCCGGCATATGTTGCTACGTCACAACTCCTGGGACTGCGTCCCATCCTCGCCGATCTCCCTGAGGAAATCACGCCCGAACTGTTGGACGGCCTCGGCAAACCGGACATCGTCATCATCAATAACCCGCACAATCCCACCGGCAAGGTGTACACTCGCCGGGAACTGGAACACCTTCGTGCATGGGTGGAGCGCATCGGGGCCCGGGTGATCGTCGACGAAAGCTACGAACACCTGATCTTCGATGGCGGACACACCAGCCTGGCGGCCTTGTGCGACTGGCGGAACATCGGCGTGGTGACGCTGTTTTCGGCCTCGCAAAGCTACGCCATGATGGGCTGGCGGGTCGGCTTCGCGCTGGCGCCCGCCGAAGTGGTCAACGCGATGCAGACGCTGCAAGGCCCCATCACGGCGGCGGCGCCGCACTTGTCGCAGGTGGCCGCCGACGTCGCGTTCGCGACCGGTGCGCCGCGCGCGATGATGGCGGACTACCGTGAACGGCGCGACCTGGTGGTGCGGCTGTTTGCCGAGGTCCCCTGGATCGTCATGCACGCGCCGGCCTCCGGTCCGTACCTGTGGGGAGACGTGCGCAGCCTGACGCTGGACACGGTCGGCTTTGCCGAAGCGCTGCTCGAGGAAAAGAGAGTGGCGGTCATGCCTGGCGAGGCGCTGGGCGTGCCCGGCTACATCCGACTCGGCTATATTTCGGACGACGTGGCGACCTTGCGCGAAGGTATCCGCAGGATCATCGAATTTGGTAATGCGTTTGCTGCCCCCAAGGCCGCAGATAGAAAATAGACAAATGACATCTGGCTTGAGCCGCTTCCGGCTGAACAGCCTGCGCAGCCGGCTCATGTTGCTGGTGGCGCTGGCGATCACGCCGCTGGCGGTGATGACGATCCTGTCCGGGATCCGCGAACGCGAACATGCCATCAAGGCATCGGAAGAAAACCTGCGCCGCCTGACGGGCATGGCGGCCGCCAACGAAGCCCAGTCGATCGAGGGGGCGCGCCAGATCCTCGTCGACCTGGCCAGCGTCCCGGACCTGATGGGCGACACCGCCAAGTGCACGTCGCTGCTGTCCGACGTCCTCGACCGCAACGAGGGCTTCGTCAACTTCGGCCTCATCCAGCTCAACGGCGACGTCACCTGCAGCGCCGTACCCCTGCTCCACCCCGTCAACCTGGGCGACCGCAGCCACTTCCGCCGCGCCATCTCGGAACGCCGGTTCATTGCCGGCGACTACGTGTTCGGCCGCGTCATCAAGAAGCACACGATCAACCTCACCTATCCCGTCATCGACCGCAGCGGCAAAGTCCTGGCCGTCGTGTTCGCGGCGATGGACCTGGAAGGTCTCGACACCTTCATCAACGACATCAACCTGCCGCCCGGCTCCGTGCTGGCGACGGCCGATGCGCGCGGCACCATCATCTCGCGCCGCCCCGATCCGGAGCGCTTCTTCGGCACCAGGCTGTCGCCGGCGATGCAGGAAGCGATGAACACGGCCGGCCAGCGCGCCGTGACGATCCGCGGCGAGGACGGCATCGAGCGCCTGCACACGTTCGCGCGCGTGGGCGCGCCCGCGCTGACCGACTACACGGTCACGATCGGCATCCCCACCGAGACGATCCTGTCGGCCGCGCGCCACGACCAGATCATGTCGCTGCTGGGCCTCGCCGCGACCACGCTGCTCGCCATGCTGGCCGCGTGGCTCGTGGGCGACGTCCTGATCGTCCAGCGCGTGCGCAAGCTGATGGGCACCGCCGAGCGCATCGCCGCCGGCGACCTGGAAGCCCGCTCCGGCATCGCCTACGGCCACGAGGAGATCGGCAACCTGGCCCAGGCCCTGGACCGCATGGCGGCCGCGCTGCAGAAGAAGGAGACGGCCCGCTCGCTGGCCGAGCGCGAACTGCGCGCCGCCGACCAGCGCAAGGACGAGTTCCTCGCGATGCTCGCGCACGAGCTGCGCAATCCGCTGGCGCCGATCAGCACGGGCGCGCACCTGCTCAAGCTGCTGCACTCCGATAACGCCCAGATCACCCAGACCTGTTCCATCATCGTGCGCCAGGTCGACCACATGACGAGCCTCGTCGACGACCTGCTCGACGTGTCGCGCGTGACGCGCGGCCTCGTGTCGCTGTCGACGCAGGTGCTGGACTTCAAGCGCGTCGTCGACGACGCGGCCGAGCAGATCCGCCCGCTGATCGCGGCGCGGCGCCACCGCGTCGTGATCGAGCTGCCGCCCGCGCCGGCGTACGTGAAGGGCGACCACAAACGGCTCGTGCAGGTCTGCGCGAACCTGCTGGGCAACGCGACCAAGTACACGCCGGAAGGCGGCACCATCCACCTGCGCGTGGACGCGGACGGCAACGACTACGTGCTCACCGTGGCCGACGACGGCATCGGCATGGAACCCGCCCTCGTCGAGCGCGTGTTCGACCTGTTCACCCAGGCCGAACGCACGCCGGACCGTTCGCAGGGCGGCCTCGGTCTCGGCCTGGCGCTCGTGAAGAGCCTAGTCGAGCTGCACGGCGGCGAAGTGAAGGCCTGGAGCCCGGGCCTGGGCAAGGGCTCGACGTTCACCGTACGCCTGCCCCGCTACGCGCAGGACGTCGTGCTGGCGCCGGCGCCCATCGTCGGCGAAGACCATCACGACGGCGGCGTGCCGCTGCGCATCCTGCTCGTGGACGACAACGTCGACGCCGTCCACACGCTGCAGCTGTTCCTGCGCTCCGGCGGGCACCGCGTGGAAGTCGCCTATTCCGCCACGGACGCGCTGGAACTGGCGAAATCCTTCGTGCCGGAAGTCTGCCTGCTCGACATCGGCCTGCCCGACTTCGACGGCAACGAGCTGGCGCGGCGCCTGCGCATGCTGCCGCAGGCGGCCGGCGCCACCCTGATCGCGATGACGGGCTATGGCCGCCAGCAGGACCGCGAGGCGTCGATGGCGGCGGGGTTCGACCACTACCTCGTCAAGCCGGTGAACACGACGCAGCTGGCGGACATCCTCGCGGCCGCGGCGGAAGCCAACATCCGGCGCTGATACGTCGATCCATCGTACGCGTGGGCACGGGGTGCCCACCCTACGGAGTGATACGTCGATCCATCCTACGCGTGGGCACGGGGTGCCCACCCTACGGACTGATACGTCGATCCATCCTACATGTGGGCACGGGGTGCCCACCCTACGGACGCCGAATATCGTAGGGTGGGCTCCCCGAGCCCACCATGGCGCCGACATACCGTACCGCGTTCATCCAGCCCATCCCTTATCATCAGTGCTCGACAAGGAGATAGGGAATGGAAACCGTCGAAGTCATCCTGGCGATGCTGCTCGCCGTGATCGCCAGCGGCTACGTGGCGCGGGTGCTGCCGGTCGCCCTGCCCCTGCCGCTGATCCAGATCGCGGCGGGCGCCGTCATCTCGGGCGTTTTCCGCCACGGCATCGCACTCGATCCGGACATCTTCTTCCTGCTGTTCCTGCCCCCGCTGCTGTTCGTGGACGGCTGGCGCATCCCCAAGGTCGGCCTGTTCCGCGACAAGGCGACGATCCTGGAACTCGCGCTGGGCCTCGTCCTGTTCACCGTCGTCGGCGCGGGGTACCTGCTGCACTGGATGATCCCCGCGATGCCGCTGGCGGTCGCCTTCGCGCTGGCGGCCATCGTGGCGCCGACGGACCCCGTCGCCGTGTCGTCGATCACGGCGCGCGTGCCGATGCCGCCGCGCCTGATGCACATCGTCGAGGGCGAAAGCCTGCTCAACGATGCGAGCGGCCTCGTATGCTTCCGCTTCGCCGTCGCCGCGGCCGTGACCGGGCATTTCTCGCTGGCGCAGGCGAGCCTCACGTTCCTGTGGGTCGCGCTGGCGGGCATCGGGGCCGGCATCGCGATCACGTTCGCCATCACCCGCGCGCACGGGATCCTGCAGCGCCGCTTCGGCGAAGAGGATGGCGTCCCGGTGCTGATCAACCTCCTGACGCCGTTCGGCGCCTACCTCGTGGCCGAGCGCCTGGACGCGTCGGGCATCCTCGCGGCCGTGGCGGCCGGCATCACGATGAGCTACCTGGAATTGTCGGGCGGGGCGACGCCGGGCACGCGCATCCGCCGCAACGTCATCTGGGACGCGCTGCAATTCACCTTGAACGGCACCATGTTCGTGCTGCTGGGCGAACAACTGCCGGACATCGTCCGCGGCGCGCTGCACCCGGCCGGCGGCACGCCGTACGACCTGTGGTGGCTGGCCGGCCGCGCCCTCGCGTTCAGCCTGTGTCTCGTCCTGCTGCGTTTCGCGTGGGTGTGGATCTCGCTGCAGCTCACGATCCTGAACCGCAAGCGCCTCGGACGCCAGGTCTTCAAGCCGAAACTGCGCGTGATGCTGGCCACGTCGGTGGCGGGCGTGCGCGGGGCGCTGACGATGGCCGGCGTGCTGACCCTGCCCCTCGCGCTGCCGGACGGCGCACCGTTCCCCGCCCGCCACCTCGCGATCTTCCTCGCGAGCAGCGTGATCGTCGTGTCGCTGCTGCTCGCCAGCGCCGCGTTGCCCGCCCTGCTGCGCGGCCTGGAAATGCCGGCCGAGCCGGACGCCAAGTGCAACGAGGACGATGCGCGCCACGCGGCGACGCTGGCCGCGATCGCCGCGCTGGAGCGGGCGCAGAAGGCGGACGGCCAGGACGACGACAGGGCCGTGGCCCATGTGCTGCGGCTGTACCGGCATCGCCTGAATGCGACCGACGCGGCGGGCGCCAACGGCGACGCGCAGGCGCTCAAGCGCAAGGAGCGCGGCTACCGGCTGCTCGCGCTGAACGCGGAACGGGACACGGTGCTGCGCCTCGCGCGGCGCATGGACATCTCGGACGAGACGGCGCGCAAGCTGCTGCGCCAGATCGACCTGCTGGAAGCCAGGTATCAACTGAACTGAGCAGCAGAACTGAGCAGGAAGACTAGCCGCGGCTGCTCTTCAGCCAGTCGCGGCCCCGTTCGTCGAGCGCCCTGGCGATGACGTCGGGCGGCAGGCTGTACACGGTGGCCCACGTCGCGCGGCCGTCCGGCGCGTTGGACGGAAAGCTCGTCGTTTCGATCGGCCAGTGGTACTTGCGCTTGAGGGCGCGGACGATGGCGGCCAGGGTCACGCGGCCGCGCAGCGGTTCGGCGACCGCCTGGTCGGCGTTGGACAGGAGGACGGCGAGGACCAGGCCGCGCGCCGTGCGCGGGCCGGGAAAAATGGGCGATTTGCTGGGCATGACCGCATTGTAACGGCCCTGCACTACGTTAGTTCGCGAACGGTGCGCGCACGACGGCGGCGTAGACTTGCGACAGCCCACTTGCGAGTCCCCGATGTGATGAAGAGCGAAGACCATACCTTGCACGGCCCGGTGCCGAACACCGATCCGCCCGCCGCCGCCAAGGCCGCGGGCCTGCGCTACGTCCACGACGACCGCCCCGGCATCCGGCGCGAGGCGGCGGGCGACGGTTTTCGTTATCTCGACGCGAAGGGCGAGCCGGTCGAGGACGAGGCCACCCTCAAGCGCATCAAGTCGCTGGCGATCCCGCCCGCGTGGACGGACGTGTGGATCTGCCCGCAGGCCAACGGCCATTTGCAGGCGACGGGCCGCGACGCGCGCGGGCGCAAGCAGTACCGCTACCACCCGAAATGGCGCGAGGTGCGCGACGAGGTCAAGTACGAACGCATGATCAAGTTCGGCAAGGCGCTGCCGCAGATCCGCAAGGAAGTCGACCGCGCGCTGTCCCTGCCCGGCCTGCCGCGCGAAAAAGTCCTCGCGACGATCGTCTACCTGCTGGAAGCGACGATGATGCGCATCGGGAACGACGAATACGCCCGCGAGAACAAGTCGTACGGCCTGACCACCCTGCGCAACCGCCACGTGAAGATCGACGGCAGCGAGGTCGAGTTCCGCTTCCGCGGCAAGAGCGGCGTGTACCACGACGTCAAGGTGCACGACCGGCGCCTGGCCCGCATCATCCAGCGCACGCGCGACCTGCCCGGCCAGGACCTGTTCCAGTACCTCGACGACGAAGGCGAAACGCACACGGTCGGCTCCAGCGACGTGAACGACTACCTGCGCACGATCACGGGTGAGGATTACACGGCGAAGGATTTCCGCACGTGGTCCGGCACCGTGCTGGCCGCGATGGCGCTGCAGGAATTCGAAGCCGTCGACTCCGACGCGCAGGCCAGGAAGAACGTCGTGCGCGCCATCGAATCCGTCGCGGAACGGCTGGGCAACACGCCGTCCGTCTGCCGCAAGTGCTACGTGCACCCGGCCGTGCTGGACGCCTACCTCGACGGCACGATGCTGGAAGGCCTGCGTGCCCGCGCCGAGGAAAGCCTCGTCGAAGACCTGAAGGACTTGCAGCCCGAGGAGGCCGCCGTGCTCGCGATGCTCGAGCGCCGGCTGGCGCAGGAGACTGCCGCCAACGACCTGGCCGTCAAGCGGCGCGCCGCCTGAATCCCACCACACGAAAGGAACCCCATGAGCAGCATCGAACTCGTCGCGGACTTCGGCCACCAGGTGACGGGCGTCACCGTCGCCGAAGACGGCCGCATCTTCGTCAACTTCCCCCGCTGGACCGAGGACACCGAAGTGTCCGTCGCCGAATTGAAGGACGGCCAGGTGCGGCCGTATCCGGACGAACGCTGGAACGGCTGGCGCAACGCGAAGAAGGACGAGGTCACGCCGCACGACCATTGGGTGTGCGTGCAGAGCGTCGTCGCGGACGGGCGCGGCAGCCTGTGGGTGCTGGACCCGGCCGCGCCCGCGCAGGCGCACCTGGTGGCAGGAGGCGCGAAGCTCGTGCGCATCGACCTCGCCACCGACAAGGTGACGCAGACGATCGCCTTCGACGAGGACGCCGCGCCGCAAGGCTCCTACCTGAACG
>CBIHRX010000199.1:0-12858 GCA_966212555.1 uncultured Massilia sp.
CGAAGCGGTCCAGCGCGGCCAGGCCGGCGGCCGCCGCTTCGCGCCGGCGCGACAAGCCATCCCAGTCGAAGGCGGACGTCATGACAGGCGCTCCAGCCACTGCGCCGCCGCGCCGCCCAGTTCCGCGTCGGCGTCGGCGCCGGCCAGCCGGCGGCAGTCGCGCAACAGGCTGCGGGCGCGCGGCCGCCGGCCCGCGGCGTCTTCGATCAGCGCCCACAGGTAATGGCCGAACGCGCTGTCCGGTTCGAGGTACAGCAGGCGCCGTACGCAATGGCGCGCGAGGGCCGGGTCGCCGTGCTCCAGCGCGAACAGCGCGGCGCGCTGCTGCAACGGGGCCGACAGCGCTTCCGCCTCGACGGCACGGCGCAGGCATTGCTGGGCCCCTGCGCCCCCGCCGTTTGGCGCCCGCGCGCGCCCGCGCCCCTGGGCCGCATCGACCGCCGCCACCGGCGGGCCGGGCCCCGCGGCCGCCCACGGCTCGGGGCGGCGGGCCCGCACGGCCGGCACCGCCGCCGGCCCGGGTGGAGGAACGGGCGGCGAAACCGGCGGCGAAACGGGGGCCGGCAGCGCGTCCTTGCGGAAGAACACGGCATCCTCGAGGACGACTGCGGTGAAACCCCGGAACTGCCGGGTCGAAGCCTCGCTCGCATTCACGACGAGCCAGCCGCCGTCGACGAGGCAGTCGCGCAGCCGGGCGATGACGCGCCCGGCCTGCGCCGGCGAGAAGTACATGAGGACGTTGCGGCAGATGATGACGTCCTGCGCCAGGGTGCCCGTGGCGGCGGACGGGTACACGGCGTCGGCGAGGTTCAGGCGCGCGAAGCGGACCTGGGCGCGCAGCGACGCGTCGACCTCGTAGCGGCCGTCGCCCAGCGGCCGGAAGAACGCCCCGAGGTCGGCCGGGTCGGTGCGGCGGAACGACCAGCGCCGGTAGATGCCCGCACGGGCGACGTCGAGGTAGGCGTCGTTCAGGTCGGTGGCGAGGATGTCCACGCGCTCGGGCGGCAGTTGCGGCACGTCGCGGCGCAGCGCCAGCGCGATCGAATACGGTTCCTCGCCCGTGCAGCAGCCGGCGCTCCAGATGCGCAAGGGGCGCGCCGCGCCGCGTGCCAGCAGCGCGCGGGCCTGGTCGCACACGAGGTCGAAGGCGCGCGGGTCGCGCAGGAAATACGTCTCGCCGATGGTGAGGAAGCGTGCGCACAGGGCGCTGCGGGCATTGTCCCACGGCCCCGCCAGCAGCCACGACGCGCAGGCCGCGGCACCCGGCAGGCCCAGCGCGCCGGCCATCCGGTCGAGCGCGGCGTCGAACTGGCGCCGCCGCACGCCCGCGAACGTCAGGCCCGTCGCCGCCTCGACCCGTTGCGCCGCCAGGTCGAGCACGTCCGCGACGACGGTGTCGTCAGTGGCGCTCATCCGCGGCTCCCAGCGCCTGCGTCAACTGCGCCCGTTCGTGCTCGAACAGGAACCGGGCCGGGTCGACCACGAGGCACAGCCCGTCCGGCAGACGCACCACGCCGTCGACGTAGGCGGCGGCCCGGGCGGCGTCCGGCCAGGCGCTGTCCGGGACGGCCGTGCCGGGGCCATTGATGCCGTCGACCACGAGCGCGCACAGGACCCCGTCCATCTCGACGATGAGGAATTGCTGGGCGGGCGCGATGACGGTCGGGCGGCCGGTGGCGCGGAGGGCGAAATCGAGGACGGTGACGGTCTCGCCGCCCACGTCGAGCACGCCGAGCACGATGTCGGACGCGCCCGGCAACGGCACCGGCCGCGCGCTGAGCACGGCCCGCCGGACGGACGCCAGCGGCACGGCGAAGCGCTCTCCCCGGCAGACGAACTCGAGGATCTGCAGTCCCGCCTGGACTGCTTCCGGTTGCCGCGTGGGCAACGCCGCTTCGGACGCAAAAGCGGAGGAAATCATGGGGCCCCCTGTCGATGCGATGCCAGGCGACCGCTGGCAATGGTCACATGAGCCTGATCGTAGCGGACCTTGGGCCGGCCGTCTCAGTACCGTCGCGTGCCAGTCCGGCGTCGGTACAGGCCATCCATGCGTAAAAGATGGCCTGATGCACCGATTTCGTGAAATTTCTGGCAATAAATCGCCCACGTTCACATTAAAATACCGCAAATCCAGCATTTGTGTCGTAAATTAAACGACATGAGTTAGCGGTACAATGTTGCGGAAAATTGACATTCCACACAGCGCACGTGGTTAATCGGGCTAGCCCTCGAGATGGGCCAGCTTGCCGAGGCAGCGGCGCTGGAAGCTGTCGAGGCCGTCCGTGACGAGCGCGTCGTCTTCCGCCACCGTGCCGGCGTCGATCAGCAGGCGCAGCTTGGCGATGCGGTCGCCCTGCGCGAGCGCCCGCGCGAGGTTGGAGGCGTCCGGCGCGCCCGCCTGTTCGATGGCTTGCACGACCTCCGCCGGAAATTCCCAATGGCGAGCGATACCGGCCGACAACTGCCGCCCCAGGGCGAGCAACTGGCCGCTGAATTCCGCGGAACCGGGGACGGCCCGGTCCGGGCACAGGCGGAACGCGACGATCAGGCCCACGTTCTGCATCAGCCCGGCCAGGTAGGCTTCGAAACCGCCGGCGGGAATTCCGGGGGCGATGAGGCTGGCGGCCAGCGCGCACCGCTCGGACTGGTCCCACACGTGCGGCGCGACGCGGCGCGCGAAGCCGTCCGAATCCATGTTGATGACGGGCCGGAACGCGATGCGCGCCAGCACCATGCGCAAGCCGTTCTGCCCCAGCAGCTTGATGGCGGCCTCGACGGTATCGATCTTCGTCATCGGGCGGTAGAACGCGCTGTTGGCCTCGCGGATCACTTCCGCGACGAGCACGGGATCCTGCAGGACGAGGCGCGACAGGTCGGTGGTCGACACGTCTTCCTCGCTGAGGCTGCCCAGCAGTTGGGGGATCACTTCGGGGACGCGCGGCACGAGCCCGGCCGCGTCGCCGGGACGGCCGGCCAGCGCCCGGACTTCGTCGAGGATCCCGTTTTCCACGTCGGGTGCCGCGTCGAAGCGGGCCGACCCCGTCAGCCAGCGGTAATAGGCCGCATCGATGTCGTGGCCGATGCGCTCCAGCTGCCGCGCCTGCTCCAGTTTCTGCTCGCCGGTCTTGGCCGCCGCCGCCGCGGACTGGCTGGCGCCGCCGTCCGAACCGCCCATCAAACGAGAAATCCAACCCATGATCGTCACCTCGCGCCAACGTATATTGTTATGCGTTGGATTGTGTCAAAGAAATTGCCTTAAGGCAATTCAATCCACATAAACGGCGTGATTCCCCGGTTTCCGCCACCGGTTTCCCCCCGATCCGGACAGGATCGCCGGGCTCAGAACAGGCGGATATTGCCGTCTTCGTCCCAGTCGACGCGCGTGATGCCGGGCTCGTCCTGCTCGAGGCGGCGCAACGCATCGTCGTGTTGCACCGGCGCGGGACGCGGCGGCGCGAGCCGGTCGCGGCGCGCGAACGCTTCCCGCACCGTCGCGACCAGTTCCTCCTGCTGCCACGGCTTGGCCAGGTAGCGGAACACTTCGGCGCGATTGACGGCGTCGGCGACGTCGAGGATTTCCGTCGTCGCGGACACGACGATGCGGACCGCTTCCGGCTGCAGGCCCTTCATGAGCTGGAGCACGTCGGCGCCGTTCAGGCCGGGCATGCGGTAGTCGGAGATGACGACGTCGAAGTCCTGTTCGCCGGCGCGCAGCACGGCCGCTTCCGGTTCGTCGAACGCTTCGATCACGACATCGTCCGGCGGGAAGACCGCGCGCAGCGTGCGCCGCAGGGCGCTCAGCACGGACGGTTCGTCGTCAAGAATGAGAATGCGGCGCATCGGGAGACCCTGACTTCACGTAAAGTTGTAACTCGATCGACGAGCGGCGCTCGTATTCGGCGAGCTGTTTCAGCATGCGGTCCGACAGGACATGGTCGGCCGACAGCAGCAGCGTCCCTTCCGGGGACAGCAGGTCGCGGCTGAGCACCATGCCCGCCTTGAGCTGGGGCGTGCCCATCGCGACTTCCGCGATCGCCTCGGCCACGCTGCGCCCGGTGCGGATATCGTAGAACGCTTCGACGACCTCGGGATCGTAGCGCTTGCCGCGGCTTTCCGCGACGAGTTCCGTCGCCTGCGCCGCATCCGCGCGGCGCTGCGCCAGCAGGCCCCGCTGCAGCGCTTCGAAATCGTGGGCCACCGCCAGGATGCGCGCGCCGAGCGGGATGTCGAAGCCGGCCGTGCCTTCCGGGAAGCCGGCGCCGTCGAAGCGCTCGCGGTGCGCGCCGACGATGCGCGCCGCCTCGCGCAATTCCTCCAGCGGCATCAGGATCTGTTCGCCCAGGTGGGGGTATTTGCGGTAGAGCCCGAGGTTGTCACCTTTCAGCACCGATTCCGGGATGCCGATCAGGCCGTCCGGAAAACCGGTTTTGCCGATTTCGTGCAGCAGGCCCGCGACGAAGATGTCCTGCGCCTCGCGGGCCGGCAGGCCCATGCGCAAGGCGATGCGGCGCGCCAGGTCGGCCACGCGGCGGCCGTGGCCGGGCACGGCGCCGGCACGCGTCTCGACCATGCTCGAGAACACCTTGATGAGCGTAAGGAAATTGTTCTTCAGGCGTTCGTGCGACGCCTGCAGCGATTTCTGGGCCGCGGACAATTCCGCCGTCCGTTCGCGCACGCGCTGCTCCAGGTTCGCGTTCAGGTCGCGCAACTGCTCGTTCTGCTGCCGCGTCAGTTCTTCCAGCCGGATCTTTTCGCGCTGCAGCGCCTGGCGTTCCAGCGCGTCGCGCACGACGAGCAGCATCGCATCTTCGTTCCACGGCTTCGTGATGTAGCGGTAGACCTCGCCGCGGTTGATCGCGCCGATGGTGGCTTCGTGGTCGGCGTGGCCCGTCAGCAGCAGGCGCAGGGTGTCCGGCCAGCGCTGGCGCACGCGTTCGAGGAATTCGGTGCCGTTGATTTCCGGCATCTGCATGTCGGAAATCACGATATCGACATGCTCTTCTTCCAGCACGGCCCAGCCGGCCGTGGCGCCGCCGGCGACCAGCACCTTGTAGTTTTCGCGGCGGAACAGGCGGCGCAGCGAGGCGAGGATGTTCGGTTCGTCGTCGACGCACAGGATCGTGGCCGCGGGCGCGTCGGTGCGCGCGTTGGCGGAAAACATGTTCATGACTGAGCCTCCATGGCGCCGGCCCTCTCGATATTGTCGTTCATCGCTAATCTTGCATCAAAAGCCGGCACGCTTCCTCGAACTGCCCTTCCGTCTCGCGGCACACGGCCTGCAGTTGTTCCGGCAACAGGCCGAGGTTGGCCGCGGCCACGCCAGCCATGCGGCCGTTGGGATCGAGCGCATGCACCAGACCGTTCGCCACGTGCACGACGCCGGGGATGTCGGCCAGGTCGGCCGCGGCCGGCGCGTGGTGCCGGCCGATCGCGCGCTGGATGACCGGCGGGAACTTCCACGCCTCGGCCAGCAGCTGGCCGGCGCGCTCGTGGTCCACGCCGAGCACGCGCAGCTCCGCCGCGGACAGGCCTTCGTCGTCGCTCGCGGCGATCACTTGCGCGTACTGCGCGGGAAAGCCGGTCGCCAGCACGAGCCGGCCGATGTCGTGCAGCAGGCCGCCGATGAAGGCCGCGTCCTGGTCGAGCCCCGCGTGGCGCGCGAGGCTGCGGGCGCACAGCGCGGTCGCGATCGAATGGCGCCAGAAGTACGCGACGTCGATCCTGGGCCCGCCGGTGCCGCCGAAGCGGTCGATGACGTTGCCGGCCACGGCCAGCGCCCGCGCGCTGTCGAAGCCGAGCACGACGATCGCCTGCTTGACCGTCTTGACCCTGGCCGGCAGGCCGTAGAACGACGAATTCGCCAGGCGCAGGATCTTCGCGGCCATGGCCTGGTCGCGCGACATCTTTTCCGCCAGGGTCGTCACATCGACGTCCTCGCGCCCGAACGAACTGATCAGGTCGAGCACGATGGACGGCAGCGCCGGCAGGTCGCGCAGGCGCTGCACGACCTGGGTGAGTTCCACCACGGTCGTCGTCATGCCGGCGCCACCCGATCCTGTTCGATGACGATCAGCCAGCCCCGCGACTGGGTGCCGTTGCCCATCGGCTGCACGCGGGCATGGAGCCGCTCTGCCCCGAGGCGGTGTTCGAACGCGAAGCTCGCGCCCTCGGGCAGCGGTTCCGGCAGGTTCGGGAACACCCGGCGCAGCTCGGATCCCAGCACCGGCCCCTGCGCCGCGAACAACCCGTGCGCCGCCCGGTTGGCCAGCACGACGGTGCCGGTGTCGTCGCAGGCCAGCACCGGGACGGGCACGTTGTCGAGCGCCTCGTGCACGATGTCGAGGCTGATCTCGCCCTGTTCGATGTCGCTCCGCTGGCGCGCCAGCACGGATTCCAGCTGGCGGTTCACGGCCGCGAGCTTCTGGTTCGCCGTGCGCACTTCCAGCGTCAGCAGGCGGTTTTCGTTGGCCATCGCGCCGTACGCGACCGCCTCCTGGATGTGGCTGCGCAACTGCTCGTCGTCCCACGGCTTGGTGAGGAATTTATAGATCGCGCCCCCGTTCACGGCATCCGTCACCGTCTGCAGCTCGGTGTAGCCGGACAGCACGATGCGCACGGTATCGGGATACAGCCGGCGCACCTCGCGCAGGAATTCGACCCCCGTCATCTCGGGCATGCGCTGGTCGGACACGATCACGTCGACGGTTTGCTCTTCCAGCAGCTTCAGGCCCTCCTTGCCGCTGTTCGCCGTCAGGATGCGGTAGCCGTCGCCGCGCAGCAGGCGCCTGAGCGACGACACGATGCTCGTCTCGTCGTCGACGAGCAGCAAGGTCGGCTGCGTGCGGTTGAAGCGCAGCAGGCGCGGCGCCACGCCGGGGCCCGATTGCAGCAGCGCGGTCATCGCGTCGAACGATACCGGCGCGGACACGAAGTCGCCCTGCACCGCGTCGCACATGTGGCGCGCCAGGAAATCGCACTGGACCTCGCGCTCGACGCCGTCGGCGACGACGCGCATGCCCAGGCTGTGCCCCATCGTGACGATCGCATCCACGACCGCGGCGCCGTCGGCGTCGGGCACGCGCGCGATGAACGAGCCGTCGATCTTGAGCACGTCGATCGGCAGGCGCTGCAGGTTGACGAGGCTCGACGAGCCGGTGCCGAAACCGTCGAGGCACAGCCGGATGCCGCGGTCGCGCAACGGGTGCAGGCATGCGGCCAGCCGGTCCACGTCTTCCGCCAGCAGGTTCTCGGCCAGTTCCAGGTCCAGGCAGGTCGGCGGCACGCCCGCCTCCGCGAGCGCGGGCAGGATCGCGCCCTCCAGGTCGCACATCGACAACTGGCGCGCCGACAGGTTGACGGCCACGCGCAGCGCCGCGAATCCCTGCGCGCGCCACTGTGCCGCATGCGCGGCGGCGCGGCGCAGCACCCATTCGGCCAGCACGCCGCCCAGGCCGCACTCTTCCGCCACCCCCTGCAGGGTCGCGGACGGCACCGCGATGCCGTCGTGGTCCAGGCAGACCGCCGCCTCCACGGCGCAGATCGCGCCGGTGACGAGGTCCACGCGCGGCCGGTAGCGCAGGGACAGGCCGTCGCCCGCGAGCGCCTCGCGCAGCGCGAAGCCGATGCGCAGCCGGTCGAGGCCACCGTCCGCGGACAGCGTGTCGTCCCAGCGCTGCGTGCCTGCCCCCGCTTCCTGCGCGCACGCGAGCGCGCGGTCGGCGGCCAGCAGCAGGTCTTCCGCCGTGCCCCCGCTCAGGGGGAACGTGGCGCCGCCCACGCAGCAGGTGACGTACACGCTGTGCTCGCCGTGTTCGAACGGTGCCGCCACGGCGCCGACGATCGCCTGGATGCGCGCGGACACCTGCGGTTGCTGCGTGCCTTCCAGCAGCAGCAGGAATTTGTCGCCGCCGTCGCGCGCGACCGTCACGTCCGGCCCGGCGGCGCGCTCGATGCGCCGCGCGATCTCGCACAGGATGCGCTCGCCGTCCTGGTGGCCGACCAGCGCATGGAAACGCTTGAACATGTCGAGCTGCAGCGCCGCCACCTGCACCGGACGCTGGGCGCGCGCGGCGCGGCGCAGCGCGTGTTCGAGGCGGTCGCGGAACAGGGCGTGGTTCGGCAGGCCCGTGAGCACGTCGTGCGTCAGCGTGAACTGCAGGTCACGCTGGGACACCGTCTCCATCGTCACGTCGCTGCCCAGGACCAGGATGCCGGCGCCGCCCTCCGACGCGCTGTGCGGCACGGGTTGCGCCACGAAGTCGACGTAGCGCAGCTGGAGCGTGCCGCCGGGACCGGCCAGGCGCACCGGCCAGGCACGGTGCACGACCGGTTCGCCCGTGGTGAGCGCCGACTTCAACAGCGCCACGACGCCCTGCTCCGCCACTTCCGGCAGCGCGGCGTCGATCGGCAGGCCGATCAGGTCGGCGCGTCCCACCAGCTGCTTGTACGCGTCGTTCGCATGGGCGAACACGAGGTCGGGACCGACGAGGAAGGCGACGAACCCGGGCGCATGTTCGAGCCATTCGAGCGCGACATAGCCCTCGGGACAAGGCAGCGTCGACGCCGCCTTCGGTGCGGGAAGATGTTGGGTAGCTGCATTCATGGCAGTTTGGCAATACTCTCTGAGCTTGAGAGGAATCAAGCCTTATGTCGAGAATATAGAACATTGCCGCAAGGAATGTTCACATATTTGCGGAAACTGTGTCTCTGTGAATACAGTCCGGGCGCGCCGGCAACGCTAGACGGTGCGCGAATACTGCATCCTTTGCAACGGTACGGCGGCCGGCTTGCCGAAATAATCGTCGAAGACCATGCAGATGTTGCGCACCAGCAGGCGGCCCTTCGGGGTGACGTCGATGCGGTCCGGCGTCACGGCCAGCAGGCCGTCGCGCGCCAGTTCGGCCAGCCGGGCCAGCTCCGGCGCGAAGCGCTGCGCGATGTCGACGTCCCAGCGCGCGGCGAGGTCGCGCAGGTCGAGCGCGAAGTCGCACATCAGCTTCTGGATCACGTCGCGCCGCAGCAGGTCGTCAGGCGACAGCGCCAGGCCGCGCGCCACGGGCAGCTCGCCGCGGTCGAGGCGCGCGTAATACTTTTCAAGGGATTTCTCGTTCTGCGCATACGTGCCGTTGACTGCACTGATGGCCGACACGCCGCAGGCGACCATGTCGATGTCGGCGTGCGTCGAATAGCCCTGGAAGTTGCGGTGCAGGGTGCCGTCGCGCTGGGCGCGGGCCAGTTCGTCGTCGGGCCGGGCGAAATGGTCCATGCCGATGTAGACGTAGCCGGCCGCGCCCAGGCGCTCGATGCACAGGCCCAGCATGGCCAGCTTGGTGGCGCCGTCGGGCAGGTCCTCGTCGCGGATCAGCTTCTGCGACTTGAACAGCTGCGGCATGTGCGCATAGTTATAGACCGAGATGCGGTCCGGCGCCGCGGCGACGACCTTGTCGAGCGTGGCCGCCATCGTCGTCACGTCCTGCAGCGGCAGGCCGTAGATCAGGTCGATGCTGACGGAGCGGAAACCGGCCTCGCGCGCGGCGGCGATGGCGTCGCGCGTCAGGGCTTCCGGCTGGATGCGGTTGACGGCACGCTGCACGTCCTCGTCGAAATCCTGCACGCCCAGCGACAGCCGGTTGAAGCCTTGCCGGCGCAGCGTGTGGATGCGGCGCGCGTCGACCGTGCGCGGGTCGATCTCGATGGAGAATTCGCCCACGTCGTCGGACGCGAACGCGTAGCGGCTGCGCAAATGGCCCAGCAGGTCGCCCATCTGGGCATCGTCCAGGTAGGTGGGCGTGCCGCCGCCGAAATGCAGTTGCCGGGCGACGGCGCCGTCCGCGAACAGCGCGGCCTGCAGGTCGATCTCGCGCAGCAGGTAGCCCAGGTACTTCACCGCCTTGGTGCGGTCGTGCGTGATGATCTTGTTGCACGCGCAGTAGTAGCACAGCGATTCGCAGAACGGGATGTGCACGTACAGCGACAGCGGCTTGCCGGGCCGCGCGGCGGCGGCGAACTCGTTGGCCCCGAACGCAGGGGTGAAACGGTCCGCGGTGGGATACGACGTGTAGCGCGGGCCGCGCTGGGTCATGCGGGCGATCAGGTCGGCGTCGAATTCGATGGTGGGATGCATGGTCACTCCGGTTCAGCCTTCGCGGCCGTCGATGCGGGCAGAGGTCAGGTAAGGCACATAGACGGCCAGGTAGATCAGGAAGGCGGCGCTCCAGGACATGGTCGCGAGCACCAGGCCCGCGTCGCGCCAGGCCGGCACCACGCCGGCGGCGAAACGCAGCACGACGGCCGCCTGCACCAGCACGAACATCGCGGCCTCGCCGCGGCCCGCCTTCAGGGGACGGCCCGTGTGGCCCAGCGCCGTGCGGGTGATCATGCCCATGATCAGGCCGGCGAGCGCGCCGACCGTCAGCACGTGCAGCGCGGCGCTGCCCGTGACGACGCCGTACTGGGCCAGCGCCAGCAGCAGGAAGCCGAACGGGATCCAGGAGTACGAGACGTGCAGGATCCACAACAGCGGATTGCGCCACGTGCGCCACGGCTGCCAGCCGAGCAGGCGCATGGCCTGGCCGACGGCCGCGAACAAGGCAAGGCTGGCCGTGACGGGCGCGGGCAGCCCGAATGTCCACGCCAGGCCGGCCAGCACGGTGAGCGCCAGCGCCCATGTGTCGCGGCGCGCATCCTGCACGGGCTGGGTGCCCGGCGCGCCGTTGCGGGTGAACATGGGGATCACGCGGCCGCCGATCACGATCTCGATCACGACGATCAGGAGGATCGCGGCGTGCACGGGCGCCAGGGGATCGGCGTGGATCCAGCCCAGCGCGGCCGCGTGGTAGCCCACATTGGTCAACGTGAGCAGCGCGAGCAGGCCGACGAGGAACATGTTGCGCATGTTGCCCGACTGCTTCAGCACGCGGAACAGCGGCCACGCGGCGATGGGCAGGAACGCGGCGTCGACGGCGGCGGCCAGCACGGGCGGCGCCGCCAGCATCGCGATCCGCCCCGCCACCCACACGGCGGCGATGGCGGCAAGCAGCCGGCCGCGCGGCGTCCACAGCTTCGTCCAGTTGTAGCCGGCCGTGTACAGGAAACCGACGACGACGGCCAGCGCGAAGCCGAACACCATCTCGTGCATGTGCCACAGCATGTCGATGCGCGCGGGCAGCCGCACGCCCGCCTGCGCCGCGATCCACAGCGGCACGGCGAGCGCGCCGAACGCGGCGGCCAGCAGGTAGAACGGGCGGAACCCGAGCGCGAACAGCGGCGCGCGGCCGCCGGAGGATGGCGGCATGGGTCGGGCTTCTTCGATGGTCATGAGGGCCATTGCGGCCTCCTTTTAAGTGGTATCTCGGCTGCATGTTATGAGTCCGCGCGGCGCCGGACAATCGGCCAAAGTGACTAGTTCGCGGTGCGGATGGGAACGTCCCGCGCGGTTTCCTAAACTGGGTCAAGCATTTCAAATAAAGCTGCATTTGCAATGCAACTATTGACGGGTTTCGCCGCACAATGCGGTGCATCGATCAACCACAGTGAAGGAAAAAGCCATGCACGCTACACGCAGACTATGGACCTGGCTGGCGATCATCTGCGTCCTGTCTTTCGGCACGCTCTTGTTCGTGGGCCGGGAGATCTACCTCAAGGCGCCGCCGATCCCGGGACAAGTCCTCGACCACCAGGGCCACGTCATCTGGACGGGCGACCAGATCAAACGGGGCCAGCAAGCCTGGCTCGCCGCCGGCGGCCAGCAGCTGGGCACCGTCTGGGGCCACGGCAGCTACGTCGCCCCCGACTGGTCGGCCGACTGGCTGCACCGCGAAGCCGTCGCCCTGCAGGACCAGCTGGCCCGGCGCGACCACGCCCGGCCCTACGCGCAGCTGGATGCGGCCGCACGGGGCGGCATCGACGCGCTCGTCAAGGACGCCCTGCGCCGCAACACGTACGACGCGGCCGCCGACACCTTGACCCTGTCGGCCGAGCGCACCGCCGCCATCGCGGCCGTCGCGAGCCATTACACGGGGCTGTTCGGCACCGATCCCAAACTCGACAAGCTGCGCGAACAGTACGCGATGAGCGCCGGTTCCCTGCCCGCCGCCGACGACCGCACGGCGCTCACGGCCTTCTTCTTCTGGTCGTCCTGGGCGGCCGCCGCCGACCGTCCGGGCGAAGCGGGCCTGTCGTACACGAGCAACTGGCCGCACGAACCCCTCGTCGGCAACACGCCGACGGCCGGCGCCGGCATCTGGTCCGTCGCCAGCATCATCGTCATGATCGGCGCCATCGCCGGCATGGTGCTGTTCCACTCGGCCCAGCCGGAGGAAGCGGATCCGCAGCCGCCCAAGGACGACCCGCTGTTCAAGCTGAAGGCGACGCCGTCGATGAAGGCCACGCGCAAGTACTTCGCCGTCGTGGTCGCGCTGATCCTCGCCCAGGTGGGCATGGGCGTCGTCACCGCGCACTACTCGGTCGAGGGCCACAGCTTCTTCGGCATCCCGCTGGGCGACATCCTGCCGTTCACGATCAGCCGCACGATCCACACCCAGTTCGCCGTGCTGTGGATCGCCACCGCGTGGCTCGCCACGGGCCTGTACATCGCGCCCGCCATCTCCGGCCACGAGCCGAAGTTCCAGGCGCTCGGCGTCAACGTGCTGTTCTACGCGCTGCTGTTCATCGTCGCCGGTTCCACCGCGTGCGGCTGGCTCGGCACGCTGCAGCACCGCGGCGTCGACTTCAGCTTCTGGCTCGGCAACCAGGGCCTGGAATTCACCAGCATGGGCCGCGTGTGGCAATACCTGCTGTTCGTGGGCCTGCTGTTCTGGGCCTTCCTGCTCGGCCGCGGCCTGTGGCCCGCGCTGCGCC
>CBIHRX010000200.1:0-12586 GCA_966212555.1 uncultured Massilia sp.
ACGTGTGCCGACTGCTCCGGCCGTTCCGAATTATATGGCAGGCGGCCTGGCAGCCGGACTACTGGAAATCCACGTCGGCCGCCGTCGCGATGCCTGCGCTTCGGCCGGGGCCGGTGTGGTAGCTCCAGTACAGGTTCGTGTGCGCGATCACCTTGGCCGGTTCCGGTGCGCCCCATTCGGTCTTGTCGCCTGTCGTGTGGGCATCGCTGACGAGGATGACGTCGTACCCGCGCGTAAAAGCGCCGTGGATCGTCGAGCGGATGCAGGCGTCGGTCTCGGCACCCGCCACGACCAGCCTGCCCACCCGCAGCGCCGCCAGGCGTTCGGCCAGCACGGTATCTTCGAAGGCGTCGCCGTAGGCCTTGTCGATCCGCACATCGTCCGGCGCGGGATGAAGCTCCGGCACCAGCTCCCAGCCTTCCGTGCCGCGCACCAGGCCGTCGTCCGCATGCTGGACCCAGATCACCGGCACGCCGGCGGCGCGCGCTTTGGCGACCAGCAGGTCGATGTTCGCGACGACCGCATCGCGGGCGTGCGCCTGGGCGACCACTTCGCGCTGCACGTCGACGATGAGCAGGGCGGTGTTTGGGCGGTTCTCGAGTGTCGTCATGATGGCTTCACGAACTTGAGCGTCATGCGGTCGCTCTCCCCGATCGCCTGGTATTTGGCGCGGTCCTGGTCGCGGTTGGTCAGGGTCGGCGGCAGGGCCCACACGCCGCCCTTGTGGTCGGCCTTGTCGTTCGGATTGGCGTTGATGTCGGATTTCGCGGCCAGCTTGAAGCCGACGCTTTCCGCCATCTTGATCACATAGGACTCGTGCACATAGCCGGTCGAGGTCTTCGCATCCTGCGGCATCGCTTCCGGCAGGCGATGTTCCTCGATGCCCAGGACGCCGCCCGGCTTCAGGCTGGTGTAGACAGCTTTGAACACGCCCTTGAGCGCTTCGTCGCCGCCCCCCTCGATCCAGTTATGCAGGTTGCGGAAGGTGACCACCATGTCGACGCTGCCGGGGGCCGCGAAATTATAGGTCGATGGCGGAGCGAACACGCCCGGCACGACCTTGCCGAAGACCGCCGGGTTGGCGTCCAGCTTCTGCTTGAAGGCCACGGTGGAGCGCTTGGCCGGGTCGAAGGCCGGGCCTGCGGCGATCAGCTTGCCATTGTCGCGCAGGTAGGGTGCCAGGATCTCGGTGTACCAGCCGCCACCCGGCGACAGCTCGACCACGGTCATGTTCGGCTTGATGCCGAAGAAGGTGAGGGTTTCGTAGGGATGACGCCAGGTATCGCGCGCCGCGTTGGCGCTGCTCCGGTGACTGCCTGCGATGGCCGCACGCAGCTGGGCATCGTCGGACTTGTCGGCAGCCTGCGCGAGGCCGGCCAGGCCGCTTGCCAGCAGGGTTGCGGCCAGGATGAATCGTTTCATTGTGTCGTCTCCAAGGTCGGTGGCGGTGGCGCCGTGCTAGGTCGCCCGGCAATCATCGGCCACGCTATGCTTGTCGTCAAGTCAACGTTGGTATGCATAGGACGTGGCTGCTTGGACGCGCCCTCGTGACAACATTGCGGACACTAACTGCAAAGCGAGGGATTAACAAGGTGGCTTCGCATGGAAACCCAAGTACAAGTCCTTCAACACATCCGGCATATTCAGCCAGTAAGACTTCGCTTTCTTCGACGATACCTGCCAGAATAAATTCTCTACAAAAGAGACATCGATACAGTTTCGCACTTCGGGACTACCGTCTAAATATTGTTGCCTCATGTATTCAAACACCATCTCACAGATGTCCAAACCAGCTTCTTTCCGCATGTTTGCGTTCAGCAGATTTGCAAGAGATTGGAACCACGAATACGCAAACTCATCGTTCAGGTCCCAACCGTCCGCCACATGCTGCTTATCCGCCAGCTTGACGATCAACGGGAATCGCTCTCGCGTCGCCCTGTAGAACTGTAATAATGAATCCATAGGCTTTAGACGTAGAGCGTCACGAAAACGGCTGCTCTTGGCCGGTTACGACCTTCGGCAGGCACTCCATACCATGCCGTCCGGATCGGCGCGGTTGTAAACGCCCATACGGCTTGTCGGCGGCTCGCGCGCCGACATCCCAGGCGGCATCGGCTACCGACTGGGCCAAGGTGGCGGTGGATGCCATTGCGAGCATGGCGATGGATGTGGATACCAAACCGCGTGCGAACATCAATTCTCCAATATAGATCGGGTACGTATGCCGACTGCCCCTGCCGTTCCGAATTATATTGCGTGCGTTCGCCAACGGCTAACATTGACCAGTAGCTTGCTCGGTACGAACGCGGTATTCATGAGAATGTATCCGGCTACGGCCATCGATTTGCCGATGCACCGTCGGTTGTCACTAGCCCCGACCAACAGTGGCGTTGCAGCGTTGACTACTCGATCTCAGAACAGAACTACGGCAACACAAATCCAATGTGACGTCAACGGATCATTGGTGCTCACAAACAGCGGTAGCAGTCCAAACGCTTTTGCCTGGATCGCGTGTCTTTATTTCCCTGACATGCACCGTGCAATTTCCAGCCTTGGGAGCCAGTTTTACCCACCATTTGGTCCCGCCATGGGACATGGCTTGGCCCCACTCGTGCCCATCGTGAAACCTGCCCTTGATCCGCTTGTCGGCACCATATGCGCAGACGAGCCACCCCTGCTCGTCGTCAGCGAAGCCGTAGCGTATGTCATGACCGCCCTCTGCAGCTTCGTCCTCTCCATGCAGAAAGCCGTCACCGTGAAGCTCACCCCACATCATCGACGCCCCTGTTAAAGGACTTGCAGAGACATCCTTGCCGGGATAAACCTGCGGACATTTATAGACCTGCGCATTGCCAGCTGCGCAAGTCAGTACCAACGCCGTGCACAAGAGGATTCTCATGGAACCACCACGACGTAAAAATCATTCGCGTTGTCGCAAGGCGACCTGCGGCTCTGTCTTGCCTGCTCGGGAGTGTAGGCGCGGACCGGACGGGTACCAGGCGCATGCGAGGCATCAGCCGTAGCGCTCTTCCACTGGTCGAACATGATGATCTGACTGGGCTTCCCCGTGGCGACGCTATAGCCCTCTCCCCGCACAAACAGCGCTGCGTGATATCCATGGGAATTCGGATAGACCATTTTCCCATCCTTGAGTACGAAGTTCGCTATCACGGTGCCTGGCTTCAAAGTTCTGGCAACGTCCACGACTCGCTCGCCCGGCCGCCATCGACTCGTATGTCCGACGCTCGTCAACTCTTGTGGAAGCCGGGCGCACTGCCCATCAGCGATGAACGTCAATTTGTTGTGATCTTCATTCCAGTCCGCGAGCCTTTGCTTGGCCCACTTATCCAGCAGAACCTTGAAGTCACCAGGGTAAGCAACCGGGTGCGGCATGGCGGCCTCCTTCAAGTGCAGATCTTGTTAGAGGCTGAATCCCATCCGCCTGCGGTGCTGCCGCCCGCGCCTCCTCCGATCTTCTGCTGAGTGTACGAACACTTGAACTTTGAGGATGCCAGATGCACGGACTCGGTAATGATGCCTCCGTTGCCGCTGGTCGGCGTGACATTCGAAATCATCACGTTTTCAAGCTCGATTTCAAAGTATTTGACGCGAGACCCGTCGCCATCGGCGCGGAAGAACTCGAACTTGGCTTTGGGGATCGTCTTCCCCGAGGCGCAGGTCTGGAACAGGATGGGTGAGGCAAGATCGGCTAGCTTGTCGAAGCTGACCTCGTGAACGTCCGCTTTGCCGCTTGTGTGGCCGCCGGCTGTAGAGACGGCTGTGGCCCTTGGTTGGGTTACGCCCCAGTGAACGTTCTGAACCTCAATCCAACCCTTATGCTTGTCGTCCATTGACTCGCCCTTGATGTCACCGATCTGCAAGTATGCATCGATCATTTTTCTCTCCGCTAGAACGTTAAGCCGAGATTCTTACTTGGCGACCTTGCAGCGCTATTGTTTGGGAGCAGGAGATTACATGAAGCAGATCAGGGAACGTGGCTCTTATAGCAATAGTGACACTGGCATTTGAGCTGGCTTTATTGTTTCACTAACTTCGAAAATTCGGCCACTCTCATTTTAGAAAAAGTGTAATTTCGCGACGCAAAGAAATTTACATCGGTAAATTCCAATGCCGACCTAATGAACCCTACTCCAGCATAAATCCCCGGTTCGTCTTCGTCAGGGTTCTGAGGCGGATATTTTTCTTCACTTGCAAGGATAGCATTCCAAGATCTATCAACTGCCCCATCAATGTCCTTGAGTTTTTTATAACCAAATTGATTCAATTCCTCCAACAAATCTGCGGCCGCATCTCGCGAAGACGTATCTCTATCTGGAAATTTCCACGCCATGTATCCCAACAGGCTATCTAAATTTACGTCTGCCCCCAAAGATAATTTAGAGTTCGCGCTAATCGATTCCGTCACTTTGTTTTGATATTCAATTCTAGCATAATTTATTCTCTCAAATTGATCATCAGCCGTTTCAAATAAACCAGAAAGCGCGTGAAGCTTTCGCTTCAACTGTTTAGGAATATCGTCTTCATGTTTGTAAGACAAATGATGAGCCACTATTGCCCATGCATCCTGCAAAATCGTTCGAATTTGCACCTCACAAAGCACTCCTCTTAAATCATCATATCTTGCTCCAGCATGCTGCTCTTTTAGGCTAACAATATAATGAAGTGCGCCGTATCCAAATTTCTCCACTTCTTGATCATCGATCTTATCGACTTTTTCACGGACTTCGAATTCCTCTTCAACAAGTTCTTCCAACTTGATGCGATCGGACGCGTACAAAAATACGATTCTGACGCCGGATAGATCTGTAATCTCCTCCAATGGATTTTTGTAATTTTTCCTCTCGATTTTTTCACAAAAACTCGACAAAGTTTTAGTCCTCGAGCTCAGATGCCCGATCTCGACACCCAGACTCTTTATTTTTTTCTCAAGAATATACCTGACCTCGTCACAGAGGCGTTGTTGGATAGGGAGTTTATCGTAGTAGCCGCGAATTACCTCAGGGCTATCTTTCCACGTTCTATTTAAAGGGCTATCCAACACTTCAGCTCCCAAAATTCAAACTTAAATTCAAACAAATAAACATCATTAGCGTCATGCTTGCCCCTCGTCAACTTTAAGAAACGATTGGGGGGCGAGGCATATTGAAAATCCGGTCATCCGACCAATTCGACGGCGGCAGTAGAATTGGTCAGACTGGTTTTTAAGAAGAGCTACCCAGCAAGGCCACGAAAACGCGTATGCAAGGTAATTGCGCCACTCTTGCCGAGAGCGTGGACGCGGCACAGAAATTCCTTATCGGGAATCCGAACTATGAAGCTGGCAACATAATGGCGATCTGCAAACTGCCGTCTTCCTGAGCCTACTCAGGCCCAGCCGTATCTTTTCCAACTCCCGTCCAGCATCGCCGCAAATCCTTGCACGCTCGGCAGCCCAACACACACGAGCAACGACGGTTCGACGACCGGCGCCCCTTCGCTCCACCACACGCTGTGCCCCTGCAACGCGCTCGCGACTATACGATCGCAGGCATCGTCGTCGAGCGCAAATCGCCACATTCCACCCGGTGCGCTTTGCACGTCGCCCGCAACCGCCGGCGCCGGCATCCCGTCAAACTGCCCCAGCCCGAACCCCGCATCCAGCGACGCCCGCGCCAGATCCTCGATGGCGTCGTACCAGCCCGCATGCTTGTGAAACCAGTCCAGCAACGGCGGTGCGCCAACAGCCCCGATCATCAATGGAAAATAGCGCCCGACCCGATCCACACTCGGCATCATCACGCCCCCGAGTCCCTCCGCCCCCAACACCCCGGGCGAGATCGCGAACCGCCAAACAGGACTGGTGAGATAGCGATTGAGCCACTGATCCCCAAGCTGCTGCTGGCTCGCATGAATGCACTGCTGCAGCCACGCATCCCAAGCCGCGACCAGCCCATCCGGCAACCCGCGCGACACGAAGTCGCCCAAGGTGGAGACCTTGCCGAAGTACCCGGTCACAGCTTGTCCACGCAGCGGAACTGTTCCAGCACGGCGCGGCGGAACGGGTTGACGACGCTGCTCGCGGTCAGTTCCAGTGCCGCCTTGCGGCCGTCCGCGTCGAACGTCACGTTGTAGCGCTCACCCTGCGCCGTGGGCGCCACGGCGGCCTTGTCGAGCATGCGGAACCATGCCCACGGCCCTTCGGTGCGCAACGTGCCGTGCGCGCTCGCGGGCGTGACGTCGAGGCGCACCTGTCCGCCGCCCTTCCCGCTCGGCAGCTGGAACGACGCCGGCGCCAGCGCGCCCGGCGCGGCGGTCAACACCTGCCCATCGATGTCGAGCACGAACTTGGTGATCGACGGATCCAGCGACACCGGCTTCAGGTCGAAGCGCATCGATGCCTGGCGGCCGCCGTTCGCGAAGAAGGCGTCGCGGATTTTTGCCGCGCGCTGGAATTCGTCGAGGGTGGATTGCGGGATGCCGAGCGTGCCGTCGTTCGCGGTCGCGCGCCAGCGCCATTGGGCGCCGCCCATGTCGACGTATTGCGCGAGGTTCTTCGCGAAGAAGTCGTCGATCAGGCCACCCGGTGCGAACATGCGGCCGAAGTCGTCGGCCGTGACGTCCTGCGCGGCGGATTTCACGATCGGATAGCGGCCCGCGACGGCCTGGCGGCAGAACTGCGCCGGGCCCGCGGTCCACAAGGCGTTCAGGCGTTCGCGTTCGCTGCCGGACGTGAGGCCCGCGCCGCCGTTGTCGATCGACTTCAGCATCGTGCCCAGCGGGGCCGGTTTGCCGTCCGCTTCCAGTTTGACCTTCGCCAGCGCGTCGCCCGGCGGCGGCGGGGCGCCCGTGCGCTTGGCGGCGGCGGCGCTGTCGAGGTAGACGGCGACGTCCTTCAGCAGGCCCAGCGACTGGTCCAGCGGCGACGGCGTCCCCGTCGTCATCTTGTGCAGGTCGTCGAAGTGGGCGTCGACCGGATTCGCGGCCTTGACGGCGGCGGCCGGCGCGGCGGCGTCGGTGCTGGCCATCGCGCTTTCCAGCTTCTTCTTGTACGCGTCCAGCTTGCCCTTGACGGCCGCCGTGACGGATGCCGCCAGCGGGGCCTTGGTCCCGCCCAACGTCGTCTCCTTGCTGGCCGCGACGAGGAATTTGCGCATCGGCGAGTCCGCGCCGGACAGCAAATTGGTGATGCGCGCGCCCTGCTCCAAGGTGCCGAACGGACGCAGGCTCACGTCGGCCAGCAGCGCATCCCATTGCGCGATGTAGTCGTCGTAGTACAGGCGCAGCACGGCCTGGCGGACCTGGTCGCGGTTGCCGGCCTGCGTCGCTTCCTGCTGCGCGAGCACCCAGCGTTCCTTCTCGACGTCGTCGACGGCTTCGTTGCTCATCTCGAGGAATTGCGCGTAGCCGGCCGGCGAGAACATGCCGTTCACGCCGCGCGTGATCGGTTCTCCGCTCTTGCGCACGAAGACGTTCGCGGCGTCGCGTCCGCCCGCGCCGGCGGGGCTGAACTCCGGCAGCTTCTCGCGCATCATCTGGCGTTTCAGGCGGTTGTACACGCGCTGTTCGAGCGGCATGCGCGCGAGCGTCAACCGCGTATCGCTGATCAGTTGCGGATCGAGTGCCGGCATCGCCTGGCCGTCGCGGAAGTTTTCCATCAGCGCCAGCTCGTGCGCGGCCAGTGCCTGCTTCTGGTCGTCGCTCGCGTCCTTCAGGTTGCGCGCATCGTCGAGGGCCGCCCACGCGGCGACGGATTCGGCGTCGAAGTGGCTCGCGTCGCCGAGCATCAGGTAGACGCGCAGGACTTCGTACAGGTACTCGGGGCTGTTGGCCGCGCTCCTGCGGAGTTGCTCTTCCATGCGCTGCTGCAGGCGCGGCAGCAGCGTGTCCTGCAACACCTTGCGGTAGGCGATGCGCGCAGCCTCGCCCAGCTTGTCGCCCTGGTACAGGCCGAAGCGGTTCAGCAGGGGCGCGCCCTTGTCGCGGTCGTCGTAGCCGCCCGGCAGCGTGCGCAGCGTGTCGAGCACGGGCAGCAGCTGCACCGTCGATCCCTGCGCGGGCAACGCGGCCACCTGTTTGGCGACGTCCGCCGATTTCGCTTCCATGTCCGCGACGTACGCACGGTTGCGCACATAGCTCGTGATCATGCCGGCGCCCAGCAGCACGAACGCGATGGCGATGGCACCGACCGCGCCCCACTGGATCATGCGCCGGCGCTTTTCCAGCGCGTGGTTCACGCCGGCCAGCTCGGCCTCGGGGAAGATCACCTGCTGCAGCAGATGCGTGATGAAGTAGCTGCGGCCGCTGGCGGCGTTCGGCGCCAGCGTCTGTCTCTCCAGGCCGAACGACGCGGCCATCGCGCTCATCACGCGGTCCAGCGGGCTGCCTTCCTGCGTGCCGCTGCTGAAGTAGACGCCGCGCAGCAGCGCCTGGCGTTCGTAGCGGTTCGATGCGAACACGTCGTCCAGGAAGCGTTTCAGCACGTCCTCGATGCCGGCGAACTGCTGCGGGAAGCTGTAGACCAGCGCGCGCTTGTGCGGGTCGCGTTCCTGCTGCATGCGCGCCAGCACGCGTTCCTGCAAGCGCTTTTCCAGTTGTTCGAATTCGGCGGGGAACGCGGCCAGCGCGGCGTCGCCATCCATGCCGTCCTGCAGCGGGAACGTCATGCCCCACACCTGCGCGCGCTCCTCGCGGCCCAGCGCATCGAAGAATTCGACGAAGCCGCCCAGCAGGTCGCACTTCGTCACGAGCACATAGACGGGGAAGCGCACGCCCAGCTGGTCGTGCAGTTCCTTCAGGCGCTCCCGGATCGCCTGGGCCTGCGCCTGCCGGCCCGCGTCGGTATCCTGCAGCAGGTCGCTCACCGGCACGGCGACGATCACGCCGTTGATGGGACGGCGGCGGCGGTATTTTTTCAGCAGCTGCAGGAAGCCCGTCCACGCGGCCTTGTCGGCGCCGGCGTTGCTGTCCTGCGTCGTGTAGCGGCCGGCCGTATCGAGCAGCACGGCGTCGTCCGTGAACCACCAGTCGCAGTTGCGCGTGCCGCCCACGCCGCCAATGGCACCCTTGCCCAGCGCGTCCGCGAGCGGGAATTTCAGTCCGGACTGCGTCAGCGCCGTCGTCTTGCCGCTGCCCGGCGCGCCGATGAACATATACCACGGCAGCTGATACAGGCCGCCCTTGCCGCCCGTCTTCGCCTTCTTCAGGATCGCGATCGCATCCTGCATGCGCTTGTTCAGCTGCGCCACTTCGGCGGCGCCCTCCTCCGGTGCGGGCGTCGGTTTCGCATCTTCACCGGCCACGCTCTTCATCAATTCGCGGTTGGCGCGCCACGCCTTGAACCAGCGCCAGCCCAGCCAGCCGGCCCACAGCGCGAAGACGATGAGGATGAAGGTCCAGCGCACCGTCTCCGATGCGAACGGATAATGGCCGTCGTAGGACACCAGCGGCAACTCGAACCAGATGACCAGCGCGAGCAGCAGCGCGCCCAGGAAGGCCAGCACGGCGGGCTTGATCAGCCAGGTGAAGAACTTTTTCATTGCGGTTGTCGTGTAGGTCTCAAGGTGCGGTGGCGGGCGTCAGCAGGACGATCTCCACGCGGCGGTTGCGCGAGCGGCCGGCCGGCGTGTCGTTCGACGCGAGCGGTTCCGAGTCGCCGCGGCCTTCCACGCTGTAGCGGGCTTCCGGACCGGCGCGTTCGGCCAGCAGGTCGCGCACGGCGGTCGCGCGGGCCTTCGAGAGTTCGTAGTTGGACGGGAAGTGCGCCGACAGGCCGGGCTTCGTGTTGTCCGTGTGGCCCACGACGATGACCTTGCCGGGTACGGTCTTGAGCGCGTCGCCGATGCGGCCCAGCAGGCCGAGATAGGCGCCGGAGACGTCGCCGCTGCCCGATGCGAACACGCCGTCGCCGCGCAGGGTGACGACGGAGCGGTCGGCGCTGTCGACGACGGTGACGAGGCCTTGCGCGATCTCGGGCGCGAGGAAGCCGGCCAGGCGCGGCACGGCCGGCGCCGGCGACGCGGGTGCCGCGACCGCAGGCGGTGCAGTCTTCAGCGACAGCAGGTTCGCGAACACCGGGTCGGATGCGCTGCCCAGGCGGTGGCCGAGGAAGAGCTGCAGCACGATCAGGATGACGGCGGCACCGGCCGCCATGATCCACACGGGGACCATGCGCCACAGCGGCTCGCCCTTGCCCGTGGCGCCCTTCCAGTGCGGCGACAGCTCGGCTTCGACGGGGGTCTTCTGCTGCGCGATCAGTTGCTGCAGGCGTTCGCGCAGCGCGTCCAGCTGGCTGCGGCCGTTGTCGATGACGCGGTAGCGGCCTTCCAGTCCGAGCGCGAGGCACAGGTACATCAGCTCCAGCGCGTCGACGTTGTCCTTCGGCGACTGCGACAGCTTTTGCAGGATCAGGAAGAACTTTTCCCCGCCGAACGCCTCGTTGTGGAACGCGACCAGCAGGCTGCGGCTGGCCCACACGCCGCCGCCACCCCACGGCGTCGACGAGATGGTCTCGTCCAGCAGGGTGCACAGGGAGTAACGCGCGGCCGCGATCTGGTCGTGGTTCACGTGCGCGGCCTTCGCGGCCGTCTCGAACGTCTTGATCGCTTGGATCAGCTGCATGCGCAGCGCCTCGACGTCCGGATGCGACGCCATGCGGCGCAGCGGCGGCACGAGGTCGAGCAGCGGATTCGCCGCGCGCACGAGCGGGTTCAGGCCCACGCCGTGCAGCTGGGCGGGCACGCTGCCGGGCGTTGGACGCGGGGGTTCGGATGCCGGCGTGGCGGGTGATTGCGACGGCGCCGTGCGGCGCCCACCGGGCGCGGGCACCAGCACGGTGCGGTCGGGGTCCTGCATGGGGTACGTTGGATCGCTCAAGCGGTCCTCCTGATTACTTTCGGATGGCCCAGAACTCCATCTGCAGGCCCGGGTACTCGTTCGGGATGTGCATCGCGAAGCCGACGGAGTTCTGCAGCTGGGCCCAGTGCTCGCCCGCCTTATCGAGTTCAAAATAAGTGTAGCCGGCGTGGAACGGCAGCTGGCGCGGCGCCACGGGCAGCGCGCGCAGGGCGATGCCCGGCAGCTGCAGGTTGACCAGGTCGCGGATCTTTTCGATCGACCCGATCTTGACCATGGCCGGGAAGCCGTTGCGCACGGCTTCCGGCGGCATGTGCGCATTCACCGCGAGGACGAACGTCGCGGTGCGCAGCAATTCCTTGTCCGGCACGACGGCCACGCGGATGCCGAACTGGCGTTCTTCCAGCGTGAGCGCGACGGCGCGCGGGTCGACGACGAGCGACAGCGCCGCGCGCACGTCCTCGATCAGCGGCGCGAAGCTTTCATTGAGCCTGTCGTGGCGGTACACGGGATACGTGGCGGCGCGCTTGTCCGGGCGGCTGAACGTCGACAGCTCGCCCGCCAGTTGCGCCAGTTCCGCGTACAGCCGCTCCGGATGCAGGCCCGTCATGCCGGCCAGGTGCCCGAACAGCGGCAGGCTGCGGTTCAGGAGTTGCAGCATCAGGAAGTCCGCGATCTCGGCGGCGCCGGCGACACCCGGCTGGCTCAGACGCCCGGCCAGCGCTTGCGCGCGCTGGCCCAGCAAGCCCACCAGCTCGTCGGCGAAGGCCGACAGGCGCGGCGCGACGCGGAAGTCCAGGCACGGCGGGCAGTACGCCGGATCGAGCACGACGCGGTTGTCCGGCCGGCGCTCGATCACGCGCGCGATGCCCAGTAGCGTGTACGCGTTGACGACATCCTTTTCCAAGGCGACGCGCAGGCGCAGGCTGCCCACCTGCATCAGCGCGCTGTTGTCGAGGCCATTGCTGTCCATCGCCTCGTAGTCGACGGGGCGGTGGCGCGCGAAGTTGTCGGGACCGGGCTCAATGCCCGTCTCCGCGATGCCCATGCGGCGCAGCGGCAGCGCCAGCACGACCAGCGCATCGCGCGCATCCTCGGGGATGTCGAGCGGCTCCGGCAGCGCGTCGTCCTGCGGCAGGTTCAGCGTGGTGCCGTCCGGGAGCACGGCGCTGGCCGCGAGCAGCGCGAGCTTGCCCTGGGCGAGCAGCTGTTCGTCGATGACCAGCTTCGTGAAACCCCACGCGTAGGCGCGCACGCCCGCGACGCGTTGTTCGATCACGCTGTGCAGGTAGCGGTCGTGCTGTTGCAGGTGCTGGGGCTGCAGCAGCATGCCCTCCGACCAGATGACTTTACTATTCCAGGACATTCGTTGGCAGTGGTTGGAGTATCGGTTGATGGGAGGTCAGCGGCGCGCCTGGCGCAGCCGCGCGACCTGTTCCTCGTAGGCCTTGCCGAAGGCTTCGCCGAACAGGCGGTGGAAATCGCTGTCCGCTTCACTGGCCATCTGCGTGTACAGCTCGACCATGCGGTCCCACATCTTGGCCTTGCGGTTCGCCGCGAGCATCTTGTCCATTACGGTCGGCACCTGCAGCCGTGCCTCGATGGCGGCCGGGTCGAAGCGTTCAAGCACGCCGGCCAGCGCGGCGCGCATGCCGGCCATGATCGCCAGCTCGTGCGCCTTCAGGTCGTCGAACGCGTTGGCGAACGCGCGCGCCGGCTGCATATAGCCCGGCAT
>CBIHRX010000201.1:0-12575 GCA_966212555.1 uncultured Massilia sp.
CGGATCGGGCGCGTTGTTGTAGGCGGCGAACGGCGACAGGCGCACGCCGATCCGGCCTGCGGGCACTTCGTCCAGTACGGCACGCAGCACGAGGTCGAGGAAGCGCGCGCGGTTGGCGAGCGAGCCGCCGAATGCATCGTCGCGGCGGTTCGTGTGCGGCGACAGGAACTGGTGCGGCAGGTAGCCGTTGGCGGCGTGCAGTTCGATGCCGTCGATCCCGGCGCGCATGGCGTTGCGGGCGGCCACCCGGAATTCATCGACTGCCCGATGGATGTCCTGCACGGTCATCGCGCGGGCCGGCGACGCGGCGATGCGTGTATAAAAACCGTTTTCCAGGGCGGCATACGGCTGCAGCAGGTGCAGGTCGTCGTTGACGGCGGACGGCGCCAGCGGCGCGCGGCCGTCCAGCAGCGCGTACGAACTCACGCGGCCGCTGTGCCACAGTTGCGCGAACAGGCGGCCGCCGGCCGCGTGCACCGCCTCCATCACGCGGCGCCAGCCGGCCACCTGCGCGTCGTCGTGCAAGCCGGGTGCCAGTTCGAACGCGGCGGACTGCGGCGACACATCGGTCGCCTCGCCGACGATCAGGCCCGCCGCGGCGCGCTGCGCGTAATAGGCGGCGTTGGCGGCGGTCGGGACGCCGTCGGCGCCCGAGCGGGCACGCGTGACGGGGGCCATCGCGATGCGGTTCGGCAGGGTGAGGTCGCCGAGGCGGGTGGGTGAGAGAAGGGTGGTCATGCCGGGACTCCGTCGAAAAGATGGCCTCACTGTAGCGGGCAACGTCTCCGGCGATAATCCGGCGGCGGCCGGCAACACTTTTGCGCACGGGACAATGATGTTCGATAATCGAACACATGGTTGACTATCGAACGCGGCCTTGCTAAGCTGGACCGAAACGGCGGCCAACAGCCGGCACTTTTGGAGACCCGTCATGACAAATCAGGACCTCGACATCCAGGCGTTCATCAACCGCCATCCGTTTTCGCGCTACCAGTGGCTCGTGTTCGCCACGTGCTTCTTCATCGTCCTGCTGGACGGGTTCGACACGGCCGCCATCGGCTTCATCGCGCCGTCGCTGCTGAAGGAGTGGGGCATCGCCAAGCCGGCGCTGGCGCCCGTGCTGTCGGCCGCGCTGTTCGGCCTCGCGGCCGGCGCGCTCGTCGCCGGGCCGCTGGCCGACCGGCTGGGGCGGCGTATCGTGCTGCTCGGGTCCGTCCTCGTGTTCGGCGCGGCCTGCGGCGCTTCCGCGTTCGCGGCCAGCCTCGAGAGCCTGGCGTTGCTGCGCTTCGTTACGGGCATCGGCCTGGGCGCGGCGATGCCCAATGCCGTCACCCTGATCAGCGAATTCTGTCCGGACGGGCGCCGCGCCGTCATCACGAACGCGATGTTCTGCGGTTTTCCGCTGGGCGCCGCGTGCGGCGGCTTCCTGGCCGCGTGGATGATCCCGCAATGGGGCTGGCGCAGCGTGCTCGCGCTGGGCGGCATCGCGCCGGCCGCGCTGCTGCTCGTGATGGCGTTCACCCTGCCGGAATCCGTGCGCCACATGGTCGCGCGCGGCGCGCCGGCGGAGCGCATCCGGGCGGTGCTGCGCCGGATCCACGCCTCGGCGGCCGACGCCACGCGCTACGTCATGGCGGAGCAGGGCGCGCGGAGCGGCGGCGGCTTCGCCGTGCTGTTCGCGCGGTCGTACGCCGTGGGTACCGTCATGCTGTGGCTCGCGTACTTCATGGGCCTCGTCATCTTCTATGCGCTGATCAACTGGATGCCGATCCTGTTCAAGGAAGCGGGCCTGCCCGCGCAGACGGCGACGCTGATCGCCGCGCTGTTCCCGCTGGGCGGCGTGGGCGCGATCCTGTTCGGCTGGCTGATGGACCGCTACGACGCCAACCGCGTCATCGCCACCGGCTTCGGCCTGACGGCGCTGGCCGTCTTCCTGATCGGCCAGGCGGCGGGCAACGTCGGCCTCCTGACGGTGACCGTGTTCGGCGCCGGCGCGCTGATGAACACGGCGCAATCGTCGCTGCCCGCGCTGGCCGCCGCCTATTACCCGACGCAGGGCCGCGCCACCGGCGTCGCGTGGATGCTGGGGATCGGCCGCTTCGGCGGCATCGCCGGCTCGTTCCTCGTGGCGGAACTGGCGCGGCGCCAGCTGCCGTTCGGCCAGGTGTTCATGGTCGTGGCCGCGGCGGCGCTCGTGTCGATGGCGGCCCTGCTCGTGAAGCTGGCGGCCGACCGCAACAAGCCGGCCGCCGGCGGCCCGGCGCTGCGCCCGCGGGTGGACCTGCACTGAGGCTGCATCGACTTCCGGTCTTGCCTGTTCAGAACCATTCAGGTAACGTTCGGGAATGCAGAAGACGAGTACGTTGACGGAAGTGGCCGAAGAGGCGGGGGTATCGCTGATCACGGCGTCGCGCGCGCTGCGCGGCGTGGGGCGGGTGGCGAAGGAGACGCGGGAACGCGTCCTCGCGGCGGCGGCGAAGCTGGACTATACGCCGGACATGATCGCGCAGAAGATGCGGGGCGGGAACTCGGGCCTCGTCGGCGTGTTCGTCAACGGCTTCCGCTCGCTCGTCATGCACGAGCTGCTCAGCGCCATCAACGACGAGGCGCGCCGGCTCGGCTTCGACCTCATCGTTTTCAACGCCGACCACTTCGACGATGCGCGCCGCGCCGGCACGGCCGAGATGCTGCGCAAGCTGTGCGACGGCCTGCTCCTGCTGCTGCCGGATGCGAACGACGGCCTGCTGGACAAGCTGGAACGCGCGCACGCCCCGTGCGTGCTGGTGAGCTTCGCGGCCCGCCCGATCGACCTGCCCGTCGTCCTGGGCTCCAACCGCCTCGCGGCGAAGAGCGCCGTCGACCACCTGCTCGGCCTGGGCCACCGCCGCATCGCCTTCATCGCCGGCACGTCGTTCACGGGCCAGAGCGAGGAGCGCCAGCGCGGCTACGAGGATGCGTTGCGCGCGGCCGGCATCGCGATCGAGCCGGCGTACCTGCGCCAGGGCGATTTCAACGACGCCAGCGGCTTCGCGCAGACGCAGGCGCTGCTCAAGCTGCCCGCACCGCCCACCGCGATCTTCGCCGCCAACGACGCGATGGCGTTCGGCGCGATGGACGCGATCTCCGACGCCGGCCTGAAAGTGCCGGACGACGTCTCCGTCGTCGGCTTCGACGACGTGATCCGCGCCGCCGTCGTCTTCCCCAAGCTGACCACCGTGCGCCAGCCGCTGAACGAGATCGCCGTGCGCGCCGTGGGAGAACTGGTCGGCGCCATCCGCAACGGCCGGGCCGAGGGCTTCCGCATCGAACTGCCGGCCCGTCTCGTCATCAGGGATTCCACCGGGCCCGCGCCGAAGCGCTGACCTTTCCGGCGCGCCGGATGGCATCGTTACCATCCGATCCTCCACTATGAATCGACCATCGTATTGAGCGAAAGGCTATTGTCTTTTGCGAACACGAGTGGTAACGTTGTCTCACTCAACAAGGAGACGACATGAATCGAAGGGATGCGCTGACCCGCGGGCTGGGTGCGCTGGCGCTGCTGGGCACGCCCGGCCTGCGCGCGGCGGCCGGTCCGGCGGGGGAGCAGGGCGGTGCGGCGCAAGCGCCGCGCGTGCCCAAGCGCTACCTGCGCACGGTCGTCGACGAGGCATTGCGGCGCCGCCGCCTGGCGCCGCCCGGGGCGTGGCATCCGTATCCGCGGGCGGGCGACCGCGCCGCGTGGGCGCGCGTGCCGGCCGACGTGGCCGCGGCGCTCGTCGCCCGCGCCGACGCCTGGCTGGGCACGGAGTGGCCGCAACTGCCGGCCAGCCTGTTCCTGGAATTCGCGGAGAACGGCAACCGCACCCGCTACGAACAACGCTATTTCGAGCGCCGCAGCCGCCTCGCCGGTCTCGTGCTGGCCGAATGCGTGCAGGGGCAGGGACGCTACCTGCACGCGATCGCCGACGGCGTCTGGCACGTGTGCGAGGAAACGTTCTGGGGCCTGCCGGCCCATAGCGGCATGCAAAAGCGCGGCGTCGGCCTGCCGGATGCAGGCGAACCCGTGATCGACCTGTTCGCGGCGGAGACGGGCGTCACGCTGGCGTATGTCCACGAACTCGTGGGCGACCAGCTGCGCACGGTGTCGCCGCTGCTCCCCGTGCGCATCGCGGCGGAGGTCAAGCGCCGCATCCTCGACCCCGGGCTCGCGCGCGATGATTTCAAGTGGATGGGCCTGAAGGACAAGAAGGAACCGCTGAACAACTGGACGTCGTGGATCGCGTCGAGCTGGCTGGAAGCGAACCTGCTGCTGGAGGCGGATCCGGCGCGGCGCATCGCCGCCACCTTGAAGATCTGCGGCTGCCTGGACGGCTTCCTGGAAGATTACTCGGACGACGGCGCCTGCGAGGAGGGGCCAGGCTACTGGACACTGTCCGCCGGTCCTTACCTCGACAGCCTGATGGCGCTGGATTCGGCGACCGGAGGCGCCGTCGGCCTGACGTCCGACCCGTTCGTGCGCCGCATGGGCCACTACGTGCTGGACGTGCACGTGGCCGGCGACTGGTACGTGAACTATGGCGACGCGCACGCGAAGGTGCACCACTCGCCGCCGCTGCTGCACCGCTTCGGCCGCGCCACCGGCGACGCCGACCTGGCCGCGTTCGGCGCGTTCCGCGCCCCCACGCGCGGCGTCGAGCTGTCCGACCAGGGCCGCCTCGCGCGCGACGTGGCGGACGTGCTGGAAATCGCACGCATGCGGGAGACGCCCGGCCGCGACGCCCTGCAGCGCGCGTCCTGGTATCCCGCCCTGGGCCTGATGACGGCGCGGGCGCGGGGCGGATGGGGCGAGGGCTTCTTTCTCGCCGTGCAGGCGGCGTCGAACGCGCGCAGCCACGGCCACCACGATTCCGGCAGCTTCATCGTGTTCCACGACGGCCAGCCCGTGTTCGTGGATCCCGGCGTCGAAGCCTATACGGCGAAGACGTTCAGCAAGGACCGGTACACCATCTGGACCATGCAGTCGGGCTGGCACAACCTGCCGCTCGTGGGCGGCCGCATGCAGGCCGGCCGGGATGCGCGCGACCGGGCGAGCAGGCTGCGCGCAGACGATGCGGGGATGACGATGGATCTCGCCACCGCCTACGGCCCGGAAGCGGGCATCAAGACGTGGGAGCGGCGCATCGCGCTCGACCGGGATGCCGGCACGGTGAACCTGCGCGAGACGTTCGCGCTGTCCACGCCCGTGCCCGTGGCCCTCGTCTTCGTCACGCCGCGCAAGCCCGACGCGGGGCGGGCGGGCGTCGTCTCCCTGCCCGTGGCCGGCGGCCGGACCGTGCACCTGAAGTTCGATCCGCGCGCGCTGCGTGCCGACGTCGAGCGGCTGGCGCTGGACGACCCGGGCCTGAAACGCGAATGGGGCGAGGCGTTGTACCGCGTCCGGCTGGCGTCCGCGCAGCCGCTCGGCGCCGGCGACCTGAACGTAGCGATAGCGACATGAAACCTGAAGGAGTCACATGAAGAAGCGAACGATGGCGGCGGTCCTGGCGGGCGGCATGCTCCTGCTGGCCGGCTGCGCCGACATGGCGGGCAAGGGCGCGGCGGTTCCCGCGCAGGAAACGCAGCAGGGACAAAGTGCGACGATCCCGACGCGGGCCGAGGCGCTCGCCGTCATCGACAAGGTGAACGGCTACTGGCAGCGCACGACGCCGGCGACGGAATGGTCGTTCTGGAACGTGGCCGTGTACCACACGGGGAATCTCGCTGCCTACGAGGTCACGCGCAACGAGGCGTACCGCCAGTATTCGGAACGGTGGGCCGAGTACAACGGCTGGAAGGGCGCCAAATCCGACAACAAGGCCGAGTGGAAGCTCACGTACGGCGAGACGGACGACCACGTGCTGTTCGGCGACTGGCAGGTCTGCTTCCAGAGCTATATCGACCTGTATCGTCTCGGCCCGCAGGATCCGCGCCGCGTCGCCCGGGCGCGCGAGGTGATGGGCTACGAGATCGGCACGGACCGCGTCGATTACTGGTGGTGGGCGGACGGCCTGTACATGGTCATGCCCGTCATGACGAAGATGTACCGCCTGACGGGCGACCGCCGCTACCTCGACAAAATGGTCGCGTATTTCGAGTACGCGAACGGTTTGATGTACGACCCCGAAACGCACCTGTACTACCGCGACGCGCGCTACGTCTACCCGAAGCACCAGAGCGTGAACGGCAAGAAGGACTTCTGGGCCCGGGGCGACGGCTGGGTGTTCGCCGCGCTGGCGAAGGTGCTGGCGGACCTGCCGCGCGACGATCCGTACCGTCCGCTGTTCGAGGACCGCTTCCGCGCGATGGCGCAGACGCTGAAGGGCATCCAGGCGCCGGAAGGTTACTGGACGCGCAGCCTGCTCGACCCGGCCCACGCGCCGGGCCCGGAAACGAGCGGCACCGCGTTCTTCACCTACGGCATGCTGTGGGGTATCAACAACGGTTTGCTGGACCGCGGCGCGTACCTGCCGGTGGCGGCGAAGGGCTGGGACTACCTGACCCGCACGGCCATCCAGCCGGACGGCAAGGTCGGCTACGTGCAGCCCATCGGCGACCGCGCGATCCCCGGCCAAGTCGTGGACCGCGATTCGACGGCGCATTTCGGCGTGGGCGCGGTGCTGCTGGTCGCGTCCGAAATGGCGAAACTGACCCACTGATTCTCTCCTTCGCGGGCCCCCGTGCCCGTGTTCGGCCTGCCCAGGGATGGCAGGTCTTTTTTTTGGTCAATTTCCAAAAACCGGGGTCTGACCCCGGTTTTTGGAAATTTAAAGCTTGCACTTTCCCTAGGCTACGGCGATGCTTTAGCTCTTGTTAGTGGGAAACGCGTCCATGTTGGAAGACAAAAGCGCCCGCGCCGTCGGTACGTTGCGCTACACGACGGCGGGCCTCGCCATCGTCCTGTTCTGGCTGCTGTTCGGCGAATTTGCCATCGCCTTCCGCGACCGCTCGGCCATCCCCGGCGTCATGGAACTGCTGCGCCAGCACCACGCCAGCGACACGATGATCGCCGTGCTCGTGTCCGCACTGCCGGCGCTGCTGGGTGCCGTGCTCGTGCCCATCGTCGGCTTCCGCTCCGACCGCTTCCGCAGCCGCTGGGGGCGGCGATTGCCGTTCCTGATGGGGATCACGCCCGTCGCCGCGCTCGTTCTCATCGCGCTGGGCAACTGCGCCGCGTTCGGCCGCGTCACCGACCGCCTGCTCGGGACGCTGTCGCCCGGCGTGGACACGTGCGTGCTGGCGTGGTTCTGCCTGTTCTGGACGGTGTTCGAAGGCGTCGCCCTCGTGACGCTCGCGCTGTACGCGGGCCTCGTGAACGACATCGTGCCGCGTCCCATCCTCGGGCGCTTCTACGCGGGCTTCCGTATCGTGAGCCTCGTCGCCGGCATCCTGTTCAACCTGTGGTTCTTCCGCCTGACGGAACACCACCTGCGCGAAGTCTTCCTCGGCATCGGCCTGTTCTTCGGCATCGCCGTCATGCTCATGTGCCTGCGCCTGAAGGAGGGGGAATATGGGCCGGCGTCGGTGGATGGCCGGGATGCCGTGACGTGGCGCGCGATGGGCCGCGCGTACTGGCGCGAATGCCTGTCCGACCGCTACTTCCTGCTCGTGTTCCTCGCGCTGACGGCGTCCGAACTGACGTTCATGCCGTTCAATACGTTCTCGCAGCTGTACGCCGAATCGATCGGCATGGACAAGGCCACGCTGGGCCGGCTGCTGGCGCTGTCGTACACGCTGTCGATCGGGCTGTCGTCCGTGATCGGCTGGCTGGTCGACCGCTACAGCGCCGCCAGCGTCACGGTGTGGTCGATGGGGTTGTACCTGTGCGTGGGGGCGGGCGGCTTCCTCGCCGTGCACGACCTGCAGAGTTTTGCCATCGTCTACGTGCTGCACGCGGTCGTGGCGGGCACGTATTACACGGCGTCCGCGTCGCTGCCGATGGTGCTGTTCCCGCGCGCCCGCTTCCTGCAGTTCGACGGCGCCAAGCGCTTCCTGTTCTCCACGTCCAACATCGTGCTGAGCTTCCTGCTCGGCCCCCTGCTGGACACGACGGGCCACTTCTACGGCCTGACCCTGCTGGCCGGCGGCCTGCTGGCGGGGACCAGCCTGATCATGTTCCGGACACTGGCACGCGCCGCGCGCGGGCGGGTCGGCGCGGCGTCGTCGGCATAGCCTCCGCCCGCGGGGCCGGTCCGGTGGAATCGCGCACGGTGAGCTTCGCGGGAAACGCGATGCGCGCGGGGCCCGATGTCTGCCCCGCGATCATGCCGACCACTTCGCGCACGGCATAGGCGGCGATGGCGTCGAACGGCTGGTGCATCGTCGTCAGCTTCGGAAACACGCAGCTGGCGGTCGGAATGTCGTCGAAGCCGATCACCGAGATGTCGTGCGGGACCTTCAGCCCGCGGCTGTTGATGGCGTCGATCGCGCCGAACGCCATCTCGTCGTTGGCCGCGAAGATCGCGGTCGGCGGGACGGGGAGGGCGAGCAGCTGTTCCGTCGCCGCATAGCCGCCCGGCTGCACGAACGCGCCGTTGACGACGAGCGCCGGATCGGGCGCGATGCCGGCCGCCTGCAGCGCATCCACGTAGCCCCGTTCGCGCTCCGCGCTCTGGCCCGTGCCCGGATTGCCCGCGATGTAGGCGATGCGGCGGTGGCCCAGATCCAGCAGGTGGTTCACGGCCACGCGCGCGCCCAGGCGGTTTTCCGCCGCCACGACGGGCACCGCGAGGGGGCGCGCGTCGAAGCAGATCACGACGCTGGCCACCTGCTGGCGTTCGATGGCGTCCAGGAAGCGGTCGTCCGCGCCCGGCATCACCACCATCAGCCCGTCGCACAGCTTGCCCAGCAGGTCGCATGTCGCCATGCGGTCCGGGCTGTCGAAGCGTTCCGCGTTGAACAGCAGCAGGTCGTAGCCCTGGGCGCGCGCGTGCGTGGAGAGGGCGCGGATGATCTCGTGCAGCACGACGGGGCCGTAATTGTTGACGAACACGCCCAGCAGCCGGCTGCGGTCGCCGCGCATGCGCCGCGCCAGCGGATCGGGCGTGTAATTCAATTGCGCGGCGGCGGCCATGATGCGCTCGCGCGTCTCGGCCGACACATAGCCTGCGCCGCGAATGGCGCGCGACGCCGTGATGGGGGCCACGCCCGCGAGCCGGGCGACTTCACTGAGTTTGCTGACTTTACGCATGGAGGGAAGTCTGACGGAAAAATGAGACAACGTACATCACAAAATTCGTCAAAGGTATGACCGTTTGACATGGCTGTCGTTACGGCGAGACACAAAATTCGCCGATATCGTGGGCAATATCTTGTAAAAACAAGGAGTTACGTTCCGATTCGCTTGATGCGTGCGCTATTGCCGTTCAATAATCGCTTGTGGTAACGTGACCACCAGCCGGCGTAAAGACCACAGCAGTAGTGCCCCAGACCGGCACCCCATGTTCCAATAACGACACAAGAATGGAGACAAGATGAACAAGAAGTTGCTTGCCACGCTGCTGCCGATGGCGCTGGCCGCCGCCTATGGGAACCAGGCCCTGGCACAGGATGCGACCGCGCCCGCCGCACCCACCACCGAGCCGGCGCCGCCGGCCGCCGATGCCGCCGCCACGACGACCGTCGTCGTCACCGGCTTCCGTTCCAGCCTGCAGAAGGCGCTGAACCTGAAGCAGCAGGCCATCGGCGTGCGCGATTCGATCGTCGCCGAGGACATCGGCAAGTTCCCCGAGGCGAACGTGGCCGAGTCGCTGCAGCGCGTGCCGGGCGTGATCCTGAACCGCGACGAAAGCTCGGCGGAAGGCCAGCGCATCTCGATCCGCGGCCTGCCGACCGAATACACGGTGACCACGCTGAACGGCGCGCCCGTCAACACGACGTCGACGAGCACCATCGGCAGCGCGGCGCGCGGCTTCAACTACGACGTGTTCGCCTCCGAGCTGTTCGGCCGCGTCGACTTCTACAAGTCCCCGCTGGCCGAACTGCCGGAAGGCGGCATGGGCGGCGTCGTCGACCTGCAGACGCCGCGCCCGTTCGACAATCCGAAGCGCACCGTCCGCTACGGCGTGTCGGCCGCCTACAACACGATGTCGGAGAAGACCGATCCGAACCTGTTCGCGCTGTATTCGAACACGTGGGGCAACTGGGGCTTCCTGGCCGGCGCGTCGCACTCGAAGGCCGTCAACAACCGCTCCGGCTTCGAGGCGACGGGCGGCTACAACAGCTCGCGCCGCGGCAGCGCGTCGCCCGTGCTGGGCAACTTCGCGCTGCAGCTGGACTACGACGATCCGCGCGCGAACCTGTCCGGCTACACGCGCGACCAGATCGACAACGCGCTGTTGCCCCGCATCTACCGCTTCTACGGCTCGCAGAACCGGCGCACGCGCGACGGTCTCGTGACGTCGCTGCAGTACAAGGAAGGCGGCCTGAATATCAGCCTGGACGGCCTGGCCTCGCAACTGCAGAACAGCCGCGACGAGCTGTATTACGGCATCCTGATCCGCAACAGCAAGACGACCAACCGCAACGCGCCGGCCGGCCAGACAGGCCACAACGGCCTCGTCCCGCTGGACGTCCATATCGACCCGACGTCGAACCTGCTCACGGGTACCTTCGGCAATACGTCGTACAGCAGCGGCGTCACCTACGGCGAGGACAAGACCAAGTTCGGCTACCTCGCCCTGAACGGCCGCTGGGAAGTCAAGAAGGGTACGGTGCTGACCGGCCAGCTGTCCGCGAACAACAGCGACGCGAAGAGCTACCAGGACACGCTGTCGGGCCAGATCTTCGGCGTCGATTCCACCATCGACTACGGTTCGGACCACGTGTACCCGTCGATGTCGTCGACCGTCGACTACACGAACCCCGCCAACTTCACGGGCTTCGACATCAGCACCGGCTGGACGCGCGAGACGGACAAGGGCCGCCAGGCGCGCCTCGTGCTGGACCAGGACTACGACATGTGGGGCGACTGGACGGGCCACTTCAAGGGCGGCCTGGTCTACGTCGACACGACGAAGACGATCGAGAAGCGCAACGGCACGTCCGCCATGGTGGCCAAGCTGAAGTCGTACGGCGACGCGGGCCTGCGCAGCAACATGGTGTCGACGCTGCCGATCCCGAACCTGGACATGGGCGACGGCTGGCCGCACCAGTTCGGCACGTTCACGCGCAGCTATACGTATTCGACGTACGATCCGCTGGCCTACAACACCCCCGACGCGTTCACGCCGGCACAGAGCTTCGGCGCGGAAGAGAAGGTCACCACCGGCTTCGTGCAATCCGATTTCAAGGGCGAGGTGCTGAACCGCGAACTGCGCATCAACGCCGGCGTGCGCTGGGCGCAGACGAAACTGGGCATCGACAACTACAAGAAGTCCGGCGCCGGCAATACCTACCTGCCGAACCAGGAACACGGCAAGTACACGAACGTGCTGCCGGCCGTCAGCGCCGCGTACGACCTGACCGATGACCTGATCTGGCGCGCGTCGTACGGCAAGACGATCAGCCGCGCGTCGCTGTCGATCATCGCCGCGCAGACCGTCATCCCGAACCAGTTCGACAACACGGCCACCGCGGGCAACCCGAACCTGAAGCCGCAGCAGTCGAAGAACCTCGACACGAGCCTGGAGTGGTACTTCAAGCCGGGCAGCCTGCTGTCGGCCGCCTACTTCAAGAAGGAGCTGACCGACGCGACGGTGTCCAGCACGACGCAGACCACGTTCGGCGCGCTGGGCCTCCCGGACACCGCACTGGGCGCGATCTTCCACGACGCGAACGGCAAGGTCGATCCGAACCTGCCGATGACGCTGCGCACCTACGGCAACGCGGGCCAGCAGACGCTCAAGGGCTATGAACTCGCCTACCAGCAGGACTTCAACTTCCTGCCCGATCCGTTCAAGGGCCTGGGCGCGCTGGCCAGCTACACGCACATCGACCCGTTCAACAGCCAGAAATGGATCACGAACGCCGGCAAGGAAATCGAAGTCAACTCGGTGCCGAAGTACGCGTACAGCTTCACGACCTACTACGAGCGCGGCCCCCTGGCGATGCGCCTGTCGTACAACTACAAGGGCCGTTCGCTGCACGGGGACAATCCGAAGAACAACGGCGACGACCTGATCCGCTGGCGCGCCGCGCGCGGTTACCTGGACGGCACCATCAGCTACAAGCTGACCGAGAACCTGGAACTGCGTCTCGATGCGCTGAACCTGACCAACACGCTGTCGTACGATTACTTCGAGGACGCGACCGGCCAGTACGGCGACGGCCACCGCACCCGCATGGACTATGCGAAGTATGATGGCCGCACCATCAAGTTCGGCCTGCGCGGCAAGCTCTAACCATTACGATCGACCACATGACCATCAGTTACCAACGCAGGCGCCTGCTGCAGGGCGCTGCCCTGCTGCCGTTCACGGGCACCCTCCACGCGGCCGCCTCGCACCGCTTCGCGATCGGCGAGCATGACTTCCTGCTCGACGGGAAGCCGATCCAGATCCGGTGCGGCGAGATGCACTTCGCCCGCGTGCCGCGCGAGTACTGGTCGCACCGCCTCA